>JAJVHW010000047.1 GCA_022072415.1 Planctomycetota bacterium
CGCGGCGGCTGCGCCCGCTCCCGCGCCCGCAGCGCCACCCGCGGCGCCGAGGCCGGGGAAGAGCGCGAGGATCGCCTTCATGATGAGCGCCTGCTCGATCATGCGGGCGACCTGGAACGCGAAGTCCGCCGCGAACTCCCGGAACGCCTCGGACGCCGTCTTGCTCCCGCGGGCGATGTCGGCGAGCGCCGAGGCGACGCCGCCCGAGAGGTCGTTCGCCGCGACGTCGGCCATCTGCGCGCCGAGGCGGCCCCAGCCCGCGGTCTCCTCGCGGAGCTGCGAGATCCGCCCCTGGAACCCGGCGGCGAAGTCGTCGCCCGTGACTGCCTGCTGGAGCTGACCCTGACGCGTGATGCGCTCCCGCGCCCCGGCGGCGGCGTTCTCGACCTCCTGCGCGCGCGTCAGCTCGCCCCGGCGGCGCAGCTCCTCGACCTGCTTCCGCGTCTCCTCCTGGAGCGCCGCGAGCCGTTGCTCCGTCGCCAGCGCGGCGAGGCGCGCCTGGTCCGTCTCGCCCTCTCCGGCGAGCGCGAGGAGCCGCTGCTGGTAGTCCGCCTGCCACGCGAGCTCCTTCTCGCGGCCCTCCCGCGTGATCGCCTGCCGGAACTCGATGTGCGCGGCGTAGAGCGCGTCCCGCTTCTGCGCCGCCTGCTCCTCGGTGAGGAGACCGCGCATCTGCGCGTCGTTCACGGAGCGGAGTTCGACGTCGTGGCGGGCGTCCTCCTCCTCCAGCCGGATGCGGGTCTGGTTCCGGTCGTCGGCGAGCGTCGCCGCCTGCGACTGCCGCCGGATCGCGTCCACGCGGGAGAGGAACGCGCGCTGCGCCTCGACGCCCTTCTCGTCGAAGTCCCGGTTGATGCCGTCCTCCTTCCGCCGGAACTCGGCGAGGAGGCGGGCGCGCTCGGGGCTCGCAGTCGGCAGCGCTGCCATCTCCTTCGAGCCGAGCATCTCGCCGAACTCGGCCCGCGCCGCCGCGAGGGCCTTCGCGCGGTCGGTGAGCGACGTGTCGCCCTCCAGCGCCGCGCGGTCGTTCTCCTTCCGCATCGCGTCCGCCTTCGCGGCGGCGGCTGTCACCGCGGCGATCTCGCGGCGGACCGCCTGCTCCTGCTCGAGCAGGTCGAGCATCTCGCGCTCGAAGCGGATCCGCGACTCCAGCTCGCGCCGGTCCTCGGGCGAGGCCTTCGCCGCCCTCATCAGGTCCTCGATCGCGTCGTGGACCTTCCCCTTCTGCCGGTCGAGCGAGGCGTCCGACGTGTCGGGGTTGAGGAGGCTCTGGATGTCCACGCGCTTCTCGCGGAGCGCGCGGTCCCGCGTCGTCTCTGCGGCGTCGAACTTCGCCATCGCGTCCGCGGCGGCCTTCGCAGCAGCGGCGATCTTCTCCTGCGCCGCCGCCTCGCGCTTCGCCGTCTCCTCCGTGGACTTCCGGCGCTGGTCGATCTCCTCGTGGACCTTCTGCTGCTCGCGGAGCGTGCGGAGGAACTCTTCCTGCTCGCGGACCGCGCGACGCGCCGCCTCCTCGGCCGAGTCGATCGACGGGAGGAACCCGCTGGTCGGGAACACTGAGGAGCCGAGGTTCCGCCAGAAGGCGCCTGCTCCCTGGCTCCCGAGGAACCCCGCCTGCTTCTCGCTCGCGGCGACCCACTTCCGGCGACGGAGTTCCTCCTCGGCCCCGGCGATGTCCACGTCGGCCGCCGTCGCGGCCTTCCCCTGGCGCAGGAGCCCGAGCTCGATCCGGAGCTTCTCCAGCCCCTCGCGCGTGGACTTGACCCGCTCCTCGGTCGCCGCGAAGACCGAGACGATCTCCTCCTTCTGACTCGCGAGGAGGGAGAACCCGACGCTCACGGCGGCGAGGGCGACGCCGAGAGGCGTGAACCCGCCGGCGAGGAGCCCGCCGAGGGCGTTCGTGAGGCTCGACACCGCGGGCGTCGTCTTCTCGCCGAGGAGGACGAGGGACTGCGTCGCGATCTGCGACGCCTGCTGGACCCCGCGGAGCGCCGGTCCGACGCCCTTGATCTCCGCGGTGACGGCGCGCAGCGCGACGCCCGCGCCGCCCATCCCGCGGATCTCGGCGCCCGTCTCCTTGACTGCGGCGCGCGCCTTCCCGAGGTCGGACGTGATCTGCGCCGAGTCCGCGGAGAGGAGGACGCGAAGGGAGCCGACGACGGCGGCGGGCATCGGTCAGCGCTCCCTTCCGCCGAAGGCGGCGACGATCGAACGCGCCGCGGCGATCTGCTCGTCGGGGTCCTGGTCCTCGTCGGCACGACTGTCCAGCCGCTCGAGGAGGGGGGCGAGTTCGGGCAGGCGGTCGATCCGCTCGAAGGCCGCGACGTGCCAAGCCGTGAAGAGCGCGATCTGATGCCCGCGACGGCGGCGGGCATCGAGGGCCCGGAGCGCCACGACCGTCTCGCGCGGGGTCTGCCGCCAGAACGTCTCCTGCGGGATCCCGGCGTCGGCCGCCCGGTCTCGCCAGTCCGCTACGCCGAGCCCGCGGCTCCCGCCGGAGCGGCGGGCGTCGGAGGGTCCGGCGCGCGCTCCTTGGCGGGTTCGAGCTCGGGGAAGAAGTAGCGGAGCGCCACGCCCATGACGCGCTGCGCCTCCTTCCGGCCCATCTTGTCGATGAGTCGCCCGGCCTCCTTCAGCGTCACGTCCTGGTGGTGCTCCTGCAGGCCCGCCCAGAGCATGGCGCGCAGCGACCGCGCCGAGAGCCGCTCGCGGGCGATGTCGAACAGGGCGTCCGAGAGCGGCTTCCCGGCCGCCTCCTCGTACTCGGCCGCCGCGTTCCACGAGAAGCGGACGCGGTACGCCTTCCCCTCGACCTCGAACGAGGCCTCGCCACGGTGCGGGTTCGACATGGATCAGGTCTCCTCTCGGCGCCGTGGCGCTACGCGAAGTTGGTCGCGACGGTCTTCCCCGTGACCTTGAGCTTCGCCGCGACGGAGATCAGCTCCTTCGCGGCCGAGGACGGCTCCCACCCGGTGAGGAAGCCCGGGAAGGTGAGCGTCGGCGTGTTCGCGAACTGCGGCCACTCGACCCGCCAGTTGCGGACGGTCCCGTCCTGGAAGTCCTTGAGCAGGCCGGCCGTGGCACCCTGGCTCACGTGCTCCGGCCGGAAGTTGAGGACGAGCGAGACCTCGCCGCCGTTCGCGAGACCGGGGATGAACTCGGCGTGGTCGTCCGGCGACTCGGTGTGGGTCGCCTCGACGGCGTCGCGCGAGAGCGACGGGCCGCCGATCGACTTCACCTCGGCGACGGACACGTACGTGCCGCTCCCGACCGGGTCCTCCCGCAGGAACCGCGTCCTCGTGCCGAGCTTCGCGCCGGTCGCCGCCATGGTGCTCCTCCTCCGCTACAGCGCGTACGCGCCGACGGTCAGGTCCGCCTCGGTGTCGTAGGTGACGACGACGCGGCCGTTCGCGTCGTTGAAGGAGGCCGGGTCGAAGGGCCCGACCCAGCGCTCGGAGAGAGCGGGGACCGCGACCGCGACGTCCGCCTTCGCCGCGCCCTGCGGGATCGCGCCGGCGGGGAGCTGCGAGACCGCGGTGACCGTCCGCGCGACCGTCGCGTGGGCGTTCTTCACGCGGAGAAAGACGCGGCCCGTGTTCGGGAACGCGTCGCCCGCCGCCGCCGCCGCCGCGAGGGCGGGGTTCAGACCGGCGCGGGAGATCTGCTGGACTGCGAGAACGGCCATCGGAGTGCCTCCGATGGCGAGGGTGAGCGACCGGGAGGCTCGTGCAACTTCGAGGGCGATCCGCCGCGACTAGGTCGATTCGCGGGGACGGGCAACCACGTCCCCGCAGGCAACTACGCTCATCGCGTGCTCCCGAGTGCCGACCTGACCGACCCGGCGACGTTCGCCGACGACTCCTATGAGGCGAACGGTGGCACGCCGGACCTGATCGTCACGGCCCAGATGCCGAGCGCCTGCACGCTGGACGCGTGCGCTGCATTGGTACGTGCACTGCACACGAACCGATCCGCGCCGTTCGAGCTGAAGTTCAAGCACTGGCAGCGCGCGAGCCAGCAGCCCCAGACACGTGAGCTTGCACATCGAGCGGGACGCGAGTTGCGCCAAGCGCTCGTGTCGGTCGTCGATGCGAACCGTTACTCACTGGAGCGGGCGGAGTGGGAAAGACGTTGGATCGGCCCCGCGCTGGAGCGGTTCCCGCTCGGTTCGCCGCTCGGCGACAGGTTGCGCTCGATGCGATCGCGATGGGACGACGACGCGCTTGCCGCCTCGTCGGTGGCGCGGAGGATCGAGTACTGGATGCCTGGAGCGGACATCGAGCCCGAGGGGCGCCCGACGAGTCACAACCTCCGCATCGACCTCGCGCGATCGAACGCAGCGCTCGCGGACGTGTTTGAACGCGACCGTCAGCGCTCCCTGTTCCGCGAGCACGCCGCACGGTTCCGGTTCATGGACGCGGCGGGCGTGATGGTCGAGATGCTGCGCCCCTCTCTCGTCGTCGTCCGCTGCTTCGACGAGGGGAACCGCACGAGCATCGACCGGATCCGTGTTCGACGAGAGCGGCTCCACGAGATCGTCCGTAGCCACGACGCAGCGCGCGGCGCTCCGGCACCCCGACTCGGTGGGACTGCCGAAGCTCCGTCGCACTCGACGCTCCCGGTTCAGGCCGCCGACGTCGCCGCCGGGCTCGCGCGTCGCTGGTATCGGGAGCCGGACGGGGTCAAGCGACTAGTCGACGAGTTCGCCCGGGTGGTGGTGAACGGGACGATCCTGAAGTAGAGCACGCGCACCAGCGAGAGACCCGGCGGCGCGTGAGCGCCGCCGGGTCGAAACGTCAGCTCGGTCGGTTCAGACGCTGGGCGCGTCCGGTGCAGGGTCGGGCGCGGGAGCGGTCTCCGTCGGCGCTGGGGTCTTCCCCTTCGACCTCGCCGTCTTCGGCCTCGGCGCGGTCGCCGCGTCGCCGGTCAGCCGCATCCACAGATACCCGTTGATGCTGGCCTGCCCGGTGATCTCGGACGCGAGCTTCGACAGCGAGCGGAACTCCCGCCCGTCGTACCGGAACCCCGCTTCGAGCACCGTGACCCGGTAGTCCTTCCCCTTGTAGGGGCGGACGAGCGTCGTCCCCGCCGCGGGGAGCCGCGGGTCGCGCGACTTCGCGCCGGGGGCCGCGTGGGCGTCCTTCACCACCGCGAGCTTCGGGGCCTTGCGGGGCGCGCCCTTCGAGGGCTTCCCCGCGGTCTTCGTCTGCTTCTTCGCGTGCTTCATCTGAGCACCTCCTTGGTCCGGACGTTCGCTCCGGGTGCGCCGCGCCTCAAGTCGTCGCCGCCGTGGAATCGAGGAAGAACCTGAGCTCCGCGGGAGCGGGCGGAACGACCTTGCCTTCGCCCGGAGGATGCAGACCGCGTCACGCCGCGGCCGCCGCGAGCCACACGTCGAAGTCCTGGCTCGTCCGGTAGAGGGAGGTCTCCGCGTCGAAGTCCCACCGCTCCGCGACGAGGAAGCAGCCCTGCACGACGAGCCCGGCGGCAGCGCCGACGTGGCCCGCGAGCGCCGCGCGGACGGCGAGGCCGAGCGCCGTCGCGTCCGCCCGGGTCCTTCCCCAGGAGTCGACCTGCACGCGACGGGCGGACGCGCCGGTTGGCCCGTCGAGGGCGACGTCGTCCTCGCCCGACACCTCGGTGAAGACGACGGCCGGCACCGCGGCCGCTTGCGGAAGCACCTCGGTGTAGACCCGGTCCGCGGCGAGGGCCGCGACGCCCGGGGCCTCGACGAGGAGCCGCCGCAGGTACTTGCCGAGCGTCACGAGCGGAGCGCCTCGGCGACGCGGGGAGAGATCCGCCCGGACTCGGCCTGCCGGGCGAGCCGCCGCGCCGTGGCGGCGATCGACTTCCAGAGTTCCGCGCCGGCGAGCTGGACCGCCGCCTCCTTGTTCACCTCGAAGGCGGGAGTCAGGAAGCGCTCCGGGGCCTGTCGGGCGGAGCCGAACTCGAGGAACTTCATGTACCAGTGCCGCGCGTCGGGGCCGACCGTGACGGCGGCTTCGTTCGCGGTCGCGGACTTCACAGCGCGCGCGGCGATCGAGTCGGCGCCCGGGCCCATCGTGAGCGACTCTCCGGACTTCCGCTGCTTCATGGAACCGCGCCGTCGGGGATCCGTTCCGCGGCGGGCTCGTGCTCGGGCATCCCGGACGATCGGCTGCGCCGCGCGCCGGAGCGCCGCGAGGACGACGTTCCGGCGAAGCGACGCCGGGATTTCGGCGAGCGCCGCGTCGAGGTCCTTCAGGCCGGCGACTTGGACCTCGTTCACGGAACGCGCCCTTCCGTCCGCGCGCGACCGACGATCAGAAGCGCCTCGCGCCGCCCATCCTCGGCGACCGACACGACGTCGTACTCGCGACCCTCGTGAACGACCCGGTGGAGCGGCGTCACGTCGTCCCGCCAGCGGATCGTGAATCGGACCTCCCCGGTCGCGACCCACTGCTGCCCGAAGCCCTCGCGGCCCCCGAGCGGCTCGATGCGCGCCCAGACGGTCGCGAGCGGCAGCCAGCGAACGACGCTCTGTCCGGAGTCGTCCGTCTCCTCGTGGCGGCGTTCGAGGCGAGCGCGGCGATCGAGGAGTCCCGCGCTGATGCTCACGCGGCGAACCTCCGCACGACGAACGGGCCGAGCAGCCACTCGGCACTCGTCGGCACGTGCGAGAGCGCAACGGGACTCGCGTTCTCGCGGTCGCGGTAGAGGCTCCCGACGAGGAGGAGGACGGCGCGCTTGATCGCATGCGGGACGTCCGCGGGGTCGCCGTAGCCGCACGTGAACTCGACCGCGACAGCGTCCGGCACGTCGCGCGCCGCGGGCCAGGACTTCCCGTACGCAGGGACCAGCTCGCCGGGCGTCTCGGCCGTGCGGACGACGTAGTCCGCCGGCGCGAGGGTCTGGACCGTCCCCGCGGCGTCCACGTAGGTCACCGCCTCGACCGACGCGAGCGGCGGATGCGGGAGGAGGAGCGCCCCGTCCGGGAAGCAGTCGAACGTCGCGCGCCAGCGCTGCGTCACGAACCGCCGTCGGCAGTACGCCTCGGCCTGCACCGTCGCCGCCTCGACCATCGAGGCGAGGAGCGCCGACTCCTCGGCGTTCTCCGAGCGGACGTGGGCCTGCGCCTCCTCGAGCGAGACGAGTGGCGCCGCGGGGCCTTCGAGGAGGAGGAGCCCCACGGGCTACTCCGTCGCGGGCAGCGGGTCGGCGGGCGCGGCCGGCTCGCGCTTCCTCCGCGTGGCAGGCCCGGGCGGCGGCTCGTCGGCCACCTCGACGAGGCAGCGGGCGGCGACGAGCCGGGCCGCCTCGTCGGGAGGGAGTGCCGGGCACGCGGCGCCGGGGTCCACGTAGACCCCGCGCGCGCGATCGAGGAAGCGGGAGACGACTCGGTGTGCCATCGGTCACCTCCGCCGGGCTACGGGACGTACTTCCGGTCGCCCCGGACGAGCCACGCCGCCCCGAGCTTCGCGTTCTCGTCGATCCCGAGGACCGCCGTGACGTGCGTGAAGCCGTTCGCGCCGTCGAGTTCGGAGGTCAGCTTCTCGATCTCGACGTCGGCCGGCGCGTTCCCGCCGGCGCCCGCGGCCGTGACCGCGGCGCCGAGGTCCTTCGCGGCGGTCCCCGCCGCGTCCTTCGCCTGCCGGAGCTGGACCGAGAGGATCTTCCCGGCCGTCACGGCCCCGGCCTTCGCGAGCACCGCGAAGCGCCCGCACAGGCTCACGTCGACGAACGTGCCGGTCACGTCCGCCGTGCCGACGTCCTGGGGCGGGACGAGGCAGTCGAAGGCGAGCGCCTCGGTCAGCTTCTTCGTCATGGTCGTTCTCCGGGGTCAGGGGTGCGGGGGGAAGCGGAGGCGCCGGACTACGGCACGTCGAGCGCGACGAACGGGCTGTACGTGTTCCCGTCCTCCTGGGAGAGCGGACCGTCGAGCCACGGGCCGCCGTCGACCGTCTTGAACGCCTTCACGACGGTCTTGTTCTGCTTGAAGAGGACGTGCTCGGAGGCGGCGATCGTGGTGTCGACGCCGTCCTTGATCACGTAGTAGGAGGGGACGATCAGGAGCACGTCGCCGAGCGAGCCGGGCGCGGGGCTCCGGTAGTTCTTCACGACCGAGCGGCCGAGCAGCGTCGAGGGGGCACCGCTCCGCGCGTCCTCCTGCCAGATCAGGTGGTTCGCGCCGTCCTTCATCTGGCGGAGCTTCGGGATCACGCGCGGCGAGACGACCCAGATCGCCTCGCCGTCCTCGTGGAGTTCGGCCTCCATCGCGACCAGGTCGGCGTAGCTGACCTCGTTCGCCTGCGCGCGGTTCACCTTCTTCAGGGCCTTCGCGGCGAGGACGCCCGTCGGCCGGCCGACGCCGTTCCCCTTGAGGAAGGCGACGTCCTCGGCGGCGAGGAGCGCCCCGCGGAGCATCCGCTCGATGAGCGCCGACGCGGAGCGCCAGTTCCGGAGGAGCTTGTCCGTCACGACGATGTGCGCCGCGACCTCCTTCGGGCTCCAGCGCGTCTCCTTGATCTTCGCCGTGGTCTCGGGCTTGTCGCCGCCCTCGCTGATCCAGTCGACCTGGACGCCGCCGTAGAGGTTGGCGCCGGTCCCCTGGTTGAGGGACGGGAGGACGAGGTCCGCGTCCGGCGACTCGCCGGCCGGGACCACCGTCGCGCGCGGGCGGAAGATCGCCTCCTGGGGCTTCACCTCGGCGAGCGTCGGGTTGATCTCGTCGGGGATCGCGAGGCCGCCCGACTCGCCCGTCCCCATCTCCATGAGGGCCTGGATGCGGGAGTCCGACGGGTTGAACCGGGCGCAGTAGACGAGCTCGCCGACGCACTCGAAGCCGGGGTTCTCGACGCGCTTGCGCGTCGCGCCGGCGACCGGCTTCGGGGCCGCGGGGTCCGGCTTCGCGGGCTTGGAGGGGTCCGCGTCCGGGCGCGGCTTCGACGGGACCGGGTCCACGCGGTCGATCACTGCGCGCTCGGTCTCGACGAACTCGACCCGCTCGATCTGCTTCGCGAGCGTCTCGGCCTGGCCCTTCCAGTCCGTGTAGGACTTCTCCTCGTCCGGAGTGAGGACCTCCTTCTCGGCGAGCGGGCCGAGTTTCCCGACCAGCTCCTTCCGCGAGCGCTTGAGTTCGAGCAGCTTCGACATGGGGATCTCCTCCGGGTGGGAACGTGCGTCTGGTGCGAGCGTCGGCGCGCGGGAGGCTCGTTCAACTTCCGAGGCGCAGGACCTCGACGACGCGGCGGCGGACGGCGCGCGGGATGCCGTCGCGCGGCGGGACGACGACCCGGGGCGCCTCGATCGAGGCGACGCGCGGGGCGGCGAGCGGGACCGGCGTCGCGGCGTCCGCGGCCGACGCGGCGAGCTGCGCCGGGACCTTCCGGAAGCGGTGGAGGCCGAAGACCTGCGCCTCCTTCTCCGGCTTCGTGACGGCGTCGGCGAACCCCTCGGAGACCGCCTCCTCGGCGGTCATCCACCACTCGCCGCCCGCGTCGGTGACCTTCTGCGCGACCGTCGCGGCGCGTCGGCCGGTCCGCCGCTGGTACGTGGTCAGCATGGCCGACCACGCCTTGTCGAGCGTCTCCGCGACGCGGCGCATCTCCTCGGCGTCGCCCATGACCGCGGTCCACGGGCGGTGGACCATGACCATCGCGTTCTCGGAGATCACGGTCTTGTCGCCCGCCATCGCGATCAGCGAAGCGATCGACGCCGCGATCCCGTCGATGTGGACGGTGACCTTCCCCGGGAAGCGCCGGAGCGCGTTGTAGACGGCGATCCCCTCGAACACGTCGCCGCCGGAGCTGTTGATCCGGACGTTGAGCGCATCGACGGGGCCGAGCGCCGCGAGGTCATCGACGATCTGCCGCGCGAGGACGCCGCCGAACGCGTCGATCCCGAGCACGTCGTAGAGGTAGAGGGTCGGGGCGGTCGCGGCCTCGGTGGCGGCGGCGAGCACGTACCCACGGCCGGTCGGGAACTGGGTAGTCATCGGGCGTTCTCCTTCTGCGGGTCGGGCGCCTCGGGCGTGGGCGCGGGCGCCATGGGCTTCGCGGGCGCGGGCACTTGCGGTACGGCCTCGGGCGGCGGATCGCCGGCGCGGGTCATGTTGAGCGGCTGGAGGTAGACGTCGCCCTCGGGGCCGATGCCGTTCAGGTTCTCCAGGCGCCGGATGTCGTTGACCGACCACCAGCCCCACTGGCGGCCCTGGGCGTAGCCCGCCATGCGCGCCGCGAAGTCGCCGCGCAGGAGCCCGGCCACGTTGTGCTCGGCGAAGAACCGCGCGCGCTCGGAGGGGAGCAGCAGGTCCCGCGCGATCGTCTGCTCGAAGCGCACGAGCCAGGGGCGCAGCGTGTAGACCACGAACTCCAAGGACGCCTGCTCCATGTTGGCGCGCGGCTGCGCCTGCGTGTCGTAGAGCATGTGGAGCGGCACGCGGAAGAGCCGGGCGATCTCCGCGACCTGGAACTTCTTCAGCTCGAGGAACTGCAGGTCCTCGAACGTCATCCCGACCTTCTCGAACTTCGCGCCCTGCTCCAGGATCACCGTCTTCCCGGCGTTCGTGACGCCGGCGTAGGCCTCGTCCCAGGACTGCTTGAAGCGCTGGTACTCGGGGTCGTCCATCACCTGCGGGTGGCTGACGACCCCGGCGATCCGTGCGCCGTGCTTCAGCGCCGATGCGGTGTTCTGCTCGAGCGCCATCGCGAGGCCGACGGACTCGCGCGCGAGCGCGATCGGCGAGAGGCCCGTCGCGCCGCACCAGGAGAGACCGGGGATCCGCCAGACCTGATCAGCACGGAGCGTCTCGGGGCGCACGCCCGGCTCCGACACGCGAAAGACGAGCGGGCCGTCCGGCCGAGGGCGTTCGGGTTGGATCGTGCCGGGCGCGAGCGGCCAGATCTCGCGGACGTCGCCGCCGCCGTCACGGACGACGCGCGCGTATGCGTTGCCGCGGAGCAGCACGTGGGCGCAGAGCGTCTCGCGGACGGACTGCGCCGTCGCCTCGTCGTTGCAGAGCGTGTGGAGGATCGGCGAGAGCGGGTGCTCGGCCGCGGGTCGCTTGTCCCCGTTTGCCTGCCGCTCGAACACCATCAGCGGCAGCGTGGAGATCGACTCGGCGAGGACCTTCACGCAGGAGAGCACCGCCGTGACGCGGAGCGCCGTCTGGTCGGTGACGCTGACGCCGGAGAGCGTCGGCCGCCCGACGCCGGGCCACTTCCAGAAGGACTCCGGCGGTTCGTCGGAGAGGAGGAACGCGCGGACGGCGGTGCGGAGCCGCGCGGCGAGCGACCGATGCGTGGTCGAACCGGGCATCTCGTTGACACTGCGGCACCGGGAGGCTCGCTCCAGTACCGGAGCGACCACGCCGTCGAGATCCGCGCTTGACGCCGAGGCTCCGCGCAGTATCTTCATGGTCGCGAGTGCATCTCCCGTTCCTACGGGAGGCCTCCCCAACGGGAGGTTGCCGGGAGCCCCAGCGGGGGCTTCACCCAACGCGCGCCGATCGTTCGGTCGGCGGAACCTGGGACCCCTTCTCCACGAGAGAGGCGCAAGAATGCCGCGTCAGAAGCCCACGACACCGTTCGTGGAGCCGAGCGACCCGTCGCCGAGCTCCATCATTCGCTCCGCAGCGCGAACACTCGCGTCCGCAGGATGCCCAGAGGATGTTGCGATCTGGCTCGGTCCACTGCTGGCCCGGGTTCTTCCGCGAGGGGCGGCGGAGGAGCCCGATGCCGACACCCCTGGAGACGGGCCGATCAGTGCCGTCGCGACGGTGTGGCTGTACACGAAGCTCGCGTACGTCGATCCTTCCCTCGGCGAAGTCGATTGGGAGCGCCTGAAGAAGCTGGACGCGGCGACGTACCGGAACAGCGCTCTCCTCGCGACGCTGGCGACGTTGATGGGAGAGCTCTGGGCGCCGCGGATCGAAGTGCCCGACCGCGCGCCGGGCGACGACTCGTGGGCGTGGTCGATCGGAGAGGAGGGCGCGGTCGAGGTGGCGCGCACGATGCTCGCCCACGGCGCCGACTTCCGTTCGCTCCTGATGAAGAACTGGCCGCCGATCCTCGTGAAGGAGTTGCTCGGGTGCCCTGTCGATCTGAAGCGCGAGCGCGAGAAGCGCGTGTGCCGCGTCCTCGTGCTCGCCGGGGCGATCGAGCAGGCGCTCGCGGACGCGCTGACGGCGCCCTATCCGGAGAGCGTGATCAAGGCGGTCACCGAGCAAGAGAAGGCGAGGGCGGCGCCTGAGCCTGCCGCGCCGCCCGCGGACGCCGAGCCGCTCGACGAGGCGGCGATCGAGCGCGCCGCGAGCGAGCTCCTCGCTGGCTCGTACGACTACTACCTGAGCTGCTACCGGGAGTCGGAACATCGCGAGCTCGCGCGGCAAATCGTCTACGGAACGCCGGACGACCTGCGCAAGCTGACGACGACTGCTGCGCAGGCCACGGACGCGCAGTTCGCAGCTGTCGTGAGTGTCATCGCCGACGCGGCCTCCGCGCGCTGGGCGAACTCCGAGTACGGCCGGCTCTTCGACATCTACATCGGTCACGCCGAGATGTGGCGCGAGCACATGCGCGAGTTCGCGCGCGACATGCGGCGGTACTTCGAACTCGCAGACGCTCGCGTCGGACCTCGGCCGTCCACCGCGAGCGACGAACTCCGCTCCGTCTGGATGCTCCTCTTCCGGATGGCATGGGACGCGGAGAGCGATGCGTGCCCACCTGACGTGCGCGAACGCATGCTCGCGGCAGCCACAGAGGACCTGTCGCGACTGCGGCCCCTCCTCGCCTCCGCCGACTCTCCGGGCGACACGCCGCAGGCCCGCGCCTTCGTCGAGCGGATCGACCACTTCCGCCGATGCTGCTCGTTGCTCGCGTTCCACGGCGGCCTCGCGCGCATGTTCAAGCCCGTGGTGCTCGCGCTGCGTGCGCTGAACACGCGTGCGGTCGCCCACGACCTGCGCGACTGGCCCGAGTTCGTGGACGACCCGCCGCCGGATCCGTGGCGGGCGATCCCGGCGATTCTGAAGGATGTGTTCCACGCCGCGGTCGAGCGCGAGCAGGAGAGCGACACGGACCTCGAGCGCCTGCGACGGGACTTCGGGGCGTTCTGCCTGGAGCGGCTGACGGACCGCCTCACCGAGAAGCAACGCAAGGCCACAGCGACGTCCGGAGCGAGGCGGACGAACGAGGACATGAAGGAGCCGTCTCCGGAGTGGCGATTCGCGTACGTCCGTGCCGTGTCCGCGCTTCGCGTGAACCCCGGCGGGAAGGGCCATCGAACGCTGCACATCGCGGCCACGCTGGACCCGGACGAGCGCGTTCGCGAGGCGGCCCGCGACGCAGAAGAGGCAATTCGCCACGGTCGGAAGCTCCCGGAGCGCGTGTCGCCGCGTCGCGCCGCGCTGCGGGCGATCTGGTGGCTGAAGCAGGCGCACATGCGGGAACTGGGCGAGAAGGTCGACGAGGACCTCGCACAGCGCACGCAGGCGAAGGAACTGGACCGAACCAAGGTGCTGCTGGCACGGGACGTCCGGCCGGCACACCCCACGTAGACGTGTGGTACGATCTGAATCGCGACTTGGCAGCCAACTGGTTGCTGTGCCCCGAAGGGCGTCGCTGGGACTTGCCGTAGACCTGCGCGGAGTTGTCCGCGCGGTCTCTCGAACGGCTGGGAGGCCCTCCATGTCAAACGACTCAGAGACTTCGATTCGTGCCGCCCTGCGCGGCCACCGCCTGCTCGTCATCGGCGGAGACCCCCGTGAGAAGGCGATCGCGCGACTGGCGCGCGACCTCGAACTCGCGGAGGTCGTCCACTGTCCTACGCGGCAGTCCGACGCATCACCGCGACGGTTCGAGTCGCAGTTCCGGGCGCCCGACTTCGTCCTCGTCGTGTGGGTGCTCGGGCTGTCGCGTACGCATCACGGTATCCACGTCCACCGCCTGTGCCGCGAGGCCGGGCTGCCGTGGATCGACTGCTGGCGCATTCCGAACGCGGGCGTGCTGATCGCGCAGATCGCGCGGCTCGGCGTACTCGCGGCCATCCAACGGCGGCGGCCCGTTGTGGCGCCGACGGCATAGGGACGCGCACCAGTTCCAACGTCAAGTCCGCGGGTCTCGCACGGTGCGAGGTCCGCGGGGTTCAAGGCCGAGAGGCCAGAAAGAAGGTGTCCGATGGCGAAGTCCGGTGGCGGTGGCGGTGGCAAGGGCTCCGGTGGCGGCGGGGGCGGCAAGGGCTCCGGCGGTCACGGGGGCGGCGGCGGAAAGGGGTCCGGCGGTGGCAAGGGCGGGGGCTGGTCCGGTCCCGGCAACTGGCCGAGCACGACCGGCAACCAGTCCGGCGGCGGCCGCGGGAACAACCCCCCGTCGAAGTAGCCGCTGAGCGATTCGCTACCCGACTGTCCTGACGCCCCGGTACGCGTACGGGGTTGAGGGGCGGTCGGGTAGCACCATCAGCCTGGAGAGGGCCGTAACCGCGGCGACGACGCCATCGATCCGCCGCGTCCCCTGCGCGACGCCGCCGGGCTTCACCGGCTTGATGTTCCCGGCGGGGTCGGTCGCGACCTCGCAGTTCGCGACGCACCAGCGCATGACGGGGTTCCCGTCGTGGCGGATCCGGCGCGAGCGCACGAGCGCCTCGAAGAGCTTCGACGGCCCCGAGAGCGACGCGTAGCCCTGGCGGACCTCAACCATCTGCACGCCCGCCGCGGTGAGCGACGATGCGAGGTGGTTCGCGTTCCAGGGGTCGTAGCCGATCTGCGCGAGCCCCTTGTGCTGCGCGCGGATCTCCTCCAGGACGACGCGGTACACCTCGGCGTAGTCGACGACGTTCCCCTCGGTGACGCGGAGCCAGCCCTCGCGGGCCCACACGTCGTACGGGACGCGGTCCTTCCGCGCGCGCTCGTGGAGGACCTCGCGCGGGAGGAAGAAGTAGGGCACGAGCTCGACCTCGTAGTCGAGGACGAGCCGGTGCTCGACCTTCGGCGTCGTTCCGGCCGCGGCGGGCGTCGGTACTCCCGCGGAGGCGGCCTCCGGCAGTTCGACGACGAGCGTCTCCGCAGGCCGCGCCCGGTCCCGTCGGCGGAACGCCAGGACGATCGCCGTGAGGTCGGCCGACGCGGAGAGGTCGAGGCCCGCGCAGCAGGGCAGCGTCGCGAGGTCCGTCGCGGGCTCGGTCCTCCGGCACGCCTCCCACGATTCGGGCGCGATCCAGACCGTCCGGCTCTCCGTCCAGATGTTGAGCTCCAAGCGCAGGAAGCTGTTTCGCTTCCGCGGCTCGGCCTGCGCCGCGGCGCACTCGGCGCGCATGTACTCCAGCGACTTCGTCACACCGAGGGACGGGTTCGAGGCGCGCCACGTCCGCTCGTCGGTCCAGTCGGCCCCGGGGTCGCTCTCGAAAATGACCGGCAGGTACTGCTCGTCCTCGATGACGCCGTCGCGGACCTTCTTCGCGTACTCGTACTCCTCGTAGCAGATCGACTCGCGGTCGTCGCCCGCCGTCGTGATGATGAAGACGACCGGCTGGCGCCGCGCGGACGTGCCCTTGTAGAGCGTGTCGTAGAGGTCGCGCGTCCGCTGCGTGTGGAACTCGTCCAAGATGAGCCCGTGCACGTTGAACCCGTGCTTCGTACCGACCTCGGACGACACCGCCTTGAAGGTCGAGTTCGTCGCGGTCTGGACGATCGCGTTGCGGAGCACCGTGATGTCGGCGTCCTTCAGGAACTTCGGGTTCTCGCGAGCCATGACGGCGGCGTCGCCGAAGACGATCCGCGCCTGGTCTCGATCGGCCGCCGCGGCGTAGACCTCGGCGCCCGGCTCGTCGTCGCCGAACGCGAGGAGGAGGCCCATCCCGGAGGCGAGTCCCGACTTCCCGTTCTTCTTCCCGACCTCGAGGAACGCCTTCCGGAACCGCCGCGTGCCGTCCGCGCGCTTCCATCCGAAGAGCGGGCGGACAATCAGGTCGCGCTGCCACGGGAGGAGTTCGAACGGCTGCCCCGCGAAGTCGCCCTTCACGTGGCGCAGGTACAGCGGGAAGAAGTCGCACGCCTGGTCGGCCGCAGCAGCGTCGAAGTGGTAGCGGCCGCCGCAGTCGTCGAGACGGAGCGACGCTCCCGGCCAGCGCTCCCACGGCGGTGGACCGTCGCTCCACCAGTCCGCGGGCGGCGGCGCGGCTCGGCGACGGCGGCGCGCGGTCATCGTCCCGGGCAGAGAAGGAAGCCGACGACGACGAACGCGATCGCGGCGAGCGCCGCACGGTCCTCCCAGGCGCCGGGGACCACGCTGCGGAGCCACGCGAGCAGGCCGCCGCGCGTCTCGCTCGACGGCTTCGCGGGCGGGTCGGCGTACCTCACGGGGATCCCGAGGGCATCGGCGGTCGCGATCTCCTCCCGCATCCCTGCGGTCACGGGGCCGACGACGAGGACCTCCTGAGACGCCGCGAGCCAGCGCCGGCCGGCCTCCATGCCGAGGGCGCGATCGGACGGAACGTCGTCGTCCAGGACGTCCGGGTAGAGGAGGTGCGGGGCGAACGGCGCGTCGCCCTGCCGGAGCACCTCGCGGCACGCGGCGCGCGCGACCTTGACGTTCGCGGAGACGTCGCCGCGGTACGCAGAGCAGACGAAGACGCGCTTCACGCGGACCTCCGCTCGGCCTTCTTCCCGGCGAACTTCTCCCAGCGCGCGACGATGACGTCGCAGTACTTGGGGTCGAGCTCGACCGCGATGCAGCGCCGCCCGGTCTGCTCCGCGGCGACGATCGCCGTGCCGGACCCGGCGAAGGGCTCGTACAGGCACTCGCCCGGCTCCAGGTGGTTCTCGATCGGGCGCGTGTAGAGCACCGCGGGCTTCTGGCACGGGTGATCGAAGCGCTCCTCGGTGCTCCCCGACATGATCATCTTCGGGGAGGGCGCCTCCCAGACGGTGCTCTGGTCGCGGCTGCCGCGGAACGGGAGCGCGTCCTTCTTCCGCGCGTAGAACGCGGGCTCGTGCGCCCAGTGATAGTGCTGTCTGCTCAACGCGAACTGACCCTTGAACCACACGATCTGCTGCTTCAGCTCGAAGCCGATGCGTCGAAGCCCGAGGCCGACCTCGATCGCGAATGCGGATGCGTGCCAGACGTAGGCCGTGTCGATGCTCGGCACGAGCTCGAACGCGTCGCTCCAGTCGGCCTTCGTGTCGCCTGAGATCGACGTGCTCTGGTGCGCGTCGCTGCGCATGTACGAGCGCTCGGCAGGCCCGAGCGCGTTGAGGCCGGCGACGTCGCGCCACTCCAAGTGCAACTCGATTCCATACGGCGGATCGGTCGTCAGGAGGCGCGGCGTCGCGCCATCGAGGACCCGTCGGACGATCTCGGGATCCGTCGCGCTTCCGCAGATGAGACGGTGTTCTCCGAGTAGCCAGAGGTCGCCCGTCTTCGTCGCGGGCTCGGCGGGCGGCTCAGGGATCGCGTCCGGATCGCCCTGACCGCCACCCGACGAGCGGAGCAGCCGTTCGAGCTCGGCGGTCGAGAAGCCGCACGCCGCGCGGAGCGACTCATCGACCCCCGACAACGCCGCGGCGAGCAGCTCGTCGTCCCACGAGGCGAGCTCGCCGGCGCGGTTGTCGGCGATCGCGTAGGCCCTCGCCCTCGCGTCGTCCTCGAACGTCGCCACGGCGATCTCGGTCCAGCCCAGCGCCTTCGCCGCCGCGAGGGTGCCGTTTCCGGCGATCACCGTGCCGTCCGCGAGCGCAACGACGGGCTTCCGCTGCCCGAACTCCGCGAGCGACTTCGAGATGGCGTCGAGGTTCCGCCTGTCGTGCTTCCTCGCATTCTGCGGATCTTCGCGGAGCGACGCGATCGGACGTGCGAGCTGACGGAGGTCGGGTGCGATCATCGGGAGCGGACCTCACCGGGAGTGGAGGGGAGAGGACGGCGCGTTGCGTTGCGAGGCGCTGCGAGGCGCGGCCGCGCGTGGCGAAGGGTTGCGCCGCGCGGCGTCGGGTGTCTCGGGGACGGAGCGGTGCGGTGCGACGCGAAGCGTGGCGGGGCGTTGCCCTGCGCAGCGATGCCATGCGACGCGTGGCGTTGGGTCACTTGCGAGTCCTCGGCAGCGTCTTCTGGACGAGGGATGCGACGAACGCGTCGGCCAACGGGTCCACGGTGCCGTCGGCGCGGCAGACCTCGTGACGCCACAGCACGACGGCGAGGCGCTCGGCGACGTGCGGCGGGACATCGGCGAGGCGCGCCCACTCACGGACGAGGTCCTTCTCCGGGAGCGTGCGGTCCTCGACGAGAGGCCACGCGACGGCGAGCCGCTGCGCGTGTGGCGAGTCGCGAAGGAACACGAGTCCCGACGGCTTCATCGCCGGGACCTCCCCCGGAACGAACCGGGGATCGGTGCGTTGCGCGGCCGTGCGCTGGGGCGCGGAGCCGGGCGGTGCGAGGCGCCGCGAAGCGTCACGAGGATGTCTCCTGGCGGCGGCCGTCGCGGGTCGCGGCGTGGACGAGGCGGAAGAAACGCCGGGCGGTCGCGCCCGTGTCGGCCGCCTCCGCGGTCTCGGCACGGACACGGGTCGCGGCTGCCGGACTCAGGCCGAACTCGCCCAGCAGGCGGCGGTACTCGATCTCGGCCCGCTCCATCGCGATCGCGCTCGGGTTACGGACGAGGTCGCCCTTCGAGTCGACGATGACCTCGCCCATCTCGCGGACCTTGAGCGCCAGGCGGCGGTAGCGGACCTTCCCCCGGACGAGGAGTTCGAACGCCTCGGCCTGCTCGCGGAGGAGGACTCCCATCCGCACGAGGCGCGGACCGAGTTCGTCCCACTCCGTTCGCTCCTCGGCGTCGAGGTCGGGGGGCGGAGCGGGCACGCCGCGGGTGCCGCACGGTTCCGACGGGCTCTCCCGGCACGGCCGGTACGTTCCACGTGCGCGCTTCAGCGTCGAGGGCAGCGGAGGGGGACCGCGGCGGCCCATCAGCGCGCCTCCCCCGGAGTGTGAAACCTGGATGCGCGCGCGAACGAGGCGCGCTCCGGTCCATGGCCGAGAGGCGCCCACGTCGGCCGTCCCCCCTCCCCGGCTGCCACCTCGTCACACATGGCGAGGTCCTCGACGCGCGCGCGCCGCCATCCGGTGCCGTCGTTCGCGAACACGCGCGCCGTGCGTGCGTCCGTTGCGGGGAGCGGGGCCGAGGCGAACCCCGAGGCCAGCGCCGCCACATGCGCGAACGTGCCGCGCAGGACGAGCGCCTCGACGCTGCCGATCTCGACGACCTCGGCGTCGTCCGGCTTCTGGCCGGCAAGCACGGCATCGACGAGCGCGCTCCCGGCGGGCGTCCGCCAGAGGCTGGTGACGTCGTTCAACGAGACCGCGAAACGGAGACCGGGGCGGTGCGGTGCGTGGCCGGGCGGTGCGCGGCGCAGCGAGACCGCGCCTCGCGAGGCGTCGCCCTGCGATGCGGGACGACTCGGCGTGAACGTCGGCGTGCCGACGGCGCTCATCGACCGTGCCTCTCCTCACGCCTCCGGCCGAAGCGCCCGTCCTCGCGGGCGGTCTTCGACGAGTGGCAGCGGTGACAGAGGGCCGCGAGGTTCGACTCGGCGTCGGTCCCGCCGCGGCTGCGCGGAACGACGTGGTCGACGTCCACGGCGGCGACGGAGCGGCCGTCGCGGAGGCACGAAGCACAGAGCGGGTTGCGGCGCAGGAAGCCAATCCGGATCTGTCGCCAGCGATGGCCGTACCCACGTCGTGCCGCGGAGCCGCGGAGCGAGTCGACCTCGCGGGCGACGGCGCGCGCGTGGTCGGGGCAGCGAGCGCCGCCCTCGACGAGGGCCGGGCATCCGGGAGCGGCGCAGGCGCGGGGCGGTCGTCGCGGCACGACTGCGAGCGTGCGACACTGGGAGGCTCGTTCAAGTCGCTGCGCATCATCCGACCCGGAACCTGTAGGTGCGCGGGGCCGCGGGCGTCGCGATCTCGTCGCCGTCCATCTCCGTGCGGCGGACGTGCTCCCGCCAGCAGGCGTGCGAGCAGTAGTGGCGGCGGCGTGACGGGAGCGGGCGTCCGCACGTGCGGCAGTCCCAGGAGCCGCTCACGGAGCGACCGGGCCGCTCCAGCCGGGGAACCGGGGCCATCACGTCGGGAGGAGGGGGCGGCGGGAACCCACAGAGCGGGCACGCAGCGAGAAGCCCCGCGCGACCCCGCGAGAGCGAGCGCCGCACTGCCACCTCGGGGAAGCCGGAGCGCCGCATCCGGTCCGCGGTCGCCTCGCACAGCGCGCACGTCCCGTCCGGGCAGCATGCCGCGCCGAGGAGCAGGCCGACGATGCAGTCGGTCCCCTGCGCGGACGACGACACGCACGGGGAGCCGGACGCGCCCATCGGTCATCGGCCCGCCCCGGCCTCGACGGGCGCGAGCCGCTCGGCGAGCAGGTCACGGAGGAGCGTGAGCCGCTCGAGGAGGCCGCGGTCCTCGGCGGGCAGGGCGTCGGCCTCCAGGAGCTCGATGAGCTGGTTCGCGTGGTAGAGGGGCGTCTGGCCGCCGATGCGGCGTGCGGCCTCGGCCTGCCGCGGGGAGAGCGTCCGGCCGGCGAGGTGCGCGAGGCCCCGGCGGATCGGGACGCGCGCACCCTCGACGGTGACCGCCTCCTTCACCGCGCGGATCTCGCCGAGCCGGTCGGGGCGGACGGACAGGACGGTCGCGACCTGCTCGGGGTCGATCGAGAGCGTCTCGGCGATCCGGGCGCAGCGGGCGATGTCGAAGGACGACATGCGGCGGCCGTGGTGGCCATTGAGCCGCATGGCGTCGAGGAAGAGCTCGGCGTCGCTCGCGTACTCGCGGAGCTCGACGTCGATCTCGGCGTCGGGCCCGAGGACGCGACGCAGCGCCCGCACGCGGTGGAAGCCATCGACGATGCGTTTCGAGGCCGCGTCGATGATCGGCGGCGGGAGCTCGACGCCGGCGCGGAGCGCCTCCTCGAGCTCGGCGACGTGGCCGGAGAACACGGCGGCGCGGGGGTAGAGGTCCAGATCCTCGATGAGGTCGGGGAGGCGGAGGCGAGAGAAGGTCATGGGCGGCTCCTCTGGGTGGGGTCGGTGCGGTACGAGGCGTCACGGCGCGATGGCGTGCCGGGCGGGGCCGTGCCTCGCGTAGCGACGCGGCACGGCGGCAGTTCATCCGTTCTTCGAGGGTCGGTGCGGGGCAGAGCGCCGCGTTGCGTCGCCGAGCGACGCGTAGCGGTGCCGAGCGCCGCGTGAGGTGGCGTGGTCTGATCGTGAGCAGTCTGTTGATGCGAGACAGAGCCGAGTGCCGGGGAGAGCAGCCGGTGCGGGGCGAGGCGCCGCGGCGCTTCGCGATGCCGCGCGAGACGACGCTTCGCAACGCGATGCGCGGCGATGCGCGACGTGGCGGCGTGATCGATCGACGCGAGCGCCCGGCACTACGCGGGCTCCACGTTGAAGCGTCCGAAGGGCCCGCTCCAGCGCGGGGAGAAGTTCCCGATGCCGACCGTCGCGCCGGCGCGCTCGAAGGTCTGCGTGATCGTCCGCTCGTCGACGAAGCGCTCGTCGTACTCGAACTCGACGGTGCAGGCCCACGCGTCGAGCCGGGGCCGGGCGCGCATGACGCCGACCTTCCGGCCCGCCGACGTCACGCAGCAGCGGCGGACGTCCACGGCGTAGGTCGAGAGCTTCGAGCCCGACGCCGGATCGACGAGATCGACCGTGTCGCCGACCGAGAAGACCGCACCCTTGAGAACGCTCGGCAGTCCGCGCTTCCCGGCCTTGAAGCCGGTCCCCGCGGCGACGAGGGCCGAGCGGAACGCGAGCGCCGGGAAGTGGAGCGAGCCGTCGGCCGAGCGGTACGCGCCGTTCTCGGCCTCCGCCTCGGGAGTCGGCGTGCGGCGGCTCGCCTGCGCGCCGTCCTCGACGGGACGCATCGCCTTGGGCGAGTTCATGAGGAGCGGCGTGGTGCCGGTGACGCGGAAGCGGATCGACTTCATCGGGTTCCTCCGAGGGGGGTGGCGAGCGCCGGGTCGCGCGGTGCGCGGCGCCAGGGCTGCTCGATGCCGGGGTTGGGGAAGCGCAGCGCGTTGCCGCGCGGACGGGCGAGCGTGATGGCCTCGCGGGAGACGGCGACGATGGCGACGTCGTCCGCGACGTGGCAGACGAGGCCGTACTCCTGGCCGTACGGGAACCGCAGGTTCCCGCGGTTCTGGAGCAACGCTGCCTCACTCCATCCGAGCGCGTGCGCCTGGGCACGGATCGCGTCGACCTTCGCGACGGCGGCGGCCGTGACGGGTTCGGTGAACGCGAACGTGCCCGCCGCCGGGAAGACGTGGCCCGACGCCGGGGCCGGAGAGCGAGGCGTGAGGCGAGCCCCGCATGGCGGGAGGTCGTCGTCCGGCCGGGGCGGCTGGTACGCGGCCACGTCGAGGGCCTTCGCGGCGGCGACGAGCGCGGCCTCGCCGAACGTGCGGACCGCCCACGCATGGACGGCGTTGAACGCCGTGCGGACCGTCTCGAACTCGGCCGGCGCAATCTGGCGCGCATCGCGGGCGCGCTTCGCGGCGGCCATCCGAGTGCGCAGCCACGCGTAGTACGCCGGGTCGAGGCGTCGGTACGCACGGCCGGAGACCGTCACGTCGGTGGCGTAGGGCGCGTCGGCTGGGACCTCGAACGAGTCGAGGTCCGTCGCGACGAAGAGCGCGGTGCCGTCCTGCGCAGAGCCCATGCTGGATACCTACCGGCGGCACCGGCGAGTTGGCGGACGGCGGCGCGATCGTGGGGCCCCGCGGGCATCGCGGGGGCACGCCGAGGGCACGCCGAGGGCACAGGGGAGGCACGCCAGGGGCGCGCTTGCGGGATGTGGGGATCGCTGCGGGATGTCGTGCGGGAAGTGGGCGCGGCACATCCCGTGGCGCAAGTCGGCGCGGATCAGCGGTTTCGGGCGAACGGCGGGATGTGGCGGGTAGTGGCGCGCATCCCTCGCCGGTGCGTGCGTGCGCGTGGGCGCGCGCGCGGATGTAGGAGTAAAGATTCCTGCGCGCGCGCGTGCCCGCGCACCCGCGAAGGGACGTCTACACATCCCGCAACATCCCGCAAATGGACGCAAGGCGATGCCAGACAACGACTTCCGTTGCGGGATGTGCTGCGGGATGTGGGGAGAGCACATCCCGCACATCCCGCACGCCCGGGCGGTGTCCTCCCCCCGGCCTACCATCCCGCCGTCCGACCGCGATTCCCTACGCGGCACGGAGGAACCCCCGACGACGTGATGGACAGGACGCGCCCCCCGGATCTCAGCCACGCGCAGCGAGCCGCTGCGATCGCGGCGGCGCCGCACGTCGAGTCGGGGACCGTGCCCGACCACGGCCGGACTTCACGTCCGAGGTCACTGGATTGGCAGCGTTCACCCCACGGGTCTTCTTTCTCCACGTACCCAACGAACTCCTGAAGGCGTACTTCGAGCGTCGCGGCGAGCTCCGCGACTTCGCATGGGACCAGTTCACGCTCTCCAGCAGCGATCCCCTGTACGACGCCTGGCGAGACCTGCCGGAGACGGCGCGCGTCGCGTCCGAGGGTGAGCTGCGAGCGATCGCCGCGCTCGGCACGCGGCACGGACTCGCCCTGATCCACGCCGAGGCCCGCGGCCGCGGGGTCGATCTCGCGGAGCTCCCAGTCCACGGGAACCTCTGGCACCAGGCGCTCTGGGTGTTCCTCACGCACCGGGAGGTCTTCGACGCGGCGCGGCAGTCGTTCCGCATCGAGCAGCTCAACCGGCGGCACGTGCGGACGCGCGGCGGGCTGCCGCGGCTCGCGCCCGACCTCTCGAACGGCGTGTGCTCCTCCCTCCGCGACGCGCTCGTCGCCTACTTCCGCAGGAAGGTCGAGGGCTCCGGGGACAACTGCGTGGTCCACGCCTACCGGCACGACGAGCGCTTCCGGTTCGTCGCCTACCCCGAGGACCTCTGCGACGCGTTCCTCGAGTACCGCCAGGGCGAGCTTCGCGCCGAGAACCGCCGTCCCGTGCTCGAGGTGGTGTTCACGTACGACGCCCTCGCCGGCACCGTCGAGGTCTTCGCCCGCGGCGACCGCCGCCGTCACGAGGATCTCGCGCAGATCTTCAGCCGCGTGGTCCTCGGGGCGGACCTTCCGCCCGAGTCGAAGCCGCCGGCGCGGTACCGGCTGAACGTGCTCAAGCGCCGCGGGATCGCGTTCCCGACCGACGTGTCGGACCAGGTGCGCGAGGTGCGCGTGAAAGCGCTCCGCCTGGCGGTCCTCGGCGGCGGACGCCTCACGGTGGACGCCGGACCGATGCGCGACCGCGTGAGCGTGTACGACGTGATGGACCGCTCGCTCCACACCGAGCGCCTCCCGCTCTCGAACATCGACGTCGAGGTGGCGACGCTGCAGATGGTGTTCTCGTGGGCCGAGGGCCCGCGGACGCTGACGTTCGACGTGCGGCCGGACCACTGCAACCTCGGCGACGCGCCGGAGGAGCGCGTGGCACGGAACTGCATCCACCGCTCGGAGATCGTCTGTGCCTGACGTTCTCGCGGACGTCCGGGCGGCGGCCGTCGCGGACGTGTTCCGACGCGTCGACCTCGAGCGGCCTCGACTCACGAGCGCCGATGTGCGGCGACACGACGACTCCGCCTGGGCGGAGATCCTGGCGGCGGGAATCGTCCGCCGCGCCGAGGACGCCGAGTGGGCGACCTGCGACGGCTGCGACGAGCCCGAGGACGTGACGTGGGTCGCCGGACCGGGCGGCCGTAGGGCGTTCCTGCAGTGCCGCGAATGCGGCGTCCACGAGGTCGCCCCGGAGTGCCTGCGCCACTGGACGCTCGACCTCCCGCGGCTCGCGGAACGGCTCGCTGCGGCGCTCGGATGCCGCGGGCGCGTGGACGAGGTGGCGGCGGGGCACGTGTGGCTCCTCGGCCGCCTCGCGAACGGTGCCCGGCAGCACGACGTGTTCCTCGTGCGCCGCCTCGCGTGGCCCGACGGTGAGGACGCCATCCGGACCTGCGCGCGATTCCAGTCGTCGCGCGAGCCCGTCGTCCTGGTCACGGGCGTCGTCCCGCGGCGCGAGTTCTGGCGCGGCGACGCTCCGACCGTCCTCGCCGTCCCGGAGTTCGTGCGCCTCGCGAGCGGCGTCCTCGTCGCCGACCGGGAGTTCGTGGAGGCCGCCCTTCCCGCGGGTGGGACGCGGAAGCGCGCGGCGCCGATCTCGCCGTTCGAGACGCCGGCGGGTGCCCGCTGGCAGGACGTCGAGATCCGCTTCCAGGACGCGCACACCGTGTCCGTCCGCGTTCTCGGCGCGACGGGGCTCTTCCACTACGCGCAGATGGGGATGGCCGACGGACGGACGACGCTCCCGACCGCGCAGTGGGCGCTGCTCCGCACCTTCGCCGAGGCGCCCGGCGGCGTCCTTGACTGGAAGAACAGCGAGGCACGCCGCGCGAACAAGAAGCGCTGCGAGACGCTCGCGAAGGACCTCGCCGCGTTCTTCGGGATCGAGGACGGGAGCCCCTTCGAGTACAGCAAGCGCGCGAAGGGCTGGCGCGCGGTCGTCTCGCTCTCGGCGTAGGCGTCGCAGCGCTGGGCAGCGCGAGTTCTCGCTGACGGGGTCCGCGGATTCCTGGGATTCCCAGGTCGCCAGAACCCGCTGCGCAGGAACGACTTCCGTTGGCCGTGCCGATCGCTGAGCGCCGATTCCGCGGCGCAGCGCGACTTCTCGCCAGTCGCGGGCGATGGCACACACGACCACCGCCCAACAGGGCCCCGAACCCTACGCCGCGTGGCTGATCCGCCGGAAGGCGAAGCAGCTCGTCGGGCGCGCCGGGTTCACCGTATCCGACCGACCGGACATCGAGCAGGAGCTCCATCTCGATCTCGTCCGGCGGCTCCCGAAGCTCGACGAGAGTCGGGCGAAGCGGACGACGTTCATCCGCCACGTCGTCGAGAACCGCGTCGCGTCCCTCCTCGCCGAGCGGACCGCGGCGTCCCGCGACTACCGCCGCTGCACGACCTCCCTCGACGAGCCGACCGACGGTGACGGCTGCTCTGGCGGCACGCGCGCCGACGCGCTGGAGGCGTCGGCCCGAGCCCGCCACGGCGGCGTCTCGGACCGCGAGGAGGCCGAGCGCCTCGACCTCCGCCTCGACGTGGAGCGCGTGCTCGCCCTGCTCCCCGAGGACGCTCGCCAGCTCGCCGCGGAGCTGATGGCGCACTCGACCTCCGAGGTCGCCCGGCGCCGCGGCGTCCCGCACAGCAGCCTGCGCTACCGGATCGGACGGCTGCGGACCGAGTGCGAGCGCGCGGGCCTCGGCGAGTACGCGCCGGCGTCCGCCAATTCGCCCGGCGCGCCGGTAGGTATCCAGTGCAGGGGTCGCGTGGCCCCGCAGCGGAGGCCGCTGTGAACCGCACCCGATATCGCTACGAGTTCGAGCCGGAGGTCTCCCTCCGCGACGTCGAGGAGTCCGTCGCGCTCGCGATCCTCGCGGCCGAGGGCGTCCACGGCGAGGCGCAGGTCCGGCTCGACGCCGGGTACGCGATCGACGAGCCCGCTCGCGCCTGCCTGATCGACGCCTCGACGGCGGTCGGCGAGACGATCGCCCGCGTCTTCACGGGGTTCCTGCGGAAGGAGTTCGGGGAAGACGCGTTCCGCGTCGAGCGGGTCGCCGCTGACGACCGGCCGCTCCGCCGCTCGGACGGCGCGTCGCGCCCGGAGGGGGTGCGCCGATGAGCGACCGCTCTGTCACGACGTACTCGATGTGGTCGCTCTTCCGGAACTGCAGGAAGGCCGCGCAGTACCGCTACGTGCTCGACCTCGTCCCGATCGAGCGGGATCGGAACCTCGCGTTCGGCTCCCTCGTTCACGAGGCGCTGGAGATCTGGCACCGGACGCGCGACCTCGCCGCGACGCTCGATCACGTCGACCGTGCGTGCGCGAACCGCGCCGGGGACGAGGAGCAGCGCCGCACGTGGCACCTCGCGACGGCCATGCTCCGCGGGTACGCAGCCCGCTACCCGACCGAGGACTTCGAGGTCGTCGCCCTGGAGAAGACGTTCGAGGGCGAGATCACGAACCCCGCGACCGGCGCCGCGAGCCGGAGCTTCGTCCTCGCGGGGAAGGTCGACGGGATCGTCCGCGTCGGAGACGAGCACTACCTCCTCGAACACAAGACCGCAGCGGTCCTCGACAGCTCCTACCTCGAGCGGCTCTGGACGGACTTCCAGGTCACGCTCTACAGCTTCTACATCGAGCAGACGCTCGGGATCAGCATCGCGGGCGTCCTCTACAACGTGCTCGTCAAGGCGCGACTGCAGCAGTCGGCCGGCGAGACCGAGGCGGAGTTCGAGACGCGCCGCGCGGAGCTCATCGCGAAGTCGAAGTCGGGGAAGTCCTCCGCGCAGCGGCGGATGCCCGAGAGCGACGAGGAGTTCCAGCGCCGCCTCGCCGAGAAGTACGCGGACCCCGCGATGTTCCACCGCGAGCGACTCTACGTCTCGCGGGAGCAGTTCGACACGCTGCGCGCGGAACTCTGGGAGCTGACGCAGGCGTTCCTCGACGCGCGCCGACGCGGCGTCTTCTACCAGAACACGAGCCAGTGCTTTCAGTACGGGCGTCCCTGCCCGTACTTCGCGCTCTGCCGCTCGGGCGGGAACCCGAACGTCATCGACAACCTCTACGAGAAGCTCCCGCCGCACCAGGAGCTGCGCGCGGACGCCGCCGCTGCGGAGGCGCTGCCCTTCTGATGTGCGGCCACCTCGCCACCGTCCCCGCGGGGCCCGCCGTCCGTGTCTGCACGGCGTGCGGCGCCCTCCTCGAACGGATCCCTGAGCCCGCCGGGTGCGAAGGCCCCGCGTGCGAACAGCGTGAACCCCTGCAACCACATGAAGGAGACCTCCATGCTTCCGACCACGAAGACGCCGCCGCGTAACGCCCTCGCCGACCTGACCGTGCTCGTCTACGGCCCGACGAAGATCGGGAAGTGCCTGAGGGGCGACACGCTCCTCGTCGATCCCGGAACGGGCCGCCCGCGGGCACTGCGCGACATCGTTGCGGACCAGAGCGTGGACGTGCTCACGATGCGGGAGGCGGGCGTCATCGCCGCACAGCGCCCGTCCGCGTTCGTCCGCAACCCGCCCGAGCAGCTCCACCGCGTGACGACCCAGACGGGCCGCACGATTGAGGCGACGGCGAGTCACCCCTTCCTCACGCGCCAGGGATGGAAGCCGCTCGCGGAGCTCACGCTCACGGATCGCGTGGCCGTCGTCGCCGAGTACCCGGACCTCTTCGGCCACGGCGACACGGACGACGAGCTCGTCAAGATCCTCGCCTACCTCATCGCGGACGGCTCGCTCGCCAGCGAGGGCTCGCCGGTCTTCACGAAGGTCGATCCCGAGGTGCGGATGGACTTCGAGGCGGCGGTCGAGGCGAAGGGCGACGAGTGCGTGGAGTTCGTCAACGAGGCGGGCGTCACGCACGTGCGCATCCGCGGCAAGGCCGGCAGCCGCAACAACGTGATCGCGTACCTGCGAGAGGTCGGTCTCCACGGTCTGCGGTCGGCCGAGAAGTTCATCCCCGACTTCGTCTTCAGTCTGAGGAAGTCGAAGCTGCGCCTCTTCCTCAACCGCCTCTTCACCTGCGACGGCTCCGTCGAGGCCTCCGGGCGCGTGAGCTACAGCTCGACCTCCGCGCGGATGGTCGGCCAGGTCCAGCACCTGCTCTCGCGCTTCGGGATCGTCTCGGTCGTCCGGGAGCGGCGCATGGCGGGCGAGCCGTACGGCGCGGAGCTCCTCATCGCGAGCAAGGCGAACGTGCTCGCCTACCTCGACCAGATCGGCTTCCTCGGCGAGAAGGCAGTCAGGGCCGAGACCGTCCGCATGTCCCTCTACGACGTGCGCGGCGCGGAGACGCAGCTCGACCGCCTCGGCCCGGTTCTCTTCGACCGCGTCGTGCGCATCGAGCCGACGGTCGTCGAGGAGGTCTTCGATCTGACGGTGGACGGCAGCCACAACTTCGTCGCGAACGACTTCGTCGTCCACAACTCGACCTGGTGCTCCCACGCCGACGGCGCCCTCTTCCTCGCGACCGAGGCGGGGCTCAACAACCTGGAGACCTTCCAGGTCCCGATCTCGACGTGGGAGCAGCTCCTCGCGGCGTGCGGCGAGATCGCCGCCGGGAACCACCCCTTCAAGACGATCGTCATCGACACGATCGACAACGCGTACCGCATGTGCGCGGACTACGTCTGCGCGAAGCACAAGGTGGAGCACGAGTCGGACCTCGCGTACGGGAAGGGGTACGCGCTCATCACGAACGAGTTCTACCGGGTGCTGAACAAGCTGGCGCTGCTCCCGTACGGGCTCTTCCTCATCAGCCACGCGCAGGAGCGCGAGTTCGAGACGCGGACCGGGAAGGTCATGCGCGTCGTCCCGACGCTCCCCGACAAGGCGCGGAAGGTCGTCCTCGGGATGGCCGACATGGTCCTGTTCTGCGACC
>JAJVHW010000022.1 GCA_022072415.1 Planctomycetota bacterium
CTCCCCGCCGGCGGGCCGAAGCCGCCGTCGCCGCCGCTTCCGCCCGGGGCTCCGAAGCCGCCGCCCGCCGCGCCGGCGCCGCCCGCCGCGAAGCCCTCGAGCCCGCCCCTCCCGCCCGGCTTCAAGCTGCCCAAGCCTCCCGGAGCCTGACGTCCCCCGGGCACCCGAGGCCGATTCTCCGGCCGCCGTCCCGCGGGTGCGGTATGCTCGCCCCGTCGAACCGCGGTTCCGGCCGCACGTCCCGGAAGCCTTCCAAGGAGTCCCCGAAGGAGCCCCCATGTCCGCCACGACCCCGTCCCTCGCCTTCACGATCACCGATCAGGCCCTCGAAGAGATCCGGGGCGTCATGTCGAAGCAGAACCTCGCGGCCGACGAGAAGAACCTGCGCGTCTTCGCGGAGTCCGGCGGCGGCTGCTGCGGCGGGGGCGGCGTCGGTTTCGGCCTCGCGTTCGACAAGGTCCAGCCGGACGACGTGACCGTCGAGCGCGGCGGCCTCACCGTGGTGATCGACCCCATGTCGGCCCCCTACGTCAACGGCGTCACGATCGACTTCGTCCGCACGCCCGAGGTCACCGGCTTCAAGGTGACGGGCCCGATGATGAAGCAGGGCGGCGGCTGCGGGACGAGCTCCGGCGGCTGCGGCTCCGGCGGCGGCGGGGGCTGCGGCTCCGGCGGCTGCGGCTGCGGGACCGGCCAGGGCTCCGGCGCCTGCGGCACCGGCGGCGGCCACTCCCACGGTCAGGACCACGGCCACGATCACGCGCACGGCGGTCACGACCACTCGCACGGCGACCACGGCCACTCCCACGGCGGCTGCGGTTCGAAGTCGGGCTCCGGCGGCGGCTGCTGCTGACCGGGAGCGCCCCGCGCTCCGGAGGGCCCGCGCCGCGCACGGTGCGGGCCCTCTCGATTCACCGCGCCGTCACGCCGCGGGGAACGACTCGCCGCAGCCGCAGGTCGTCCGCGCGGGGAGGCGGGCCAGCGTGATCGTCTCTCCGGTCCCCGGAGAGAGAAGCGGGCGGAGCGGTGCCATCGGCAGCACGGCGCCGGGTCTCGGAGCCGCCACGCCGATCGACGCGCCGCGGAGATAGGGGGCGCTCGCCGGGTCCACGACGATCGTCACGCCGCCGGTCGTCTTGCGGAGGTCTCCGGGGTGCGCCGGACGCTCCGCCCTGCCTGCGTGCGCAGGCCTGCCGCAGAACTCCCAGTCCCACGTGAGGCCGGAACAACCTCCGGCCACTACGCGTATCCTGAGTCTGGGTTCGGTCCGGTGTTCCGCCGCGGCGCGCGAAATCAGCCGGGCGGCATCGTCCGTCACGGCGAGCATGCCGGGATCGTACGACGGGACTCCGGCGGCCGGGAGGGTTCGATGCGCGTCGCTCCGCAGATCCGACTGTTCCTCGCGTGCGCCGCTGCGGCCGCCGCGGCCGCGTCCGAGCCCGTGCCCGAACTGCTCCTCCCGGCCGGCGAGGGCGCGACGGGCGAGATCGTCTTCGACGGGGAGGAGGACCGGATCGACGTCCCGCTCCTCGCGGGGCAGGCGCTGACGTTCACCGTGAAGCCCCCCAAGGGAGGCTCGCTCCGCGCGGGGGCCGACATCCTCCTGCCGGCGGGCGCGACGGCGTCGGTGGACCCCTCGCTCCGGAAGGAGGCCAACGGCGCGGTGACGATCAAGAAGTGGCCCGCGCCCGCGACCGGCCTCTACGCGATCGCGGTGCGGGGGACTCCCGCGGGGCCGACGGGGCTCTACGGGGTGACGTCGAAGTCGAAGCCCGCGCCGAAGCCCGCCGCGGCGGCGGGGACGGCGACGGCCGGCGCGACCGCCGAAGTGACCGTGGACGCGCTCGCCGGATCGCTCCTCACCGTGACGGTGAGCGCCGCGAAGGGCTCCACGCTGGTCCCGCGCCTGGTCGAGATCCTCGGACCGGACGACGAGCCCGCCGACCTCGGCGCGACGGGCGTCACGATCAAGGAGACGCCGACGAGCGTCCAGGCGAAGGGCGTGCTCCTGCCCTCGTTCGGCACGTGGCGCGTGCGGTTCGCCGGCGACGGCGGCAGCGGCGGCGGATACTCCGCCAAGTTCGCGCTGAAGGCGCCGAAGCCGTCGAAGACCGTACGGGACTTCCGCGGCGCGTCCGGCGGCGAGTCGCGCCAGGGAGCCCTCGAGTCGATCGAACTCGTGCCGGACGTCGTGGAGGTCGCCGCGGGCGCGACGGCGCCGCTCGTCGCGAAGGGCACGTTCGACGACGGCCGCGTGCGCGACATCACCCGCTCCGTCGAGTGGTTCGTCCGCAACCGCAACGCGGCGACGGTCTCGCGCACGGCGCCGTGCGGCGTCGTGACCGGAATCGCGCCCGGCGGAACCACGGTGGAGGCGGTCTCCGGGTCCGTCGCGGCGCGCGGCGCGCTGGTGCTCGTGGGCGGCGCGGGAGTCGGATCGGTGGCCGTCTCGCCCGGCTCCGCGGCCGTGCCCGCGGGCGGGACGTTCGCGCTCCAGGCGACCGCGACGTTCACGGGCGCCGATCCGTCGGCCGCGACGGCCGACGTCACGGCGATCGCCGCATGGGCGGCCGGGGGCGGGTCGTTCTCGTTCGACGCGGCGGATGCGCCGGGCACACTGCGCGCCGGGTCTGGCGCCGCGGCCGCGGCCGACGCGACCGCCACGCTCGATGGCGTCTCCGGTTCGTCGCCGGTCACGGTCGTCGCCGCGCGCCTCGAGCGCATCGACGTGTCGCCCGCGTACGCCGAGTTCACGACGAACGGCCAGTCGCGCGCCCTCTCCGCCGTGGCGACCTACTCCGACGGCACGACGGCCAACGTCACGGGGAGCGTGACGTTCCTCTCCGACCACGCGGGCGCGATCGCCGTCAGCGGCACGAATGCCGTGCGCAACGGGAGCGCGACCGGCACGGCGGGCATCCGCGCGACGCTCGACGGCGTGACGAGCCGCCCCGCGGTGATGAACGCGGGGCCGGTCGGGTTCGCGTCCGCCGCCGTGACCGGCGCGTCGGTCGTCGCCAGGGGCGCGTCGGCGGACGTGGCGTTCAGCGTGACGTTCGCCGACGGCGGCACGCGCGACGTCACCGAAGGCGCGTCCTGGACGAGCGATGCCGCCGCCGTGACGGTCTCCTCCTCCGCGGGAACGAAGGGTCGCGTGACCGGTGCGGCGTCGGGGTCCGCGAACGTGCGGGCCACGCTCACGATCGCCGGGACGTCGCGTCAGGCGCAGCGGAACGTGGCAGGCGCGGCGGCGGCCGTGCGGTCCCTGCGGATCGTCCCCGAGGCGGCCACGGTCGGCTCGGGAGCGACGTTTCCGCTTCTCGCGATGGCGACCCGGACCGACGGGACGCTCGAGGACGTCACCGGAACCGCGGCATGGAGCACGTCGGACGCCGCAGCGGTGACGGTCGCCGGCGGCGTCGCGACCGGTGCCGGCGACGGCGGGGCGGTCGTCTCCGCCACCCTGGACGGGGTCACCGGGCACGCGGTGGTCTGCGCCGGCGCGGGACGGATCGGCGCGGTCGCCGCAGCGTCTTCCGCGGTCCCCGCGGTCGGCGACGCGTTCGCGCACACCCTCCGCGTGTCGTTCCTGCCCTCCGGCGGGCCGGCCGACCTGCCGTCGCTCGGCGCGCGGTACGGGGTGGACCCGCTCGCGCTGGCGGCATCGCAGACGACCGCCGCCGCGCGCCGCGCCGGCACGACGCGGCTCGTGGCGACGCTCCTCGGCGTCTCCGCGGAGACGGGCGACATCGTGATCGGGGCGGCCGAGGACCGGTCGCTCGCCGTGTTCCCGCAGGCGCCGTCGGCGGTGCTGGCCGGCACGGTGCAGCTCGCGGCGCAGGTCACGCGGAGCGACGGCGCGGTGCGCGACGTCGCGGCGACCGCCGTGTGGACCTCGCTCCACACCTCGATCGCGACCGTGGGCGCCACCGGACTCGTCAGCGCGGCGGGCACGGGCACCGCGACGATCCGCGCCGAGTCGGGCGCGCTCTCCGGCACCGCGCCGTTCCTGGTGCTCGGGAACCCGCCGACGCTCGCGGGCATCTCCCCGACCCGGATCGAACGCGGGTCGAGCGGAGTGTCGTTCGCGATCACCGGCACCGATCTCGACGGCGCGCCCGGCGGGACGGCGAGCTTCTCCGGAGCGGGCATCACGATCGCGTCCGGCCCGACCGTGAACGGCGCGGGCACGCAGGCGACGATGACGCTCGACATCGACTCCGCCGCGGCGACGGGCTTCCGCGACGTGACGTGGACCCACCCAGGCGGCTCGCACACGCTCTCCGGCGCGCTCCACATCGCGGCGCCTGCGCCGACCCTCGCGTCGGTCGCTCCGGGGAACGCGCCCATCCCCGCGATGGGGAGCATGGGAACGCTCGTCACGGCCACCGGCACGGGCTTCGTCGCCGGCGACGCGATCGCGCTGGAGTCGGCGTCCGGCGTGAGCATCGGCGCCACGACGTTCGTCGGCCCGACGACGCTCACGGCGACCGTGACCGTCGCGAGCACCGCGTCGGCGGGGCGTCTCGACGTGTCCGTGGTGCAGTCGATGGCCAACGGCGGTGCGGCGGCCACCCTGACCGACGCGCTGAAGATCGGACCTGCGGACCCCGTCGTGAGCTCGGTGATCCCGCCCGTGTTCCTGCCGGGAACGACGACGCCCGCGCGCATCGCCGGCAGCGGCTTCAACACCGGCATCGCCGTGACCTTCCCCGGCGCCGCGGGGGCCGGCCTCACGATCTCCGGCGTCACGCGCACCTCCGCCACCGAGATCACCTTCACCGTCGCCGCGCCCGCGAACGCCACGCTCGGCGGACAGAACATCACGTTGCAGAACACCGGCGACAGCGCATCGACCGCGACGAACGCATTCCACGTCGCCCCGCGGGACCCGGTGATCCTGTCGTGCAGCGCGGCGGCGCTCGCGAAGGGCGCGTCGAACGTGGACGTGCTCGTGAAGGGCGTGAACTTCCGGTCCGGCGACACGCTGGCGGCGTCCGGGAGCGACGTGACGTTCTCGAGCGTGACCGTGTCCGACCCGGAGACGATCACGGCGAAGGTCGCGGCCGGTTCCGGCGCGGCGACCGGCCTCCGGGACGTGACTGTCTCCCATGCGACGAGCGTCGGCGGCCGCGGCGCGACGCTGGCGGGCGCGCTCAGGGTCGTGAACGCGTCGCCGACGGTGACGTCGGCGTCGCCCGGGAAGATCGGCCGCACGGGAACGGGCGGAGCGACCCGCCGCGTCCCGATCCGGATCACGGGCACGAACTTCTCCGCCGGCGCGACGGTCGGGATCTCGCGAACGGCGAGCAGCGGTCTGACCGTCGTCGGCGGCTCCACCGCGGTCGTCTCCGACACCGAGATCCGGGCCGACATCGATCTGACCGGCACGGCCACCACGGGGTTCTGGGACGTGCTCGTCACGAACCCGTCGTCGGTCGGGAACTCCGGCACGAGCGGCAACGGGAAGCTCGAAGTGGCGTCCGAGTCCACGCTGGTCGTGAACCGCGTGAACCCCTCGTCCGGAGCGTCGTCGGGCGGGGAGCGCGTGACCGTCGAGGGTGCCGGTTTCTCGGCGGGCGCCCGCGTCGAGTTCGGCGCGGAGCGCGCGGGCGGAGTGCTCGTGATCGACCAGAACACCCTCGTCTGCACCGTGCCGCCGCCGACGAACCCGTCGTCGGGGAGCGCGACCACGCTCTCGACGACCGCGGCGACCGAGGTGGACGTCAAGGTCACGAACAGCCCCTCCGGCACGCCTGCATCGGCGACGCTCGCGAACGGATGGGCCTACGCGAAGGAGGCGGGGCCGTTCACCACCGTCGAGATGACCCCGGCCGACGAGAGCACGGGGAACCCCCAGAACCTGAAGAGCGCCGTGCTTCGGCTGAACCAGCCCGCGAACACCGCGACCGCGGTGTCCGGCACCACGCGGGGGACGCACTGCTACTGGTTCGAGGCGAGCGGATTCCAGGTGTCCGGCACGTCGATCGGGTTCGGGGCGGATCGCAGGTTCCTCGTGTACTCGCGGACCGGCGGGGGGAACCTCCCGATCAACGCCGCAGGGCTCTACATCCTCGAGATCCCGACGGCGCTGAAGGCGGCGTCCGGGCGCGCGTACACGCCGTCGCAGCTCGCCGCCACGCTGAACTACGACCAGTGGCGGTTCACGATCACGACATCCACCGACGCGTCGGCGCCCACGTGGTCCACGACGCCCGCCGGCTCGGCGACCGGGGTGTCCGTCACGTCGGCCGTCGCGGTCGCGTTCAGCGAAGCGATCGACCCGCTCACGTTCACGACGTCGTCGATCCAGTTGAAGCAGGGCGCGAACGTCGTCTCCTGCGGCTACGCCCTCTCCGACGACCTCCGCACGGCGACGCTGACCCCCACGGAATCGCTCTCCCCGAGCACGACCTACACGATCGCCGTTGCCGCGACGGTCGCCGACCTCTGCGGGAACGCGGTGACCGCGTCGAGCCCGACGTTCACGACCGGATCGTCCACCGACACGACGCTGCCGACGATCGACGCGGTCGTGCTCCAGGATCTCCCCGCCGCGATGGACGGCTCGGGGACGTGGATCCCCGGGTCCGACGAGGGAGGCTCGTTCTCGTCGGCCGCCGCATACGACGCCTACATGCCGACCCACGGGTTCACGATCGCAGTCACGTTCTCCGACGCAGGCGGCTCCGGCGCCGACGCCTCGACGTTCAGCGCGAAGGCGAACGTGGCGGCGGGCGGGTCTTCGGCCGGCGCCGAGCTCGCGTCGAAGTTCACGGTCACGTCCGCCGGAGCCTCCTGGACGATCGCGTCGTCCGACGCGCTCGCGGCGGCCGACGACGTCACGTTCACCTTCCTCGTGAAGGACAAGGCGAACAACACGTCCGCGACGAAGACGGTCACGTTCGACACGATCGGCCCGGACACGACCGCCGCGGGCGCGGGCGGCGGGGACCACGACCCGCTCGACTCCCGCGAGACCTGGGTCCTGCGCTTCGACCGCGACGTCTACACGGCCTCCTACTCCACGTCCGGATCGACGCAGCAGATGACGACGGCGGCCGGCGCCAACGGCGTCCCGGACTGGGAGGAGGCGCTCTTCCTCGCCGGGCTCCGCACGTCGAGCATGACGACCGACGCCGCGAACACCGTGAACGGCGTCAGCCGGGGCACGAACGCGATCGTGGCGCGCCTCTTCCAGGAGCGCCTCCGCGCCTCGCTCCGCACGCGGTTCGGCATCGCCGAGGACGGCACGCGGAGCGCGTCGTCGGTGGACATCGACCTGCTGCTGCCGGGGGAGCAGGGGACCCTCGCGTCCATGCCGACCTTCACGTCGTCGTCTTCCTCGAGCACCGGGAACGCGTGGAGCGAGATCGAGATCGGCGGCGACGTCGTCCCGAACTCGAGCCTCACGGGGACGTACACGACCCTCGGCATCGCCTTCCTCGATGCGAGGAACCGCTTCCGCGAGGCGAACCTGAACGCCGCGAGCGGCGGCGGCAACGAGGGGATCTTCACGGTGAACCTGCTCAAGTCCGTCGCGAACTCCAGCACGACGGGCACGACGTGGGGCGCGCGCGTGCTGGCCCGCGCCGTCACGGCCAAGGGCGGCACGGCGGTCGGCGAGCACTCGCTCGACGACGACGTGCTCGCCGGCTCGTTCTCGCGGTCGTCCGCCTCGAACACGCAGGCGATGAACGACCGCTACGATCTCGTGATGGACGTGATCGAGGCCGTCGCGATGAGCGTCTCCGGCGTCACCGCGCACGAGATCGGCCACTCGCTCGGGCTCGTCGCGGACGGCGGTCCGAAGACCGGCCTCTTCGGCGACGCCTACCGCACGAACGCGTTCACGGAGGCGACGTCGGCCTTCACGAACACGTCGGCGCACCTCAACTACCTCGGCAACGACATTATGTCGCCCGCGTCGTCGTCCGACGACCGGACCGCGACCGGCACGAGCCTCATGCGGTTCTCGCCGACCGACATCAACCACCTGCGCAACCGCCAGGTCTTCGACGAGGGGAAGTGACATGGGCGATCCGCGCCTGATCCGTCTGCTCGCCGCCGCCGCGGTCGCCGCCGCTTCGATGCTTGCGGCGCCGTCGGCCCGCGCCGAGTCGGGCGATGTCTCGCAGCTCGCGCCGGGCGCCCTGGTCGAGGCGTCGGACGCGGTCGTGGTCGCCGTCGTGGACGGCGGCCCCGTCGCCGCCGACGAGAGGTCCGCGTGGACGTTCCGGGTCGTCCGCGTGGTGACCGGCGGCCTCGCAGCCGACGACCCGCTGCGCGTGGACGTCCGGAAGGACCGCGCTCCGTTCGCGCGCGGCGCCGAGCACCTCCTCTTCCTGCGACGCTCCGGCGAGGGCATGTACACGCTGACCGCGCCGCGGCACGGCGCGCGGTGCCTCGCGGAGCCGGGCGTCCGTCCCGTCGCGGAGTACGCGGAGTCGTTCGCGGCCTGTCTCGGACCGGACAGACGGGTGGCGAAGCGAGAGGAGCTCGCCGCGCTGCTTTCCGGATCGGTCGCCGACGGCGCCCCGGGCGTGCCCGGCGCGGCGGCGACGGACCTCCTCCGTCACGACGATCTCTGGCCGCTCGTCCCGGCCGAGCTGCGTGCGCGGGTCACCGCCGCGCTTCGCCGGGAGCGGAAGCCCGACGAGGACCTCGCGGGCGTGATCCTCGCCGCGGGTGCGATCGGCGGTCCCGGGACCGACGAGGCGCTCGTCGCGCGGCTCCTCGATCCGTCGGTGCGGACGCTCCGCCGGCACGTCGGCAGCGCGCTCGCACGGCGCGCTGGCGGCGGCGCCGGGGCCGAAATCGCCGCGCGTCTGATCGCCGCGCTGCTGGGGCGCGGCCCCGAGGACCGCGCGGAGATCGCGTTCGCGCTCGGGTCGATCGAGCGGCCGGAGGCCGCGGAGGCCCTCTGCGGGCTCGTCCGCGACGAGGCGCCGGCGGTGCGGATCGAGTCGGCGCACGCGCTCGGACTGCTGGCCCGCGCCGTCCGCGCGCCGGTCGCGGGAGCCGACCCGGAGGCGCCGCGCACCAGGCTCGCATCCGCCCGCGTCCCGCTCGTCGAGGCGCTGGCGAAGTCGGCCGCGCGGAACGAGAAGAAGGCGGTCCTCTGGGCCCTCGCCCAGATCGACATCCCGGAGGCGTGGGACGACGTCCGCCGCGCGGCCGCGGATGCCGACGATGCCGTGTTGCGCGCGCTCGCCGAAGCCGTCCTCCGTTCGCCGCGCTCGTCGCTCCTCCTCGACGAGTGACACCGCAGGTACGATCCCCTCATGGCGCACATCCACCTCGTCTCCGACGCCGAAGCCACGGGCCTGCTCCGGCGGCTCTTCGACGAGGCCATCGCGCGCGCCGGCCGCGTGTTCGGGATCGTGCGACTCATGTCGCCGAACCCGCCCGTCCTCGAGGCGTCGATGGCGATGTACCGCGCCGTGATGTTCGGCCCCTCGCCCCTCAGCCGCGCCCAGCGCGAGATGCTGGCCGTCGTGGTCTCCGCCACCAACGGCTGCTTCTACTGAACGGAGGCCCACGCGGAGGACTTCCGGTCGGAAGTCGCGAAGGAGAAGGGCGACGCCGCCGCGCGCGATCTCGCCGACGCCGTGAAGGACGACTGGCGCTCAGCCGGCCTCCCCGCCGCCGACGCCGAACTCTGCGCCTTCGCCGAACAGCTCACCACCGACCCCGCCTCCTGCGGTCCCGACGAAGTCGACGCCCTCCGCGCCTCCGGCCACACCGACCCCGCCATCCACGATGCCGCCCAGGTCATCGGGTACTTCAACTACATCAACCGGGTCGCGGATGCGCTGGGCGTCGATCTGGAGCCGGAGATGCTGCGCAGGCAGTGAGCCGCCGCGGCTGCGACGGCCGCCGATCCGGCGCCCTCCGCGCGCGTTCTCGGCGATAGCGCCGACTCGCGTGGGCGTGCCACGGCTGGCGGGAACCCAAGCGTGCCGGGCGCCGCGGGACGCGGTCAGATCCGCGTCGAGCGGACCCCGCGAGAGGGGCTGGGGAGCGCTCCAGGGACTGCGAAGCGCGGCCGCCGCCGCGAGGCCGTCGAAGGGGCAGGAAGTGAAGAGTCGAAGGGCGACCCGAATGGCAGGACCGCTGGACTGGAAGCAGGCGCGACGGGTCACCGATCGAGACCGTCGCGCTGAACCCCGAACGGCCGCCGCGGCGGCGTGGCAGATGAACAAACGAGCGCAGCGTGAGTGCGCTGCGTACGACAACTACCTTGACACCTTCCGAGGGGTAGCCGAAAGCGCGCCACCGGCACCGTCACCGCGGCGCGCTACACTTCACGGGCCTCGTCAGAGCGGCAGGTCGCCACCGCAGGTGCTCACCGGGCCGTAGGGCGAGGCAAGGCTTCCCGGCAGAGGGTCGGTGCTCCCACCCGACGCCGCAGAGGAGGTTCACATGCCTGGTGGTACGCGCTCTTCTGAGCGGACGCTTCCGCTCACGGTCTCGGGGACGGGTTTCCTTCTCGATCGTCTCGGTCGCGACTGCGCGCCGTTGCAGTTCCTCAGGGAGCTCACGCAGAACAGCATCGACGCGATCCTCCGCACGCCGGAACAACGTGGGACGGTGACGTGGGACGTCGACTGGAACACCCACGCGCTTGATGGGATCTACAAGCTCGCCGTAACTGACGCCGGCGACGGCATGACCGGCGAGGAGATGGAGCGGTACATCAACCAGCTCTCGTCATCAATCTACAAGCAGTCGGAGGACGGCAACTTCGGAGTCGGCGCGAAGATCGCCGCGGCCACGCGCAACCACGCGGGCCTGATCTACCTGTCGTGGAAGGACGGAACTGGATCGACGATCCACCTCTGGCGCGACCCCGACGAAGTCGTCTACGGCCTGCGTCGGTTCGAGCGTCCGGACGGGAGCTACGGGCACTGGGCGCAAGTGGAAGACACGGTCAAGCCCGCCGAGATCGGCGAGCACGGGACAAAGGTGATCCTCCTCGGCCACGTGCCGACGCAGGACACGATGGTCGCACCGGGCGAGGTCCCGTCTCCGTCGCGCTGGGTTACATACTACCTGAACACGAGGTACTTCCGGTTCCCGAAGGGTGTTACGGTTCGCGCACGAGAAGGATGGACGAATCCCCGAAGCGACAAGGACCGGAACGTCCTGCGGACCATCACCGGGCAGGAGCCCTATCTCGACGAGCACGCGGAGAAGTCCGGCGTCGTCGAGCTGACCGGCGCGCGAGCGCGATGGTGGATACTGACGGACGAGCCCGCCGTGACGAACAACTCGGGCGTGCTGGCGTCCGCGGGACACGTCGCAGCGCTCTATCAGAACGAGCTCTACGAGATGACGACGGGTCGAGGTGGCGCTGCGAGATTGCAGCAGTTCGGCGTGGCGCTCGGCTACAGGCTCGTCGTCCTCTACGTCGAGCCGATCACGGGTGATGGAGTCGACATCGCGAGCAACACGGCGCGGACGCACCTGCTCTTGAATCGCGCGCCGCTCCCGTGGGCGGAGTGGGCCGAGGAGTTCCGCTCGAAGACTCCCGCGGCGATCCGAGACCTGGTCGATCGCGCGGCTGCGAGCGCCGGAGAGACGGACCACACGCAGTCGATCCGAGAGCGGCTCGACAAGATCAAGGACCTGTTCAAGCTGAGCAGGTACACGCCGACGCCCTCAGGCACGCTGCGCATCGACGACGCGACCACCGAGGTAGGCGGTGCCGCGCGAAGCTCCGAGCCGGACAGGAAGGTCTCGTCTCCGAGTCAGCCGGGGAAGGAGGGCGGGAAGGCGGGCGGGATTTACTCGTACTTCCTCAAAGACAATGGGGTGCCGGGGCGCCCCGTGCGCCCCGATCCCTATCCGACCGTGCGGTGGGTCTCGGTCCGAAAGGGAACGCGCGAGCCGGGCATGATGGAGGATCGCGCGGCGCTGTATCTCGCCGAAACCAACGAACTTCAGATCAACGAGGACTTCCGCGTCTTCACCGACATGATCCGCCGGTGGTGCGACAGGTACGCGCACGTCGGAGGTGCAGGAGAGCGCGTGCGCGAAGTGGTCCACGAGTGGTTCGAGCAGTCGCTCGTCGAGGCGGTGATGGGAATTCGCGCGATCAAGGGTGCGAAGGAGTGGACGACCGAGGACTTGGAAAAGGCCCTGTCCTCTGAGGCCCTCACGATGGCCGTGCTGCCTCGGTACCACGTCGAGATGAGCGTCAGCCGCACGCTTGGATCGAAGCTCGGGACGCTCAAGGACAAGGCATAGGCCACCACCGCCATGTTGACAACACTCTCGATTCAGAACTTCCGCGGCTTCGACCGCCATGAGCTGGACCTACGCCCGATGACGGTCGTCGTGGGGCGCAACAACGCTGGGAAGTCGACGATCGTCGAGGCCCTCCGTCTAGTCGCGCTCGTTACCGAGCGATATCGCAGCCTCGCGTACAAGGAACCTCCCTCATGGGCGAGCTTGTCGCGCAAGACGCGTGGGGTTTCGCCGTCGCTGCGAGCGACCGACTTGGACTTCGGGAAAGCGTTTCACCAGTACGCAGATCCACCCGCGATCATCCGAGCGCGGTTCGCAGGCGGAGCTGGAGTCACCGTCCACGTCGGCCCCGACAGCGCCGTGTTCGCTGAGTTGAACGACGACGCCGGTCGACCGATCCGTGACCGAGCGGCGGCGCACTCGACCGAACTTCCGAGCATCGCCATCATGCCACAGGTCGCGCCGCTTCAGGACGAGGAGAGCGTGCTCACGGAGGACTATGTCCGGGCGGCGACGTCGACGCGCCTCGCATCGCTACACTTCCGCAATCAGATTCACGTTTACCGCGACAGATTCCCGGACTTCCAAGTCGCCGTCGAGCGCTCGTGGCCCGGAGTGCGAGTCGACGAACTGACTCTCGACGGACCGCTCGGTGATCAGACTCTGCACCTGCACGTCCGGGACGGAGCGTTCACGGGTGAGGCGGCACTGATGGGGCATGGCTTGCAGATGTGGCTCCAGGCCATCTGGTTCATCGTGCGAGAGACCAGCGCGCGCACCGTGATCCTCGACGAGCCAGACGTCTACATGCACCCGGACCTTCAGCGACGCATCCTCGGACTGGTTCGAGGTCGATTCGATCAGTCGGTCATCGCGACGCACTCAATCGAGATCATGTCGGACGTCGAACCGCGGAGCATCTTGATCGTCGATCGTCGGCGATCCCGTTCGGAGTTCGCCGACTCGCTACCTCAGCTTCAGCAGGTCATGAACAACCTGGGAAGCGTTCACAACGTCCATCTTGCCCGCCTTGCTACTGCGACGAAGTTCGTCCTAGTCGAGGGCGACGACTTGGCGGTCTTGAAGCGGCTGCACCGCACGCTGTTCCCGGCGACGCTGGCACCGCTTGACTCACTACCGAATGACTCCGTCGGCGGCTGGGACGGATGGCAGAAGGCGCTTGGCGCAGCTCAGATGATGAGGAACGCCGTCGGTGACCGCGTTTCGTGCTATTGCATCTTCGACTCTGACTTTCACACCGCCGACGAGATCGACGCACGACGACGTCAGGCACAAGCGGCTGACGTCACCGTGAAGGTGTGGGAGCGCAAGGAGATCGAGAACTACCTGCTATGCCCGCGCGCGATCTCGGCCGCGATCGAGCGTCGCCTGGGGCGGCCCGGTCCGGCGCCGGACGTCGTGAAGCGCGAGCTCGAATCGATCTGCGAGAGCCTTAAGCAGCCGACGATCGAGCAGCATGCGACCGCGGCGCAGCAGAGGGACCGCAGGCTCGCGCTCGCGACCGCGATGGACGCCGCGCGAGGCGTCGCAGCCGCGAGGCTGACGACGAGCGACGGCGTCATCGGTTTTGTTCCGGGCAAGATCGTTCTCGAACGTCTCTCCGCGTGGACCCAGCGAGAGTTCGGTTCGGGGTTCAACGCCGTGCAGGTGGCTGTCGAGATGACTACGGCGGAGATCCCAGCCGAGATGCGGGAGTTCCTGGCTGCGTTGGAGGGCAAGGACCTGTCATGACCGGGCGTGGCTCTCGCATGGCTACGCGACCCCGAAACGGGGTGGTGCCCGGCAGCCGACACGCTCGCCACGCTGGGTCGGGCTGTGCGCCGCTGCGCTAGAAGGCGAACAACTACATCGACCGGGTCGCGGATGCGCTGGGAGTCGACTCGGAGCCGGAGATGCGGTCGAGGGGCGCGGGCGTCCGGCGGGTGGGGGCGGACGCGATCGGGGACCGGACTGATGCGATGCGGTGGTCGCCGCAGGGGAGCGCAGGTCTGGTCGAGCGTGCGGCGGTCCGGCCGGGGCCCGGATCGATCCGACTCGGAGGCGGGGTCTCCGGGTACGCTTTCGCGTGCGACGCGAACCCCTGGAGGACGTCGCCGGCGTCTGCGTCGCCGTCGTCACCGCCGTCGCACCGCCGTCGTCATCACGGCCGCCGTCGCCGCCGTACCTACCTGGCCGCGGACGCACATCGCGTCCGTCGGCGTCTGCTCGCGGGATGAAGGCCCGAGGGGTGGCATCTGATCGGAACGACCCTCGGCCCGTACCGACTCGACCACGAGCTCGGCTCGGGCGGGATGGGGAAGGTCTACGCCGCGACGGCGCCGGACGGGACGCGCGTCGCGGTGAAGGTCGTGCATCCGCACCTGGTCGAGCAGCCCGGGGCGCGGGAGCGGTTCCTGCGCGAGGCGCTGTCGGGGCTCTCGATCGCGAGCCCGAACGTCGTGCGGACGATCGAGTGTCTCGAGACGGAGGTCGAGGGGAAGCGGGTGCCGGCGCTCGTCCTCGAGTTCGTTGAGGGGCGGGATCTCGCGGCGCTCCTCGATGAGACGAAGCGCGTGCCGGAGGATCTCTGCCGGTTCCTCGCCCGCGAGGTCGCACGGGGGCTCGAGGCGATCCATGCGGCGGGGATCGTCCACCGCGACATGAAGCCGGGCAACGTGCTGATGACGTCCGCGGGCGAAGTGAAGGTGATGGACCTCGGTCTGGCGCGGCAGGCGTCCGGCGAGGACCGCATGTCGCAGACGGGGCTCTTCCTCGGCACCGCGGCGTACGCGCCGCCGGAGCAGTTCCTCGGGAAGAAGGACCTCGACCCGCGGAGCGACCTCTACTCGCTCGGCGCGATGCTCTTCGAGCTCGCGACGGGGCGCGTGCCGTTCCGGGCGGAGGCGATCGGCGACCTCGTGCGGCAGGTGCTCCGGGACAAGGCCCCGCGGATCGGGACGCTCGCCCCGCAGACGACGCCGTTCTTCGAGGAGGTCGTGGCGACGCTTCTCGAGAAGGAGCCGGACCGGCGGTTCCCGTCGGCGGCGGATCTGGCCGAGGTGCTCGACCAGGGCGAGGGCGGCGACTGGTGGGCGGCGGCGGCGACGCGGCTCCAGATGTCGTCGCGAAAGCCGCTCCGCCGCGTGCGCGTCCAACAGGAGACCGAGCTCTGGGGGCGCGAGGACGACCTGGCGGAACTGCGCGGGGCATGGGACCGCGCGAAGCGGGGCGCGGGCGCAGTGGTGCTGCTCGAGGGCGAAGCGGGGATCGGGAAGACGCGGCTCGTCGAGGAACTGCTCGCCGCGGTGGACGTCGAGGACGAGGCGCAGATCCTCGTCGGGCGCCACGATCCGGCGGGCGGCGGTTCCGCCGCGGAGGCCCTCGCCGCGGCGTTCCGCGAGCACCTCGGGGCCGACGACCTCGACGCGCGGCTCCGCGAACTGCTGCCCGAGACGCCGCTCCTCGTCCCCGCGTTCTCCGCGCTGGTGCGGGGGACGGCGGCGCCGGACGGCGCGGAGCCGCTCTCGCCCGCGGCCGTGCAGACGCTCTTCGTCCGTCTCACGCAGGCGCTCGCCGCGGAGGCGCCGCTCGTCCTCGTCGTGGACGACCTGCACTTCGCGACCGACGAAGGACGCGCGCTCTTCCGGGCGGTCGCGCTGGCGGTCGACGCGTCGCCGGTGCTCGTCCTCGGCACGGCGCGCCCCGGGCTCCCGCCGAAGTGGGTCGAGTCCGTCGCCACGCGAAGCCACGCCACGCGGCACGAGGTCCGTCGCCTCGACAAGGACACCGTGCGCGCCGCGCTGGTGCGGCACCTCGGCGGCGGCGTCGCGGCGGAGACTGTCGCGGAGCAGCTCAGCTCGCGCGCGGGCGGGAACCCCTACTTCGTGGTCGAACTGCTTCGGCTCCTCGGCGAGCAGGGCTGCCTCGCGCGAACCGCCGACGGCCGCTGGGGCGTGACGTCCATGCCGCAGGCGCTGATCCTCCCCGAGACCGTGAGGGACCTCGTCGCGCAGCGGCTCGCGTCGCTCGGCGAGGCGGACCGGGACCTTCTCGACGCGTGCGCGTGCCAGGGCCACGAGTTCGATGGTCGCCTCGCGGCCGAGACGCTCGGTCGCGCTCGCATGGACGTCCTGCGGGCCCTCGGGCGCCTCGAACACGGGACGCGGCTCGTGAGGGCCGCCGGAACGCGCTTCGCGTTCGACCATCACGTCGTGCACGAGGTGGTCTACGCGACGATGCCGGACGCGCGCCGCGAGGCGCTCCACACCGCGGTCGCCGACGCCGTCGAGCGGCAGACGGGCGCGATGTCGAAGCCGCCCGCGGACGTGCCGGGCGCGGTGTGCGCGGAACTCGCGGCGCACCTGCTCAGGGGCGCGGACAAGGTCCGCGCGCTGCGCTACCTCGATCCGGCGTTCGCGCACCTCGAGCGCACCTTCCTGAACGAGCGCGCGATCGAGGTGGCCGCGCTGGCGCTCGCGGCGCCGGGGCTCCTCGACGCCCTGCCGCGCTACGACGTGCTCGTCCGCATGGCGAACCGGCTCGGCCTCGTCAGCCGCGGAGACGCCGAGCGCGCGGCGCTCGAGGAGGCTCTCGCGATCGCAGACGCATCCGGCGACGCGTCGCGCCGTTCGCGCGTGCGCACGGGGCTGGCCGGACACTTCGTGCGCGCTGCCCGCATCGCCGATGCGGAGGCGATGGCCGTCGAGGCGGCGGAGATTGCGCTGGCTGCAGGGGACAGGTCGGCCGAGTCCGGCGCAGCCGGGGCCCTCGGGAACGTGTTCGCCGCGCTCGGCCGGTTCGACGACGCGCGGATCCAGTTCGAGCGGCGACTCGCTCTCTCGAAGGAGCTCGGCGACCGCGCGGGAGAAGCCGGCGCCACGGGGAACCTCGGCGCGGTGCTCTCCGCCGCCGGCCGGCCGGCCGAAGCGCTCGTCTGGTTCGAGCGGAGCCGCGAACTCGCCCGGGAAGCGGGCGACTCCCGCGCGGCCACGCTCGCAGGCTCCAGACTCGGCGGCACCCTGATGTTCCTCGGCCGCTACGCCGAGGCCCGTGACTGCCTCGAACGCGGGCTCGCGCTCGCGCGCGAGATCGGCGACCGCGCGGCGGAAGTCCGCATCAGCGGCACCCTCGGCAACCTGTTCGACTCCCTCGGGCGCCCGTCCGACGCGCTCACGCAGTACGAGCGGCAGGCCGTGCAGGCGCGGGCGATCGGCGACCGGGAGAGCGAGGCGGTCGCCCTCGTCAACCTGGGTCCCGTGCGGCTGGCGACGGGGGACCTCGCGGGCGCGCGACGCGACTTCGCCGATGCAGTCGCGATCTGCCGGGAGATCCGCCATCCCTATCCGGAAGGGTACGGCCTCGCCGGCCTCGCGGCCGTGGCGGACGAAGAGGGCGACGCGGAGGAGGCCGTGCGTCTCGCGTCGGAGTCCCTCGCGCTGCGGCGACGGATCGGGCACGGGATCGGCGTCACGGACTCGCTGCTCCGGCTCGCCCGGGCGCGGCGCCGTGCAGGCGATCCGGACGGCGCACGCGCAGCCGCCGCGGAGGCGATGGCCCTCGCGCGGACGCAGGACGACTCGGCCACCACGGCGATCTGCGCGGCGCTGCTCGCCGCGGCGGGCGCGGGGGACGCGGACGAGGCGGAAGCGCTGCTCGTCGCCGCGGGCGCGTCGCTCGACGTCGGGCACTCGATGGCGGCGCGCTTCGACCTCTGGCAGGCGTCCCGACGGCGCGAACACCTCGCGGAGGCGAAGCGCCTGCTCGACGATTGGGTCGCCCATGCCGCGCCGGAGTGCCGCGAGGCGATGCTCGCGAACGTCCGTCTGCACCGCGACATCACGGTCGCGTGCGGTTCGGCGGGGATGTAGGCGGCCGACGCGACGGTCGTCGTCGGTCCGAAAGGCGCCGGCCCGTCGCGGCCCGAGCGATCAGCCGCCCATCACCTTCGCGGCCTCCGAGCCGACCCGTCCGTCGCGGCAGGACTTCGTCGTCATGAACTCGGAGGAGATGCGCGACTGGAGTTCCGCGGCGGCCGCGGCGGAGACGCCGCAGGCGCGCTGGACGCAGTCGAGGATCGCGGCGCGACCGGCGGCGACGAGCGGGTCGTCGGCGGGGGGCAGCGCGGCGGAGGGGGCGGGGAGGTCGGTGAGCGCACCCTCGACGAGAGGACGGCGGGCCGGGCCGGCGGCCGTGCCGGAGGCGAGCGCCCACGCGGTGCGCAGCGCCTCGTCCATCGGGCCGGCGAAGTCCACGAGCCAGCCGGCGGCGTCCTTCCCGCGGACCGACGCGCCGGACAGGAGCGCGTGCAGCACCTTCGGGCGTTCGGCGGCGGCGACGCGGCGCATGGGCCAGTGGCAGCCCTCCATCCCGGGGACGACGGGGAGTCCGACCTCGGGGAAGCCGATCTGCGCGTCGTTCACCGCGACCACGTGGTGGCAGTGCATGAGCAGTTCGTACATCCCGCCGAGGCAGCGCTTGCCGCCGATGAAGCCGACGGAGGCGTCGAACTCGTCCCACAGGCGGCGGGCGGTGCGCGTCCACGCATTCGAGACCTTGAACCCCTCGGCCGCGTCGCGGAGCGCCGGGAAGAAGTCCGCCGTGTCGGCGCCGACCAGTTGCGTCGCGAGGTGGAAGTCGTGGGACACGATCACGCGGCGGATGCCCGCCGACCCCAGCCAGTCGAGCGCGCGGTTGAGCTCGGCATCGACGTCCCAGTTGTAGCTCTCGCGCGACAGCGTGATCACGCCGACCGTGCCGTCGTGCTCCGCGTTGACGTAGAGCTGCTGCCACTCGGGGCTGTCCATGCGGTCGAAGGCCTCGGGGTGCCACGCCTTCTGCGCGGCCTCGGGGTGCATCGTGTGGTACGTGGCGACGACCGACCGGGCGTCCGCCGGCCCCTCCGCGCGGAGCATCGCCAGGACGCCGTGGCGGAACTGCGCGCAGGTCTCGCCGATGGCGTTCATGTGCGACAGGTGCGCGCGGCGCTCGTGGAGCATCAGGCTCGCCATCTGGAAGAGCGGGCCCACGACCGCAAAGACGAACTCCTTCTCCTCCATGCCGGAGAGGTTCCAGTCCACGAGCGGGCGGAAGTGGTCCGGCGGGTACCAGGACTGGCCGGTCTCCTTGCGCTCGGTGAGTTCCGGCGTCGGCTCGAAGACGGCGCCGTACTCCTTCGCGAGGTGGTGCAGGCACGACCAGGTAAGGAAGTTCGCGCCCTTCGCGCCGATCACGTCGTGGGCGCGGAACGGGTTCGCGCCGACGTGCTTCCGCACGAGCTTGTCGATCTTCCAGAACGGCATGTTCGTGCGGCGGTGGTGACCGAGCCCCGCGTGCGTCACGCCGCAGAAGAGCACGTCGAGCACGAACGACCAGTGGTCTCCGACGGGGAGCGGGATCATCCCGAGCGCCCAGAGGAGCTTCGTCACGTCGGACGGCTTCTCCTCGACGACCTCCCACATCTTGTTGATCTCGTGCGGGAACGCGGGGTGCGCGATGCCGACGCCGAGGCTCGACGACGGGAAGCCCGACGTGACCGAGCGGATCTCGATCCCCGGGAACGCGGCGCGGAAGACCTCGTAGTGCGCGCGCTTCACTTCGAGGATCTCGGGGATCGCCTCGAGCAGGAATCGCGGGCGGAGCGTCTTCAGCTCCTCGGGGAGCGTCTTCCCGTCGTAGGTGAGGCGGACGATGTTCGACATCACGCGCGCCGCGCCGTCGCGGCCCATGGCCTGCACCAGGCCCGGGTACTGGCGGCCGATGCCGTCGGGCGCGCCGGGGAAGTCCAGCGCGACGACGCGCACTCCGTAGGGCTGGAGCCGCGACCCGAGCTGCATCGCCTTCCCGGCGCCGACGATCCCGCTCGCGCCGGAGATGACCAGCGAGCCGCGCTCGCCGGGCGGGCCGAACACGCGCGTCACCAGTTCGCCGGCGTCTGCCGGCAGGGCGCCGCGGCGGAAGATGTCGTGGACGCAGCCGAGGCCGAGGGTCTCGAGCGTCGGCTGGCGCATGGACTTCACGTTCGACGCAACGGCGGGCTTCACGTTCGCGGCCTGGCTCACCGGGCACCTCCCTCGCGCACTTCGAACAGGGCCGCGATGCCGACGTCTCCCGCCGCGCAGCCGAACACCAGCACGTAGCCGCCGCCGCGGTCGACGGCCTCCTCGAGCGCCTCGATCGTGACGCGCGTCAGGGTCGGACCCTGCGGGTGCCCGAAGACGAGCGGGCAGCCCGTGCGGTTCAGGTTGCGCCAGTCGTAGCCGAGGACCTTCGTGAACACCGCGTCGTTCACCGCGAAGGGGTTGTGGTTCTTCGCGACGACGATGTCGTCCATCTTGAGGCCCGTGCGCTGGAGGAGGCGCTGCACCGCGAACGCGGGCGCCTCGGGCATCAGCGACGGCTCGCAGCGGACCTCGGCCTTGCCGATGAGGCGGATGTCGATGTCGGGCTTCGAACTCAGCTCGCGGGCCTTCTCGCGCGTCGTGACGAGGAGCGTCGCCATGCCGTCGGCGGCGTGCGTCTGCGTGCCGCTCGTCACGCACGTGTCGAGCTCCCGCTGGGCGCGCAGGGCGCCGAGCGACACGCGCTTCACGCCCTTGTCCTCGTCGATCCGGCCCAGCGGGCGCCCGGACACGTTGAGGAGGTCGAGGGGCACGAGGACGCGGTTCAGGAACCCCGAGTCCTTCGCCTGGAAGTACTGCTCGTAGCGGTGGAACGCGATGTCGTCCACCTCGCGGCGGTCCACCTTGTACTTGCGGGCCGTCATCCCCGCGGCGGCGAGCATTGCGCGGCCGGTGGCGGGGTCGAAGCCGAAGTTGTCCCACACGTCGGCGATCGCCTGCGTGCGCTGGTGCGAGCGGCGCTCGGGGAAGACGCCGACCGGCGAGTCGCTCGTCCGGTCGAACGTCAGCACGCCGACGACGTCCTTCGAGCCGGACTCGACCTCGGCGGCGCCGAGCATCACGGCCTGGAGGCCGGTCGCGCACGCCTGCTCCATGTGGAAGCCGGGGATGCGGCGGCCCATGCAGCTCGCCACCAGCGGGGCGGTCCAGAACTTCCAGTGCCACGGGATCGTGGACCCGATCACCATGTACTCGAGCGCGCTCGTCGGCACCCGGCGGAGTCCCATGATCCGGGCCATCGCCTCGCCCGCGAACTGGCCGATGTTCACCTCCGCGAGCGGGCTGGTCTGCCACGCCGGGAAGTAGCTCGCGCCCCAGGTCCCGTAGGGGATGCGGGCTCGCGGAAACAGGGTGGACGACGTGCTCATGCGCTGCTCCTCGGTCGGCCGGGGCGCCCGCGAGGGGCCGGACCGGCGGGCAGGGGTGCCCTCGGGTCCGGATGCGGCCGCCGCCTCCGGCACGTCGCGACTTTCGCCGTCCCGCCGGTGAGGACGACGGCCCGTCGCTTGTAGTCGCCGAAGGGGCGCGAAGCAACGTGATACGACGATCCGCGGCGCGCGGGGATCAGCGAGCGACGAAGCTCACACCCCGGCGGCGGGCTTCCGCGGCACGGCGCGCTTCACCGCGGAGACGATGCCGACCAGGATCACGCCCGCGACGACGCCGGCGAGGCCGCCGACCGCTCCCGGGACGGCCCACGCGACGGAGCCCGGCGCGCCCTTCGCCCAGTCCTCGACGGCGTGCTCGAGCGCCGGGATCCCGTGCACGAGGATGCCGCCGCCCACGAGGAACATCGCCGCCGTGCCGCCGATCGAGAGGGCCTTCATCAGCCACGGCGCGCCGCGGAGGATGCCCCGGCCGAGCGCGCGGCGGAAGCCGGCCCCCGCGCCCTGCGCGGAGGCGAGCCGGACGCCCGCGTCGTCGAGCTTCACGATCCCGGCCACGAGCCCGTACACGCCGACCGTCATCAGCAGCGAGACGCCTGCCATCGCGCCCGCCTTGACGCCGAGGGAGACCTGCCTCTCCTCGGCCGCGGCCAGGGTGATCGCCACGATCTCCGCCGACAGGATGAAGTCCGTGCGGATCGCTCCGCGGACTTTCTCCCGCTCCAGGGCCATCACGTCCGTCGCGGGGTTCGCGAGCGCCGCGGCGAGGTCCGCGTGGTGCGCGGCCTCCTCCTCCTTGTGGAAGAGCTTGTGCAGGATTTTCTCCGCGCCCTCGAAGCAGAGGAACGCGCCGCCGGCCATGAGCAGGGGCTTCACCGACCACGACGCCAACGCGGAGAGCGCGAGCGCGGCGGGCACGAGGATCACCTTGTTGACGAGGGACCCCTTCGCGACCGCCCACACGACCGGGAGCTCGCGGTCGGCCGCGACGCCGGTCACCTGCTGCGCGTTGAGCGCGAGGTCGTCGCCGAGGATGCCGCTCGTCTTCTTCGCGGCCACCTTGGTCATGGCGGCGACGTCGTCGAGGAGCGTCGCGATGTCGTCGAAGAGCGCGAAGAAGCTGCCGGACGGCATGCGTCGGGGTCCCTCCCTGGGCGGCGGATGCTACCGGGAACCGGCTGCGGTCCCTCGCAGTTCAGGCTTCGCAGACGGACGCGGAGCACTCCCCGCAGATCGCGTGGGTGACGAGCACCGCGCCCTCCGGGAGCGAGGGCAGCGACTCCGGGAGATGGAGCCACGCGCCGTCGAGGTTCCGCAGACGGCTGCACCATGCGCACGACGCGACGAGCCCCGTCGGCGGCGTCAGCGACGCCAGCGGGGTCCGGCCGGCGGCGATCTCCTCCTCGAGCAGCGCCGCGACCGCGGTGCGGAGCGCCTCGGCATGGGACTCGGTGCGTGCGCGGTGCGCGAGCACGATGTCGCGCTCCTCGGCGGTCGGCGACGCGTACTCCGGAAACGCGGTGACGAACGCCTCGATCTCTCGGAGCCGCGCCAGCGCCGCCGAGGCGGCGAGACGATACGCCGCGCGGGAGAGGTCGTCATGCCGCCCGGTCGCCGCGAGCGCCCTGCCGCCGGCCGTGGCCGCGCGGAACACGATCCCGTACGCCGACCCTCGGACGAACACGGCCTCCAGGTCCGCCAGCCACGCGGCGGCGGCGTCCGCCGTTCCCGGGTGACCGAGCGCGGCCATCGCCCGCACGCGTCCGGTCGCGACATCCAGACGCATGTCGTCGCAGTCCGCCAACGCGGGCAGCGCCGCTTCGTACTCGGCGAGCGCCTCGCCGAAGAGGCCGCGCCGCAGAGCGACGTCGCCCAGCACGTGGTTCACGTCGGCGTCGCGCCAGGCGTTCGCCTCGTAGGTCTTCGCCGCCCGCTCGGCCTCGCGGATCCAGCGGACCGCGTCGTCGAGGCGCCCCTCGCCGAGGGCGAGGTCCGCCGAGATCGGCAGGACGCCGAACGTCATCAGCGCGCGGCCGTGGAGCGGAAGGAGCGGCGTTTCCGCGCGGATCCGGTCGAGCAGCGTGGAGAGCCGCGGCCAGTCTTCGAGGTTCCGCAGGACGTGCGCTTCGACCAGCCGCGCGAACGCGGCGCCGAACGCGTCGCCGAGGGCCTCGCTCGCGTCCGCGGCGCGGCGCGACAGGACCAGCGCCTCGACGTCGCGACCGGCGTCGAGGCAGAACCGCGCGTACCCGGCCGCGGCGTTCGCGCGCAGCACGGGCCACCGCCCGACCGACATCCGCATCCCGCGGACGTACGCCTCCTCGGCCTTCGCGAGGTCGCCCGCCACGAGGTCCCGCTGCGCGAGCACGATGCGGGCGCACTCGGCGAGTTCGCGGTCCACGGCGCGCTCGACCATCGCCGGGAGCACGTCGGCGCAGGTCATCGCGGGGCCCTCCGCGATGACGCGGGCCATGCGCGCGCAGTCCGCGGCGCACCCGGGATCGAGGTCGTGGCGGGCGGCCGTGTAGACGAGGAGCGCGATCCCGTGCCCGGGCTCCGGCCCGCCGTACGCCGCGTCGGCGCGCGCGAGCAGCGCCCGGCGGTCCTCCGGCGGCAGCGCGCGAAGGGAGGCGCCCCACCCCGGGCGGCGCAGGGCGCCGGCGTCCCAGACGTCGTCACGGGTGGCGGACAGCGCGGCCGATGGCTGCATGCGCTCCTATCGGCAGCCCGGGAGCGGGAGAGGAGGGGCGGCGGTCCTGAATCGGTTGTCCCGCCCCCGCATGACCGCGGGCGATACTGCCGCACCTTGCATCCCCGGCGGACGGGGGCGCGTCGTGACCACGGAGGGTGCAGATGCGTCTGTCGATCGTCGCCGCGTGCCTCGTCCTCGTCCTCGTCCCGGCCCTCCTGGCGGCGCCGCTCGCCGAGCCGCGGTCGTCCGCCGCCGAAGCCGCGGAGACCCGGGAAGACGGCGCCGCCGTGCGCCGGGCGCTCGACGCCGCGACGCGGATGCCCGTCCTCTTCGTCGAGGGCGGCGGGAAGCGCGCGAGCGGAGCGGAGTTCTTCGTGGCGGGACGGGACCGGACCGTGGAGTTCCGGAAGGACCGCGTCGAGGTGCGGATGCTCGGCGGCGAGGTTCCCGGGCGGGAGGGCGAGGGCCGCGCCCCGTTCCGCGCACGGCCCCGGAAGAGCCACACGCTCACGTTCCGTTTCGCGGGCGCGAACCCGTCGCCTGCGGTTGAGGGCGGCGATCCGCGCGACACGCGCGTCCATTCGCTCGTCGGCCGCGAGGAGTCGTGGAGCACGGGGCTCCGCACGTTCGGACGGATCGTCTATCGCGACCTCTGGCCCGGGATCGACCTCGCGTGGTCGGGCGGGCCGAACACGCTGAAGCACGAGTTCGTGGTCCGGCCGGGCGCGGACCCGTCGAGGATCCGGATCGAGATCGACGGCGCGGACGCCGCGGCGGTCGAGTCCGACGGATCGCTGCGCGCCGACACGCCGGCCGGCGCGTTCCGCGACGAGCGGCCCGTCGCCTGGACCGAGTCCGCGGCGGGGCGGGTCCCCGTGGACGCGTCGTTCGACCTCTCGGGGAGCGGCGGCGGGTGGAGCTACGGCTTCGCGCTCGGCGCGCGGGACGCGTCGAGCACCCTCGTCATCGACCCGGCGCAGTTCGTCTACGCGACCTACCTCGGGTCCGACAACCCGGACCGCTGCCTCGGCGTGGCCGTGGACCGGCGCGGGTGCGCCTACGTCACGGGCGTCGCGCCGTCGGAGGTCCACGACTCGTTCGACGCGCTCGTCGCGAAGTTCACGCCGGACGGCTCGAACTTCGAGTACCTGACCGGACTCGGCGGGAAGGGGCACGACGAGGGCTACGACATCCAGGTGGACGAGAAGGGGTGCGTCTACGTCACCGGGAGCACGGAGTCGGAGGACTTCCCCACGTCGAAGTCCGCGCCGCAGAAGACCTACGGCGGCGGCTTCTGCGACGCGTTCGTCACGAAGCTCGCCGCCGACGGCCGCACGGTGATCTTCTCCAGCTACGTCGGCGGCGACGAGGTGGACTTCGGCGAGGGCGTGGGGTTCGACGCGCAGGGTCACATCTACGCGGAAGGCCCCACGAAGTCGGGGGAGGCCTCGTTCAAGCCCGTGACCGGGCCGAGCCTGAAGAACGCGGGGAGCTACGACCTCTGGGTCGCCAAGTCGAAGCCCGACGGGTCCGGCTGGGTCTACTGCGGGTTCGTCGGCGGGGAGAAAGACGACATCGGGCTCGTGGCCGACTTCGCGACGGCGGGCCACCTCGCCGTCGGGCCCGACGGCTCGTGCTACGTGAGCGGCGAGACGAACTCCGACGAGAAGACCTTCCCGACCGGCTCCGGCTTCGGGCAGATCCCCACGTGGGACGGAACGCACAACGGGGACTGGGACGCCTACGCGATCCGCGTGAAGCCGGACGGGACGGGGCTCGTCTGGGCCGGCTTCCTGGGCGGCGACAAGTCCGACATGGGGTTCGGCATGGGCGTGGACGCGAAGGGGAACGCCGTGATCACCGGCAACGCGAACTCCGACGAGAAGACGTTCCCCACCGGCTCCGGCTTCGGGAAGCTCCCCGGGTTCCAGCAGAAGCACGGCGGGATGGAGGACTGCTTCGCCGCGAAGATCGCGGCCGACGGGAAGTCGCTCCTCTGGGCCACGTTCCTCGGCGGGAAGAAGAACGACAACGGGAACGGACTCGCGCTCGACCCGGCGGGGGACGTCTACATCGCGGGCCACTGCGAGTCGCCCGACTTCCCCGCGGTCGCCGGCCCCGACCTGTCCTTCAACGGGCCCGACACCGACGGCGACGGCTTCGCGTGCCGCATCTCCGCCGACGGGACGAAGCTCGTCTGGTGCGGTTTCATCGGTGGAGACAAGGACGACCACGCGTTCTGGATCGCGCTCGACGCGGAGGGCAACGCCTACGTGTGCGGCGACACGCCGAGCACGGAGGCCACGTTCCCGGACGGGAACGGCATGGCGAAGGCGCCCGGGAACGGCATGGCGAAGAAGTACCAGGGCGGCGACTGGGACGGGTTCCTGGTGAAGATCTCGAAGTAGCCGTCCACCCGTCAGTCGAGGCGCCGGAACGTCCGCGAGAAGAGCGGGACGAGGCTCACCGCGGCGGCGGCGCATCCGAATCCGACGAACACGGGCGCCGGTCCGGCCGCGTCGATCAGCCACCCCGTGACGGCGTAGCCGACCGGCAGCAGCGCGTACGATCCGAGCGAATCGAAGCTCGCCACGCGCCCGAGCTTCTCCTCGGGGACGCGCTCCTGGAGCACGCTCGTCCACGTGAGCCCCTCGACCTCGAGCGCGGCGCCGTTCACCACCGCCGCGGCGACGAGGAGGTAGAGCGACGCGCCGGTGCCGAACGCCGCGAGCCCGAGGCCCGCCAGCGCCCCGGCAACGCAGAAGAGCACTCCGCGGCGGCGGATCCGCGCCACGCTCCCCATGAGGAGGCTCGCGATCGCGTACCCGACGGGGAAGACCATGTAGAGGAAGCCGAGGAGCTCCTCGTCGCCCTTCAGGTGCAGGTCCACGAGGAACGGCATCCCGACGGAGTAGGGCCCCGACAGCGCGACGTTCCCGAAGGCGAAGACGACGATGGGGATCCAGAGGAGGGGCGTGGACACGACGGTGCGGAAGCCGTCGCGCACGTCCGCGAGGACGCTCTCGATCCCCTGCGCCGCCCCGTCGGTCCGCGCCGGCGCGGGAATCGCGAGGAGCGGGACGATCGCGATCGCGGCCGCGACGAAGCTCGCGGCGTTGACCGCGAACGCCAGCCCCGCGCCGTTCCACGCGATGAGGAGCCCGCCGAGCGCCGGTCCGGCGATCCGCCCGAACTGCGCGGAGAGGCTGTTCACCGCGTTCCCGCTGGGGAGATCGTCCTGCGGCACGACCTGCGGCACGAGCGCCTGCATGGCGGGCGCGAACACGGCGTCGGCGACGCCGAAGAGCAGGCTCGCAGCGAAGATCGACCAGACCTCGAGCGACCCCGACCACTCCATCGCCGTCAGGCCCGCCATGACCGCCGCGCGCCCGAGGTCGGACCAGAAGATCAGCCGCGCGCGCGGCATCCGGTCCACGATCACGCCGCCGACGAGGAGGAACGCGACCGTGGGCAGCACGGTGCAGAGGAGGACGAGCCCCATCTGCGTGGCCGAGCCCGTCTTCTGGAGGACCCACCACGCGAGCGCCACCTGGTAGAGGTAGTCGCCGGTCCGCGAGACGGTCTGCCCCGCCATCAGCAGCGCGAACCGGCGGTGCCGGAGGGCCCGGAAGGTCTGCATCGGCGGCATTGGACCAGCGGCGAACGGCCCGCCGCTATAGTTCCCCGGATGCGGTTCGATCCGGGCCGGAAGAGCGAAGTGGACACGATCGCGGCGGCGGACGAGGGCGCCGTGCGCACGCACGGCAGCGCAGAGATCGGGAGCGGCGGTCCGAAGTACGAGACCGTGGGGCCCATCGGGCGGGGCGGGATGGGCGTGGTGATGCTCGTCCGCGACCGCGACCTCCGCCGCGACGTGGCGATGAAGGTGCTGCGCGAGGAGTTCGCGTCGAACGACGCCATGCGGCGGAAGTTCGTCGCGGAGGCGCAGGCGACGTCGCAGCTCGAGCATCCGGGGATCCCGCCGGTCCACGACATCGGCGCGTCGCCGGACGGGACCGTCTACTTCACGATGAAGGTCGTCCGCGGGCGCACGCTCACCGACGTGCTGAAGGACCTCTTCCTCGGCCGGAAGGAGACGCGCGCGGAGTACACGCTGCACAAGCTCGCGACCGTGATGGAGCGGATCTGCGAGACCGTCCACTTCGCGCACGAGAAGGGCGTGCTCCACCGCGACCTCAAGCCGGACAACGTGATGCTCGGCGAGTTCGGCGAGGTCCACGTCATGGACTGGGGCATCGCGAAGGTCGCCGCGGACCGCGGGGACACCACGGCCGGCGTCAGCACCGTGGACGAGGACGGCGCGCAGCGGACGAAGCCGGGGACGATCAAGGGGACCGTCCCGTACATGAGCCCGGAGCAGGCGCGCGGCGACTCGCTCGACCGCCGGAGCGACGTGTACTCGCTCGGCGCGGTGCTTTACGAGGTCCTCACGCTGCTCCCGGCGTTCGAGGGGACGGCCCCGCAGATCCTCGATCGGGTCCGGGCGGGCGACGTGCCGCCCGTCGAGACCCGGAACCCCCGGCGCGAGGTCCCGGAACTGCTCGCCGCGCTCTGCCGACGCGCGATGTCCCTCGATCCCGCGGCGCGTCCGCCCACGGCGATCGCCTTCGCGCGGGAGCTCCGCACGTGGCTCGACGGCCGCGCCGAGCGGGACCGGCGGCACGCGG
>JAJVHW010000159.1 GCA_022072415.1 Planctomycetota bacterium
AGGAGCACGGCGAGACGCCCGTGCGCCTCGCGGATCTCCTCGCGCTCTGCGAGAAGGGCGACCTCATGGCGGCGCTCCTCGGGGACGGCTCCCCGCGGTCCCAGAGCACGCGGCTCGGGAACGCGCTTGCCGGTGCGCGGGACCGCGTGTTCGGCGCGAACCGGATCGAGTCGGCGGGGCGCGACAGCCACTCGAAGGCGGCGCTCTACAGGCTGCGGCCGATGACCGCGACCGCAACGTCCGAGAGCCCCTCGCCGCGCGCCGCCACGGTGGCGCCGTCCGACGAGGTTCCCGACTTCCTGCCGAGCCTCGCCGACTTCGAGGAGGCGCCGTGACCGCGTCGAGCGCCCCGCCGGCCGCTGCCGGGCGGACCTCCCCGCTCGGAGAGCCCCTCATCGACGCCGACACGGTTGCCGCCCATCTCGCCGTGGACCCGGCCACCGTGTACCGGCTCGTCGAGCGCGGCGCACTTCCCGCGATCCGGGTCGCGCCGCGAGTCATGCGGTTCCGGCCGGAGGACGTCCGGTCGTACCTCGCGCAGAACACGCGGAAGGCGGCCCCCGCAGGACGAGTCAAGCGCCTTCTCGGGGGCTCGTCGTGACGCTCCCCGCCGTCCCGCCCGAGTCGGCTGAACGAACTGGAGGTGCTTCGACGCAAGAGCGTCCATCGCCCACGCGCGGGCTCCGGATGGTCGGCGCCCCGCGAGGAGACGACGACGTGGTACGACCGATCGAGAAGAGCGCACCGGGAACGCCCGGGCGTGCGAAGCGGCGCCGCAGATTCGGACGGATCACCCTCCGGAAGTGGCCGTCGGGACGGCGGACCTGGCGAGCCGCGTGGGTCTGTCAGGTGGAGCGTCGGAAGCTCTCGCGCTCCTTCGACTCCGAGAAGGAGGCGAAGGACTTCCTCGCGGAGCTCGAGCGGCGCGTGATCGCGCGCGCGTACGAGGTGCCGCCGACGATCCAGCAGGAGGAGGAGAGGCACGTCGAGAGCGTCGTCGCCGCTCAGCCGCGCGAGGTGCCCACGTTCGTCGCGTACGCCGAGGACGTCATCGAGCGGCGGTTCGACAAGGTCCTGTCCGAGGGCGCGATGGGCGTCCAGCGCGCCGCGCTCCGGGCGTGGAAGGAGTTCTTCGGACCGCGCGCGGGGCGACGCGCCCTGCGGCTCGACGAGATCACGCCCGCCATGCTCCTCGACTACCGCGCGTGGCGGACGAGCCACCGGAACTCCCTCGGCGGACCCGCGAAGCCGATCAGCCCGCGGACGATCAACGCCGACCACGCCGCGATGTGCCGGATCCTCAACGAGGCGGTCCTCGACGGTCACCTCGCGAAGAACCCGATCGCCGGGATGAAGAAGCTCCGCGAGGTCCGCCGCCAGCGCCGCTACCTGACGAAGGAGGAGCTCGGCGCGCTCATCGCGAAGTGCCCGGAGCACTTCCGGCCCTTCCTCGTCACGGCCGCGTACACGGGCGCGCGCAAGGGCGAGCTGACGCGGCTGCGCTGGTCGGACCTCGACTTCGAAAGCGGGAAGATCGCGCTCTACCGCCCGAAGGTCGGCAACGCGGACTGGATCGACATGCACCCGGCGGTCGAGGCGGAACTCCAGCGACTGAGGGCGTCGCGCGAGACGACGCTGCGCCGCGAGGGCAAGAAGCTCGCCTCGGAGGAGCACGTCTTCCTCTCGCGGCACGGGACGCCGTTCGTCGAGATCCGCCGCTCATGGGTCCTCGCGCTGAAGGCCGCGGGCCTCGACGGACGCGAAGGGCTGACGCCGCACAGCCTGAGGCACTCGTTCGCGACCCACTACCTCCAGAACGGCGGGGCGGTCACCGACCTCCAGCAGCAGCTCGGGCACGCGGAGCTCGCGACGACGCAGATCTATGCGAGCGCGCTGTCGGCGCGGCGGCGGGCGACGGTGATGGCGCTGGAGTTCACGGCCGCGAACTGAAGCGTCGTGCGCAACTGCGGAGCGGTACGAGAGCGTGATCAGCGCGGGGCTACGGTGACGTGGACGGTACGGAGGGCAGTCTCTGCCCAGGTGCCGTCCGGCGCGACTGTCTGGCCGCCCGTGAAGACGCGCGGCCACGTGTCAGCCCACGCAACATCGACCGAGTTCGACGTCCCTGCACTGCTCACGCAGACGGAGTGACCCTCGCCAAGCGCCAGCGGACGTGTCCACGCCCCGTTTCGTCCCGCGACTGCGTCGATGGGGCCGTGCGGCTCGTACGAGGCGACGAGCACGATGGCGTCGCCCGCGTCGGCCGCCGCGATTCGGGCAGGGACGGCGCGGAATGGAATCTCGACCGGAGGGGACCACGCGCCGTCGGCGAAAGTCCGGACGATGACGCCGCGGTCCCCCGTGTAGAACACGTGCGGCACGCCTCCGGGGCCTCGGCAAGCTGCTGCGGAGCCGGGGGTGCCGCCAGCGACGCCGAGTTCGGAAAGGCTGGCGTCTTCCGCCGACGTCGCCCACACGGTGCGAGGTGCGCCCGCACGCACGTCTGACATCACGCACGCCGCGACGCCTCGGTCGAAGGACAATGCGCGCGTCTCCCGCACGCCGCCGTCGTCCAGTAACGTCCGGTCAACGACTCCTTGTTCGGTGAGGTGGGCGACGACTGGCTTTCCGAATGCGCCCTGAAGCGGGTCGCGGTCCCGCAGCAGCGCATTGCGCCACAGCCGCTGCAGGTCGATGCGCGCGATCCGGCGCACGTAGGCCACGGCGTCGTCATCCGTGGACGAGAGCGCCACCGGACCGCGGAACTCCGACCCGAGCGGGTTCTGGAGGGTCCAACGCCCGTCGTGGCCGCGTCGTGCGAGCGTGCCGCCTTCGAGGCCCGTTGGCGCGATCGAGGGTGGACCGTACGCGACAAGGGCGGGTGCTCCGCCCAACGAGCCGGCGGCGAGGCGTGGAAAGCGCTCCGTCGCCGCTCGCAGCACCACGTCCCCTCCGCCGCCGTTCCCATCCACGGTCGCCCACCGCACCGTGTAGGCCCCCTTCGCCCCCTCCGTCCAGGCTACCCATGGACCCACTGACGGGCTCGTGCCAGATGCGACGGCCACGGCGAGGTGATCGGTCCGGAACGAGACGATCGTGCGGGGCGGAGCTACGCTGAGCAGCATGGAAGCCTCGGGAGTCGCTGCGGCGGGCGCGCTCGCGGACCCTGCACCCGCGCACCCGGCCGCGAAGAGAACGGCGGCTGCGAGCGCCCACATCGACACCCCTGCGCGCCGGATCACGTGAAGTCCCTCAAGTTGAGTTCCTGTCCGTAACGGCTCATCACGTCGCTGGTCATAATCCCGAACGGCAAGTCGATGCGGTAGACGGGCGCGTACGTCCCCACCTGCGCCATCTCGATGGACTCTAGGACGCGCAGTCCGATGCCCTCGGAACCTACGACGCCGATGAACTGCGTCTCGAACGGGATCGAGACCACTGACGAACCGCATCGCCAGTCCCGCAGGTCGGGGGGCGACGGCGACTCGGAGAGGCCGCAAGAGCCACCGTCGAACGAGACCGGGTGGGCCTCGTCGTCTTCTCCAAGATGGACCGAGCCGTAGTCGTCGATCACGCACATCGACTGGTCGCAGACGGGGGTCATGTTCGGCTTGTATCCGTAGTGCACGAGCCACGTGTACCACGACTGCAGCCATGCAAGCGTGGCGGCGGTCGCGTCGGGGATCGAGCCCTCGTCGTGAGGGTCGAACGGGTTGGCGCCCAGCAGCCCGAAGAGTGTGACGATGGCGCCGGCGGCGTCGCGGAGGTAGTGCTCGATCTTCCCCATCCCGTGGTGCGCGTACATGTCCTGGATGGTGTGGAGGGCATCGCCCATCGCCTGGTATCCGGCTGCGGGGTTGCCGTTCGCGAGGTGCTTCTTGGACTCCTCGAACTTCTCGAGCGCGTACTCCGCCGCCTTGTCGAGGTCGTTCATGCCGTGCTTCTTCTGGAAGTAGTCGAGCGGCACGACCTGCTCCGCGATCACCTCGACGCCGTCGTAGTCCGCGTTCACCACCTGACACACGAGGTAGTCCTCGGCGTCGAGCCGCTCCTTCGTCTTCTCCGCAAGCTGGTTGAGCGCGTCTTCTGTGATCTCCGAGTGTGTGCTCCCGCCGTAGAGGCCGAGCGCATCGACGCGATTCACCGGGTCCGCGCTGCAGTACGTGTATCCGTTCAGCAGGTTCTCGAGCATCAACGGGTCCGCGAGCGGGTCGCGGGTGACGAAGCGGCCGGTCGCCGGGTCGTAGTAGCGGGCCCGCATGTAGTACAGGCCGACGTCCGGGAGCCAACGGGCTCCCCGGTACGCGAAGGGCACCCCGAGAGCGCTGCGCGTCGGGTCCGCCAGCGGCACCCAGGCGGCGTTCGTGTATGTCGGCGTGCCGTAGACGTCGTACCTGACCCGCTCGAGGACCGTACCTGCCGCGTTCGCGATCGCAACGACTGAGCCGAGCGAGTCCTGGAGGAGGAAGTAGCGCGTGCCGACAACGTCCGCAGCGGCGATTTCGTCGAGACCGCGTCCGTACACGTACGCCGCGATGAGAGATCCGGACGAGTCCCGCTCCTCGATGCAGCGCCGGCCGTCCCAGTACAGCTTGCGCAGCGTCGCGGGCGCCGAGCCCTCGATGGTCACAAGACGACCACACGGGTCGTACGACATCTTCGCGACCACCGCGCCCGTCGAGGCGAACCGGACCTCAACCAGCCGGTTGGCGTGGTCGTATGCGTACGTCCGCACGCCATCGCCCGTCAAGTTCCCCGATGCGTCGTGCGTCCGCGCAATGGAGTCGATCTGCACGTACCGGTTGGTGGGATCAGGGACGTGAGATCCGAGGATGACGTTGTAGTGCGTCGCCGCCGCACCGAGCGTGCGGAGCACGCGGTTGGACGCTCCGTCGAACTCGAAGCGCTCCTCTACCGAGTACGTGGTGTAGTCCGAGTACGGTTTACCGGCCACGAGGTCCGCCGAGGGAACGCCGTACTTGGCGCCCTCGACACGGTTCAGGTCGTCGTACTCGAAGGCAGCACCGACCCCTTCAGACACCGACTCCTGGAACGTGCGCAGCGATCGGTCGTCGTAGCCCTCGCGGCTGCCGGCGACGGCGGTCGGATACGACGCGTAGTGGGCGTACTCCGTCACGCGGCGCAAGGCGTCCGCCGTGAGCCGCGTCTCGACGGCGCACTGGCCGGTGCGAGTCACGGGCTGCCAGCCGGAGAACTGGTACTCGACGACAGTGGTCCCGCCGCCCGAAACGTCCTGCAGGCGCTTCTGCAAGTCGAATGTGGCGTCGAAGGTCCCGCCAACGGGGTAGACGACCTGGATGCGCTCGAGCAGGTTGTTGAACCCGCGCTGCACCTCGGTCATCGGGTCCGAGCCGATCTTGAGGCGCTCGCGATCCTGGTTGAGCAGGGTGTCGAGCGCGGACTCCCAGCGCGCGATTGTCGTTCCGCCCTCGCTGTTCTCCATCTCGTCGAGCCGTCCCGCGCCGTCGTATCCGTACGTCACAAGTGTCTCGCCGAGGACCCCCGGCCCGCGCACGATGGACTTCTGCGTTAACAGGCCGGACGTTGCCGAGTACATCATCGTGACCGTCGTGCCCGTCGGGTAGCTGGCCGCCGTCGTGCGGCCCTCGAGGTCGCGCTCGAAGGTGCGCTGCGTGCCGTCGGCGAAGGTGACTCCCAGCAGGCGGCCGAGCGGATCCCAGGTGTACGCATTGGCGAATCCGTTCGGACCCCGCGCCGCGGCGAGGCGGCCATCGTCGTCCCATGACAGCTCGAGGACCACGGCCTGGGGTCCCAGCGCGCGGGACCGCGTCACGGGCCGCCCGTTCCCGTCGAAATCGGTCGAGTCGACAATCCCCGCCGGGTTGGTGACCGACGTCAGCCACCGCAGTGAGTTGTAGGCGTACTGCGTGATCGCCTCGGCAGAGCCGCCCGGGTCCCGCGTGGTCGTCGTGCGGCGCCCGAGCTCATCGTAGGCGTGAACCGTTCGGCTGACGTCGATGACTGTGGTCCGCTGGTTGTAAGTGCGCACCTCTTGCTCGACTACCCGCCCGTCGGCGTCGTGGTCCCAGTTCGTCTGGTCGCCCAGCGCGGCCCCTAGTTCCGATGTCTTCGAGATGCGGCGGTGCCCCCCGTCGTAAGCGAAGGTCTGGACGCCGCCTTGATCGTCCGTCATGGAGGTGACGAGCCCGTCCCGGTTTCGGAGGAGCTGTGTGACGGCGATCCCGTCCCCGACGGGCGCGCCTGCCGAGTCGTCGTGCAGTTGCTCGATCCGGTAGAGCCGACCGCGCTCGTCGAAGAAGAACGTCTCGGACGAGAGCACCGTCGCCGAAGCGTCGCGATCCTCGAGGAGGGTCGTGCGATCGGCTGCGTCGTAACCGAGGTGCCGCACCGCCCCCGACGGCAGTTGCTTGTCGGTCAGCCGGTGGAACCCGTCGTACTGGCACGTAGTGACGAGCCCAGTCGGAGAGACGATGCGGGCGATCCTCCCGTTGAGAGTGTAGTCGTACGTCGTCATCGCCTCTTCCGGGAGACCGACCGCCGTCGTGAGCTTCCAGAGCAAGCCCCGCTCGTCGTACTGGCGCGTCGTGCGGATGCCGAGCGGCGTCTCCGTCTCAACGAGCCGCCCGAGCGCGTCGTAGGAACAAAGCGTCGCCAGTTCCGTGCCGAGATGCGGTTCGACGGTCTTGACCGTCAGATTCCCCAAGGCGTCGTAATCGCGGCGGGTCGTGATGAACGGGTGGAGCGTGTCAAGGTTGCCGTCGCTCCGGAAGTTCTCCCTGCGAACGCGCGCGAGCTGACCGTTCGCGTCGTACACAAGGTGCGTCTCGAACTCGAACGGCTGCGGCTCCACGATGCGCGTGACGCGTCCAGCCGGATCCACATCGAGGCGGTACACGTTGCCTCTCGCGTCGGAGTAGGCGTCGACGCGTCCGACCAAGTCGTATTCGAGCGTGCGGCGCAACGCGAGCCCGAGGCTGTCGAGCGTCACAGCCGACATCCGGCCGGCAGATGGCGACGGCGAAAGGTAGTAGTCGTACTCGGTCACGTGCCCCTCGGGATCCGACTCGGAGATGATCCGTCCGTCGGAACGGTATGCGAACAGCTTGCTCGCCGTCTGCGCCGCCGGTTGCCCGAGGGAGACGGTGGGGTAGTCGATGCGCACGAGGTTTCCGAACGCCTGCGAGGTGATGCCGTCGCCATTCAGGTCCCCTGCGGTCGCCTCCTCGTAGTCGTACCAGTAGCGCGTCTGATACCCGCGCCAGTCTGTCGCAAGGCGCACTTGGTTGAACAGCGACTCGTACTCGAACGTGGCCTGCAGGACGGGGTCGGCCGGGTTCGAGGACACGCGGCGCACCCGGAGCAAGTTGCCGCGACGCCGCGCGTCGGGCGCGGCCGTGTCATAATCAAACAGAAGTTCGTTGCCGACCGGCATCACGATGCGTGTGCATTCGCCGCTGGCTGCGTACTCGTACGTGGTGACATACGTGGGCGGGTCGGTCGGCCTGAGCCCCCTCGTATGCTCGGTGCGCTGCACCACGTGGCCCGTCGGCGAGAGCAGGAAGTTGATCTCGTTTCCGGCGGGATCCTCCTGGGTCGTCACGAGCGGCGCGTAGGTCAGCGTGAACTGCTGCGTCGCGCCACCTAGCCGCTGGCTCCACACCCGCGTCGATGCGTCGTACGAGACGTCGAGCAACGCCGCGCCCTTGGCGTCGCGGATCTGGATGATCCTCAGGAATGCGTCGCTCCCGGGGGCGTAGATGTACGACTGAGCGCGCCCGGCCGGCACCTGCGGAGTCGGGATACCGCTCGATCGCTCGAGCCTTCCGGTCGCGCCGTAGGCGTACGCCACGCTGCGTCCGGCCCAGTCGCTGATCGACGCAATTCTCGTCCCGTCGTAGGCGATCGCGAGCATGCGACCGAACGTGTCGACGACTGCGATGAGCTTCCCCATCGGGTCGTAGTTCATCTGTAGCTCTCTGCCGTAGACGTTCACGATCCGCTTGAGCCGGTACGGACCCGCGCCCGTCGCATCGAACACGCGGCGAAAGCCCGTACGATCGGTCAGCACATACTCGGCAGCGACGGCGTCGTGGACGAGTGTCGCGTACATGCCGGGCGGCGACGCGAACGCGGTCCCAGACCACGTGAACAGGTTGTGCCGACCGTTCTCGTCGATCAGATCCCGATCCGCCCCGGACGCCAGCAGCCGCACGTTGTACGTGTGCGTCCACCCCACCCCGAGCGGGCCGTCGTCGGTGGACTGGCTGCGGTAGGTGCGCCGCCACGATAGGCCGATCTCTCGACCGTCGGCAACGGGCGCGGAGAGGTCGATCCAAGTCCAGTGCAACTCGCCCGTGTTGGCGAAGACCGTGCCGGCTGCGCCGACGAGTGCCGGGTTGCGACGAGGTTCCTGAGGCATTGCCGTCTTCTCCCTTGTTCGTCGCCAGTCTACGGGGTGACGCCACATCCTGGGAAGAGGCAGGAGGATTCACGCGGGTGACGCTGCCGGAACCTCGGAGTCGCCGCCGTTGCTGGCTCGCCCGACGTCGCGGCGAGACGCGCAGTCGACACCGCCGTCGATGCCGCGGCGGGGTGTAGGGTTCGGCGTCGAGCGGACATCTCTTGATCCCGAAGCTGCTCGCGACGCGAGACGCGTTCTCGACAAGGGCGTCGATCGCCTCGTCGCTCGCGACCGTGCGGTGGCGCAGCGGCGCGCGACGCCGAACTCCGCACGGACTCGCGTCCACGCGGCCCGTAAGACACCGCGGACCGCAATCACAATCACGAACCGAGAGTGGGCGCATTGCCCGTGACGGCCATGGGACCTGCACGACGAACCGGCCCTCGTGCCAGGAGACGCAGCGCCGCGGCAGCGGTGACGCTCGCCCTCTGCAGATGCGCCGTACCGGCCGACGAGCGGGGTCCGGGTCCGAACGACCGCGGGACGCGCCCCTGAGGTGGCGGAGCGAACTCGGCGCGCTCGCCACACGATGCGCCCCTCCATGTGCCCCTCCACCGCAATCGAGCCGATCTGGGGCGCCTACTCCGCAGCGCGTGTGGTCGTTGTAACTCGCGCTGCGCGCGTTGGTTACGTTGTGGTCGGGGCGAGAGGATTTGAACCTCCGGCCTCTTGCTCCCGAAGGAAGCCTACGTCATTGTCCCACAAGGACTTACGCGTGGGGCTTGCCGCACAAGCCGCGGTAGCCGCAGGAACCGACCGACGTAGCGCTCCGGTTGGCACCTCCGCCACGACCGGCATGTAGGGGGCCGGGACCGTCGGTGAGCCAGGAATAACCCGGACGAATGGAACGAGGAATAATCCGTGCGTCTGGGGCTGTCCCTGCCCGTCGGTACCCTCCGGAGATGACCAACTCCCACCTCGTCCCTGGCCCCATGACCGAGGCTGTCGCCCGCAAGGCGCTCGCACCGCTCGGCCCCGTGTTCCACCAGGCTGTGAGCCTCGCGTGGCCGAAGTACGTGGAGTCGCGGCTGCGCATCGACGCGTTCCCCGTCGGCCCGGCCGCCGCGGCGCTGCTGCTTCGTGATGCGATCCTGCACGAGTTCCACCCGCTGGCAGAGCCCCTGGTTCGCGACGGGACGCTTGTCGCGACCCGCTGCCTGGGCTTCGACCTCTGGGTCGCGCAGGAGACGCACGGGTACGACGGGTGCCTCGGTCTGAAGATCAACTCCACCGGCGACGACTTCCGCCCGCATGCGAACACACCTGGAGCCGAGAGCAGGCTGAACCAGGAGCCGTGGCAGCTTGCCCTGTTCGCCGAAGTCGAGGTGAACGAACAGCGCCACGTCCAGAGCGTGTCGACCTGGGTGACCGCGGCGTACTCACCGGACCCGATGTTGCGTATCCCGCCTGCGCTCGCGTTCTCCTGCTACCACGGACAGACTCTGCTGTGGAGCATCCCCGTCGAGGGGAGCGACCCGTCGTCGCTCTCCCTGCCTGCCCCGATTCCCTCGGTCGGACCGCGGGTTCGGTCCACGCGCCGTCTCGCGGACGCCGGAGGTCAGAACGCGTGACTGACCCCGTGGTTCCGCAGATGATCACCCTCGCCCGCGAAGCGAGGGACCTCACGCAGTCGGAACTGGCCGCGCGGATCGACGCCTCGCAGTCGAAGGTGTCGAAGCACGAGGCGGGACTCGTGGCGGTCTCAGAGGCGGACGTCGAGAAGTACGCGGTGGCGCTGGGCTTCCCGCCGGCGTTCTTCCGGACGAACTACGTCCGCGTCGGTGCCGGCAACGATGTGTTCCACCACCGCAAGCGCCAGGCGGCACTCGTCTCGCGGCTGCGGCACAGGCACGCGGAGGTGGATGTCCGTCGGCTCCATGTTCAGCGGCTTCTGTACGACGTCGAGATCGACGTGCGCGGGTTCCCAGCCATGGACGTCGATGCGTTCGATGGCGACGTTGAGTTCATCGCCGCGCAGGTGCGGGCGAGCTGGGGACTCGCGCCGGGCCCCGTACACAACTTGGCGAAGGTCGTTGAGGACGCAGGTGCGCTCGTCCTGCAGCACGACTTCGGGGTAGATCCGATCGACGCGATCAGCAACTGGGTGCCCGGCATGCCCCCGGTCGTGTGCCTCAACGTCCGCGCCCCGGGCGACCGCCAGCGTCTGTCGCTCGCCCACGAGGTGGGGCATCTTGTCATGCATCGCCAGCCGGGAAGCGCGGACCCCGAGGCGGAGGCGCAGGCGTTCGCGGGGGCGCTCCTCATGCCGGCCGCTGAGTTCCTGAACGAGTTCCCTGCCGACGCCACGTTGCAGCGGGTACTTGCGCTGAAGCCGCGCTGGCGGGTCTCTGTTCAGGCGATGGTGGTGCGGGCACATCAGCTCGGGCGCCTTCCGAAGTCGCGCTACCAAGACCTCTTCCGGCAGATGAGCGGGATGGGGTGGAGAAAAGACGAGCCACTGCCGGTCGCGCCGGAGCAGCCCTCGCTTCTCAAGGAGGTCGTTGCGCTCCACATCAGGCAGCACGGCTACTCCATCCCGGAGCTCGCCGCGCGCGCACTCGCGAGCGAGCAGGAGTTCCGGGATCTCGTGCTGCAGGAGCGGCCAATCGTCCGTCCACTTCGTCCGTTGAGGCTTGAGCGGCCTTGAGAGGCGCGGCAGCGGGCGCGATCGAGCCGTCCACGCGGGCCGTGTCCCCCTCCCGGACTAGGATCGCGCACGTTCGTCGCGCTGTCCTCCGGCCCGGAGCAGATCACGAAGATGTGTGAGCACCCATGATCCTCCGATCCCCCGCCATCCATGCGCTCGAACTCTGTGCCGGAGCGGGCGGACAGGCCCTCGGTCTCGAGCGGGCTGGCGTTGGTCTCGCGGCCGCCGTCGAACTGGATCACCATGCGTGCGCGACCCTTCGCGCCAACCGCTCAGAGTGGGACATCCGGTGCCAGGATCTAACGACGTTCGATCCCGGGTCGTTCCGCGGCGCTGACCTCGTCACGGCGGGGTGCCCGTGTCCCCCCTTCTCCATTGCAGGCGACCAACTTGGCAGCGAGGACGAGCGCGACCTCTTTCCCTCCGCACTCGAGGTCGTCCGCCGCGTACGACCCGCCGCAGTGCTCTTCGAGAACGTGCCGGGGTTCGCTCAAGAGAAGTTCAGCGATTACCGCGCGCACCTGCTCGCGCAGCTTGCCGGGCTCGGCTTTGCGCCGGAGTTCCGGATTCTGCAGGCCGCGCAGTTCGGTGTGCCGCAGCTTCGGCCTCGCTTCGTGCTGGTCGCGATGCGTCGGCGTCAGATGCGCCGATTCCGCTGGCCTGAGCCGCTTGCGAACGCGCCGAAGACGGTGGGACTAACGCTCGCCGACCTGATGGCGGCTCGCGGCTGGACGGGCGCAGCGGCCTGGACCGTCAAGGCGAACGCCATCGCCCCAACTCTCGTCGGTGGCTCGAAGAAGCACGGTGGGCCCGATCTCGGTCCAACCCGCGCCAGGGAGCAGTGGATGCGGCTTGGAGTCGATGGCCTCGGGATCGCGAACGCGGCGCCGGGACCGGAGGCCCCGGGCGACTTCATCCCGAAGCTGACCGTGAGGATGGCAGCTCGACTGCAGGGCTTCCCCGACGACTGGGAGTTCACGGGGGGCAAGACCGCCAGCTACAAGCAGGTTGGGAATGCGTTCCCGCCGCCCGTTGCTGAGGCGGTGGGGCGCGCGATCGTGAAGGCACTCACGTCGGGACCTGCTGGCGACCGCGTGACGAGCCACGTGGGTCGCAGACCCGCGAAGGTCACTTCACAGTAAGTTCGCAGTGGCTGACGTGCACTCCCCGTCCGCGCGGTCGCGCAACATGGCGGCCATCAGGAGTCACGGGAACGCCACGACCGAGCGTGCGCTCATCCCGGTCCTCCGCCGCGCAGGCTTGACCGGATGGAGGAGACGCGCGCCGATTCTCGGCCACCCCGACTTCGCCTTCCTTGCGTCGCAGGTCGCGGTGTTCGTTGACGGCTGCTTCTGGCATGCATGCCCGCGCTGCTATCGAACGCCGACGTCGAACAGGGGCTACTGGCGAGAGAAGGCCCTCAGGAATGCCAAGCGCGATCGGAAGGTGACGAGACAGCTCCGGAGCGACGGTTGGTGCGTCGTGCGAGTCTGGGAGCACGAACTGCGAGCCGCGCCATCGGCCAGCCGGGCTGCGGCGCGAATCCGCCGCGCCGTAGGGCGCTCGCGAACGAGTTGAGGGCTGCCCTGCTGGACAGAGAGTCGTGCGGCCCCGCCATCGCAGGGTCACACCGGCCAGGGGCACTGCCCCCCGAGGAGCGGCGACTTCGGCTCCCGAAGAAGCGGAAGCAGGGCTGGAACTCCGTTCGTGAGCGCATCCCGCGGGCACTCGGCGCGGGCGGACTCCCAGCGCCCGCGCGAGTCGCGATCCGCCGGCGCCACCGCCTTCAACCATGTGCGGTCCACCACAGCGACGGCGGCAATCTGCATGTCTTCCGTCAGCCGCGCGAGGACCAACTGCCAGGCCGGATCGCGCTGCATCGTCTCGTACTCGTTACGCGAGAGATAGAACCTGCTCTGCTGGGTGCGCGTCGTCGACTTCAGTTCTATGTGAACGTTGACGTCGTTGGACCTGACTGCGATGTCGTATCCGTAGCCGTCTGACTGCAGAGAGACACGCTGCACTTCCGCGTTCACGTACTCCCGCAGAAGGTGGGTCAGCGCGGCCTCGCCCGCGGCCCCGATGCGCGCACGCTCCGCTGCATCGACTCGTCCCCACGCCGCGCGGACGATGGCAAACGCTGACTCGGTGTCGAGGCCGAGAGCGCCTGCCGCTGTGTCGGCATCCTCCGGAAGCTCATCCGGACTACGGATCAGCACGTCCGCGTCGCGAAGCCACAGCGGGCGGCCTCCGCAGACTGCGGCCCGGAACACCTCAGCGGCCAGCGCGCTCGGATCCCCGTGCGCCACGCGGCTGCGGCCGACGGCGTCCACGAGGCCAACTTCCTGCAGCCATCCGTACGACGCTGCGTACTGCGTGGGCGTGAGATCGCAGAATGCCTCGTGAACCGCGAACATCGCTCGGGCGCGGGCAGGCCCGACCTGCGGAATCTGCTCCAGCCAGCGCATGGCGCCCCGGAGCACGGCATCAGGAGGCACGGGCATGGAGGTGGCCCATCAGTGCCGCGAGATCGTCATCGTCGAGGCCCTCGCCGATGGATGACTCCTCCGGCAGGTCCCCGAGTTCCTGCACCTCCGGGTCGTCCAAGATGCGACCCATGAACCGGAGCTTCTGAACAAGTCGCTGTGCGACCACATCGTCGATCGTCCCCGCAGCCGCGATGACCGTGACCGTTGTGACTGTCTCCGGCGCAAGTCCTAGTCGGTGGATGCGATCGAGACTCTGCAGGAACCGTCCCGCCGCGAAGTCGCGGTCCACGTAGACCGCGTCGTGGCATGTCCGATGCAGACTGATTCCCTCGCCGAGCGTAGCTGGGTTCGAGAGAAGCACGAGGCAGCGGGGATCCGTGCGAAACCGTTGAATCTGCTCGCCCCTGTCTGGCGTCCCGCCGTGAACGAGCGCCGGCGCGAACTCGCTGAGCATCTCCCGGAGCGTCATGAGGCTACGCACGAACGTCGACCACACGATCGTCTTGCGCCCGGCCGCTGCGTTCTGAGCGACGATCGCCATCGCCTCGCGATACTTCGGCGACATCTCGTACGCCGGAAGGTCCCGCATGAGCCGGAAGAGCGGTTCGTCCGCGGGAACTGCCAGCGGGGGCACTCGGTACGCGAGCGGCTCGTACCTCGTCCCTCCGACGGCCAGCAGTGCGGGACTGGTAGCCGCCATGATCAGGTACATGATGATGCGCCCAAGTGCCTCGAAGTCGCCGCGTGCCTCCGCGGCGCGCACCGAGAGCAGTCCGGTCAGCGCCTGGTAAACCTCGCGATGAAGCGGGGGCAGTTCGACGAATCGGATGCTCGGTGACACGTCAGGCAGGCCGAGCTCGCGCTTTGTCGTTCGCGTGAAGAGGGGCCGCAGCACGCGGCTGGCGTGCGCAAGATCGCCGCCGGACACAGCTCGCGCGACAGCCTGCTTCCCGTACCCCGGCCACACGAACCCCAGCAGGTTCTCCAAGTCAGCGGCACCGTTCGGAGCCGGCGTGCCCGTCAAGATCAGGCGCCGCCGTGCACGCGGTGCCAACGCGAGGCATGCCGAGCCATACGTTCCCTTGGCGCCCAGCTTCATCCTGTGCGCCTCGTCGAGAACCAGAAGCGAGGGCTCGGCAGAAATCCACCGTGCGAGCAGGCCGATGGACCCGTCTAGGCGCTCGTAGTTCACGATCAGCGCATCGGTTGCTGGCGATGGTCCCCCTGCAAGCACCTCCATCCGCAGAGGCTGCTCGAACACCTCTGCGTTCTCTGTGAGCCACGCCTCGTACGCGGACTTCGGGCCGACAATGAGCAGGCGACGAACTGTCCCCGCGCTGCGCATGGCCGCGAACGCTGCAAGGGCGACTCGCGTCTTCCCCGCCCCTGGCACCGAGAAGTTCGCGCCATGGCGGAGCGACAGAAGCTTAGCGAGGTCGCGGCGCTGGAATGCGGTGAGGTCTCCTTTCCAGTTCTGCCCGAGCAGCCCCACCACGTCGTCGGCTGCGACCTCGGCGCCAACCGCGGGGGATTGCGTGATCCTGGAGCCAACCGCTGCGGCGTCGTTGGTTGTGTCGCGCGCCACGGCAGCGAGGCTCTCATCCCAGCGCACGCTCGCTGGATGCGGCCAGACGGAGAGCTGGGCGAGGTTCATGAGGAGGTCGTCGAGTTCCACCTCCGCTACCCCGTGTCCGACTTGGCGCGCTGTCCGGAATCGCGACGTGAGCTGACGAAGTTCATCCTCGTGGCCGGAACCCGCGCGAAGTCTGGCAGTAGTAGCCGTCTCGCCGAACTCCAGGCACAGGCTGCCTGCCTGCTCGGTCACTGCCCGTCCTTCGTCGCGTCGAGCAGCCAGGCCATGCCGTCGCCCGGCTCCGGAATCGTGCGGCGGGCTTGCTTGGCAAGTCTCGCGAGCGTCTTCCGCAGCCTGATCACAGTGTCGTCGAATCCGACGTCATCGATGGCTCGGGCCGCCGCCGAGTTGGCGAGTCCCTCGATGCACAGGTCCAACTGGTCGCATGCATCCGAGAGCCGTTCGACCGGGGCGACCTTCCGCTTCTTGAGACTGTAGTCGCGACCTGCGGAGTCGAGTGCGCGCCCGAAAGCGTCCTCGGCCTTCTCGATGAGCGCCTTCGCACCCGACACACTCCCAGGATCGACACCTGCGGCTGGCAGCACAGTCGCGCGAGCCTTCAGCAGTCGGTCGGTGAGCGCCTTCGCGGCCTTCACGCGCGCGCCCTCCGCCGGCACCGAGATGCCGAGCCCCGGGATTGCGACGGGCGGTGAGTCAGGCGGCGTCAGCTTGAGCTCAGGCGGCAACTTCGGCTCGAGGTACTTCTCTATGAAGTCGACCTCGGCGTAGCGCACGTCGGTCTTCGAGCGTTCGAGCACGATGAGCGCGAGCCGAGCCTCCTTCAGCAGCTGCGCCGCGTCTCTGTCCGTCGACTCCAGCTTGTCGTACGCACGGAAGAGCTCGCGCAGCTTCTCCTGGTGGTCCTCGAAGTCGATGAGGCGCAGCGCGGCGCCGCCGTCGGTCCTGCTGCGTTCGATCATCTCGCGGATAACGCCATACACCCAGCGGTCCTGCCGAAGGGTCGGCGTCTTGATGTGGAAGTCGCGCGCAACGTCGTCCTCGCGACGTCCCGCCGCGAGCTGCTCTTCCACTGCGAGCAGCCGGTTGATGTACGAGTACTCGCGCCGATGGTCCTTCCGAAGCTGCAGCGCGAGCTCGACGCTGTTGACGTCATCCCAGGCCGCGGAGTCTGGCAGCACGCCGACCCGGATCTGGTCACGCCCGAGGTCTCGCAGCGCGGCGCGGCGCGTGTTGCCGTTCACCAAGATGCCGTCGCGCGTGATGATCCCCGGCTCCTTCTGCCCGAACTGCTTGATGTTGTCGCGCAGGGCGATGAAGTCCGGATCCACTACGTCGGGGTTCGAGGGCTGGCACTTCAACAGCTTCTCAAGGTACTCCTGCGCTTCTGAGCTCCAGGGATGGTCGTGAAGCGCACGCTCCTTGGCCGGATCGAGCGAGACCTGTGCGCGAATCCGGTGCGTCGAGGGGTTGTAGTACAGGAGCTCGACGGGCACCGAGATCACGTACAGGTGGGTGGGCTGGCCGCGCCACTCGATGGTCACCTTCTCGCCGTCCGCGTCGCGCGCCTCGTCGCGCCGATCCTTGACGAGCGTGCGGAACTTGTCGCTTGCCGGAGGCAGTCCGAAACTTGAAGTCATGATCTCAGTCCTTCCACCTTGGAGCCTCGTGGGATCGTACACCTCCCGCCGGACGCCCAAGAGGGACCCGCGTGCGACCCGTGCCGGTCCTCGTCAGGATTCCCCGTCGTGACCGCCCCGCGATGGGACGACCCAACCCTGCGCACCGGGACCATGGTCAGGAGCGCGCTGTGGCTGATCCAGGCGGTTGGGCGCGGCAACACCTTCACGAAAGGCCAGCACCGCGATGCCTTTCCTGGCATCGCTCAGGCAGACCGGCGACTTCGCGACCTTCGTAAGCACGGGTGGGTCATCCACACCTGCGCTGAAGATGCGACGCTCCGCGCCGATGAGCAGCGCTTCGTGGCTGAAGGCGCCGCCGTCTGGGAGCCGCGCAGCACGTTGCCGGCGGCGCAGCGTGGCGTCAGCGCAAAGGAGCGGAGGCGGATACTGGCCGCGGACGACCACCAGTGCGTTACATGCGGCATCGCGGCCGGAGAGTCCTACCCCGATCTGCGCGGCGTGACCGCGGTCTTGACTGTGAACCGACGCGAGCGCTCGCCCGGCGTGTCGGAGACGCCGCCGTCCTACGTGACGGAGTGCCGTCGTTGCCGCGACGGCGCTGCGAGTCCACCGCCCACCATTGACACGGTGCTCGGGATGCTGCGCGCGCTGACGGGTCCGGACCGCGACCGCTTCGCGATCTGGATCGAGCAAGACCGGCGCGACGCCGACCCGATCGATCGCGCCTGGACCGCGTATCGTCAGCTTCCCGCGGCGAAGCGCGAGGAACTTCGGCAGCAGCTCGGCCGAGCGCGAGAGTAGGAATCTCAGCGGCCGCACTCGCCTCTGTCGATCGCCCCTCGTCTCGACCCGCGACGTGAGCCGACGGCTGCAGTCGCGAGGACGAGGATGCGGGCAGGAGGGACCGGGAGCCGGTGAGCTCGATTCACGCCTCCACTCGCAGTCCCGTCAGGTACTCCCGTACTAGGTCCCGAGTCAGTGCGTCGCATCGCGGATCCGCGAACATCCGGGCCACGCGGGCGTAGAGCGAGTCGCGGAGCGTCAGGTAGACGCGGCCCGCGTCCGCCCGTGTGGCGGGGAGCGACAGGGCGACCAGGGTCTCCAAGTCGCCCGTCACGTCAGCCCAGGCGGAGTCGGCCATGGGCTACGGCTTCGAGACCGTGCCCGCGCCGCCGACGCCGGCCGAGCCCCCGGTGCCGGCCGGGATCGAGGACGCGTTCCCGCCCGACGCGCTGTTGCCCGTGGTCGTGATGGTCACGTTCGTCGGCGCGCCGTTGGCCGACTTGATGGCGGACGCGACCTGCTCGGCGGTCCACTTCTGCTCGTCGGCCATCTTGAGGATCGGGCCGATGACCTCGGAGGGGACGGACGAGGCGAAGTACCAGTTCACGGCGGCGGTGCCCCCGGTCGCCGTCGACGGCGCCTGACCCTGCTGGCCGGTCACGGTCTGCGCGAGCTGGCCCGCTGTGGCGGGTGCTCCGGCGGTTGCGGGCGACGCGGCGGTGGGCTGGAGGCCGGCGCACCCTCCGACGACGGCGGCGCCGGCGAGGGCGGCGAGCGCGAGGACGAGGACGGACGCGAAGCTGCGGACTCGGGACATGGGACGGTGCTCCTTTCACGAGCGGTTGGCGAGCGCGGATCGGTCGATCCCGTCGCGGACGGCGTCTGCGACCAGTTGACGCTGCGCGTCGAGGGCCTCGCAGACTCGGCCCATGACGCGGCTGTTCTCGGAGATCGCCTCGCTGGCCTTCGCCTGCGTGGCGTGGCAGGAGTCGGCGATCGCGCGGATCGTCTGGTCCCGGCGGTCGAGCGCCCGCAGGAAGTACACGACGAGCACGACCAGGACGGCGAGCGAGGGCACCTGCCGGGCGGCTTCCTTCAGCGCTTCGTCCATGGCTCAGGCCCTCTCGTGGCGGGGACGCTGCGCGTACGCGAGGTCAGCGCGGAAGACCACCGTGCCGCCCGCCTTCCCCGCGCCGCCGACGGTCTTGCGCCGGACAGTCGCGAGGACGAGGCAGCCCGCGGAGACGGGGTTCGCGGGGTCGTCGTGGTCGATGACGAGCTCCGTGAGGTGCGGGCCGCCGCCGTCATCGATCCCCTCGACGTCGGCACCGATGTCCGTCACGGCGTCCGCGAGCGGCGTAGCAGCCTTCGCGACGCGTTCCTGGCCGGGGATGAGCGTCCGCACCTCGCCCGTCCACTCGATGTCGTCGCCGGCGAGCTGCGCCTGCCCGAGGACCTGGAAGATGCGCAGCCGGAGGTCCGACGCGCCCTGCCAGTTCCGCGGGACGATGAAGGCGAGGGTCCGCTTCTCGGCGACGTCGTCGAAGAGCCAGCCTTCCAGCGCGCCCTTCCGCGACTTGGTCGGCGGATTCACGGCGTCGTTGCCGAGGTCGCCCTCGAGCGCGAGCTCGACGGTGTCGAACGACCCCATGGGCGTCACGGAGAGCAGGCCCTTCCAGCCACCGGAGACCGGGAGGTCGGCAAGCCAGACCTCTCCGTCGCCGACCCGATAGACCAGGAGCCCGCTGTTCAGGGGCGACGCTGCGGGGAGGGCAGCCCGGTTCTCGACGCGAAGCCCCTTGAACTCGAACGGGGCGAGCCGGTCATCGACGATGCTCGGATCGGCGTTGATGCTCGCCGGGAGCCGCGAGAGCGGCCCGACCGGCTGCCACGACGCGGGCCCGGCGTCGATCCGCAGGTAGCGGAGCACCCGGTAGGGGGACTGCGCGGTGTCCACCCAGACCTGACCCTCCTGCGGGTTCGCGGGCGGGGCGGCTCCGGCGAAGCCCGTCCGGAGTTCGACCGTGCGCCCCTCCAGTTCGAGGAACGCCACCGGGATGGAGTCGCCGGTGATGGGGTCGTCGTTGAGGGGGGCCCACGTCGGCACGCACCGAGGATCGGGGCGCGTCAGAGTCGTTCAACCGCACGAGCTACGGCGCGATGAGTCCGTGTCCGCGAAGCGCGTTGAGAATCTGGACGACCGCGGCGCGGCACATCAGGTCGATCACCATGCCGCCCGCCGGATCCGCGATGGCGCCAGCCCGCGCGCCGACGACCTGGTCGCCCGCGACGACGAGTCCGGAGCCGAGGACGAACTTCGACGCGTCGAGCGCGGCGACGCCGCCTGCGTCTCCTGCGGGGAGCCAGCCCACAGCGAGCTTCCCGTCCCCGAGGGCCTTCGGGATCGCGTCGGCGGTCGGGGCGGCGGTCGCCACCTCGTCCGCACCGCCGTTCTGGTGCGTCGCTGCGTGCGGGACCGCAGGGAGCCACGCAGGAGCGAGCTTCCCGCTCGGCATCGCGATCGGGATCTTCCCGGCGGCCGCAGCCTCCTGCGCGTTCGCGGGGTCCTGGACGACCTTCGCGCTCCCGTCGAGCGTCGCGAGACCGTCTGGGACGCCGGCGTCGTCCTCCGTCCAGACGAGCTTCCACGCCACGGGCTACTCCATCTCGATCTGGCGCAGGCGCGGCGCGAGCGCCTGGTGCCGGAGGAGCTCGAGCGCCATGAGCACCGTCTCGGGACTCGCCGCGTGGGTGTTGATGACGTCGGCGAGGTCGTCGTGGAGTCGGCGTGTCCGCTCCTTCTGCGTCCCGGGCGATCCGCCGGCAACGGGCGGACCGGGGTCGGCCGCCGCGGGCTCGGCGGGTGCCATCGGCGGGACGGGCGGTCCGGGAGGGACGAAGGCGACCGGGGCGCCACGCCCTGCGTCCGCCTGCCGCGCCGCGCGCGCGTGAACCCGGGCGACGAACTCCGCGTCGGCCACGGTCAGTACCAGACCATGGGCCGGTTGATCGTCGTGTCGAAGATGAGCCGACCGACGGCGGGCGCCGCGGGACGGGCTCCGGTCGTGTAGCCCTTCGGCCGCAGGCCGACGACCTCGTTGTCCGCGAAGTCCCAGGCCGTCCCGGCCTGCGCCGCCGCCGGGACACGCGTGTCGGAGAGCCGACCGTCGTTGCCGGCCGCCGCCTGCTGCGACCCGGTGCCGAGCGTGCGGAGGGACGGCGTGCCGACCACGCCGTCCTTGTTCGCGGCCGCGACGTGGGCGTCGGTGATCCCGAGGGCTTTCACCCGGAGCGTGTCGGCGTTGATCTCCAGCGTCGAGCCGTCCACGTTCACGTCGAGCGTGTTCCCGGTCTTCGTGAGGCCCGCGCCGCCCACGATGTCGCCGGCGCCCGAGAACTGCGTCCACGTGAGCGCGGTCGTCCCGACGACGATCGGCGCGTTCGTCGTCATCACCCAGAGGGTGTCCGCGTTCGCCGTGCCCTCCTCGACGAAGACCGACGCGCTCCGCAGGTCCCCTTCGCTGTCGGCGTCGGCCGCCCGCGCCCATGCACCCGCCGCGGCGACGTAGATGCCGTTCTCCGAGGCGGTGTTCTGGCTCTTCACCAGGACGCGGTCCCCGGCGACGACGTTCACGCCGTCGATCGTCTGCGCGCCGGAGAGCGCGATGTCCCCGGTCGTCGCGGCGCGGACGGAGTCCTTCGGCGCGAGGCCCTGCGCGACCGAGTCGACGTAGCCCTTCGTCGCGAGGTGGGCGGCGGCGGACGGATCTGCCGCGTTCACGCCCTTGAAGGCGCCGAAGTCGAGGTCCCGGGTCAGAGGCCCGAGCGCCGGCGCGGCGTCGCTGCGCATGGCGGTCGACGCGGCACCGTTGACGGCGGCACCGCCGATCGTCGCGGAGGGGTTCGCGAACCCTCCGAAGTCGTCCTCGGTGATCAGCTTCTTCCACGCCATGGGGTCGGGTCTCCGGGGCCGGATCCAGAGTCGCCCGAGTGCAGAGTCCTTCAAGTCGGACGCCACGGCGGGAACTACTTGCTCCGTCCCGGGCCGGGCAGAACCGCTCCTCTCCCCCAGATGCCCGGATCTCGTTCGGCGTGACCTTGATCCGTACCGCGCCAGAGCGAAGGTCCGGACATGCACGAGGAGGTCCCGATGAACGAGCCGCGCGCGAGGGGCTACGTCCCCGACTGGGTTCCCGAGGGCTGGCGCGCCCCGGCGCACCCGTACCCGGACATGCGCTGCGAGCGTTGCGGCGCGCAACTCGTCCCGTGGGGCGTGGTCCACCGCGACGGGCGCGAGCTCGTCCAGATGCACTGCGGCGACCACCCGGTCGCGGACCGGCTGTGGGACGAGCGGACCGACGAGGACTGCGGGCGGCTTCACGAACCGAGGAGGTAGCGATGCGAGGACTCTGCGACGGCGGGATCGACGGCGGCGGGAGCTACGTCGAGTACGTGTTCGAAGGGCGTCGCGAGCAGGGCTGGGTCTACCGGCTCCTGCGCGGCGACCTCGTCCAGATCGAGACGTTCTCGGGCGACTACGTCGTGCTCCACCACGTCCGCCGCGCGGACATCCGGCACCTCTTCACGGAAGCCGAGATCGCCGACGCGATGCGTCGCGGCTGAAGACGCGCGCGTCGCGGGGGACCGGGCGCGTACACTCCCTCCGACGAGATCAGGGCTGGAACTGACCCTTCCGTAAGATCGCGCGGCCACTACTCCACACCACATTCCCCCTTTCCCTACAGCCGACGGTCGTCCCTGGTCTCTCGAACTGCGCGCTCCCACTGGGTGACGTCGGCGACTCGCTTCTGCGCCTCGCAGTGAACGGCTCAGCGCTACGATCGAGTGGCATGAGGAGGCCATCGATGACCCACTGGAGGATGCAGCTTCACCCGAGCCAGCCGAACGTCTCGGCGCAGCACGCGCACCGCAGTCTGGCGGCCGGGTTCATCGGGCTCGACTTCCGCGGGAATCCGGGCGACTTGCTGACCGTGAAGAAGCAGCGGTTGCCGGACCGACAGCGCAACTACTGGGCGTTCGCGCACGACATGGACGTCGGCGACAAGGTGCTGATCGTTGCGCACCACTTCCCGCTGGCGCTCGTCACGGTGGACGGCGAGTACAACTACATCCGTCGACCCGTGCCCGAGATCGGCGTGTGGTTCCGACACTTCCGGCGCGTGAGAGACGTCCGCTACTACGCGGACTGGGTCACGAACGCCGCGGCGTGGGAGCGCGTCACGATGACGGAGACGATCCTGCCTCTGCGCGCGGAGGACTCAGCTTCCTACCGGCTGATCGAGTCGTGGCCCGAGAGCGCTGTCGAGTAGCGCGCTCGGCCGCTACGTCCCCATCGCCTGCCAGTGGACGGTCGGCGCGAACGTCGCCGGGTCGCCCGGGAACACCGCAGCGCCGCCCGCGATCGTGAAGCCGGTCGCCGTGACGTTCGTGACGATGGGCGTTCCCGAGTAGCCGACGAGCGATGCAGTCACCTTCGGCGGGTTCTGAAACGGGACCGGGAACACGACGTTCACGGGCGAGCAGTTCACGACGACGTCGCCCTCGAGCTTCCGGTTGAACTTCCGCCGCGTGACGACGAGCCGGGGGACGCGGACGAAGCGGAGGCCGTCGCCTGTGACCGTGACGCGGAGCCGCGTCCGCCAGTATCTGTAGGTGCCCGGCGCGAAGGGCCGCCACCCGTCCCACGCGCCCCCCGGCGTCGGACTCGTGTCGATCTCGACCTTCGCATCGACCGGCGCGAGCGGCGTGAGCCGCCACGAGTTCCGCGAGGCGAAGGAGGGAGACCCGAGGGGGACGAGCTGCTCGTCGCGGCCCGTCCGCGCGCCGAGGGCCGGGCGGCGGACCGCGCCGAACGGGAGACCCGCGTCCACGGGTTGCGCCGCGCCCATGTCCACCTCGACGCGCTGGTGCTCCACCTGCCCGGCGTCGAGGACCGGCGACTCGTACACGCCCTGCGGCCAGTACTTCGCGAAGCACGGCACGCCCGCGAACGAGCCGAACGGCACGACCGCCGCGCCGAAGTGGAGCGGGAGCCGCTCCTGGCGCAGCACGCCGCCGTCCACTTCGAGGTGGGTCTTCGCGCCGGGCCAGCCGAGAGAACCCTGGTCGGCCGCATCCGCCGTGACGTGCGTGTCGAGCGCCGCGATCGTGACCGTCACGGACGCCGCCGCGCGCGACGTGCGTCCGAGGGAGTCCACCGCCTTCAGGTGGAGCGTCGTCGCGCCGGACGCGGACCACGCCCACGCGAGGCTCGTCCCGGTCACGCCCGCGGCGATGCGCGTCCCGTCCTCCCACGAGTCCCCGACGCGCGCCTCGTGGGCCACGGTGACACCGTCCGTGGCGGCATCCCACCGGAGGTTGACGTTCGGGCCGTCCTGCGCCGCGGCGAAGCCCGTGGGCGCGGCGGGCAGCGCGGGCGTCCCCTCGTCCGCCGTCGGCGCGACGCGGAGCGTCTCCCACTCGTCCTCCGCGGCGAGGCTCCCGTCGTTCTCGACGGGGACCACCGCGAACGTGTAGCTCCGCTCCGGGTGGAGCCCCGTCGCCGTGAACTCGCTCGCGTCGGTGCGCCCGATCTCCGTCCAACCGGAGTCGTCGGCGCCGCGCTTCAGGATCGCGACCGTCCCGCCCGCCGTCCGGGTCCAGGAGAGCACCGCCTCGACGTACCGCTGCGTGTCAGCCATCACCGCACCCTGGCCCGCAGGCCCGTCACGCGCCGCGACGCGCTCCGCGTACTCGTGCCCGAGGCGGCGGTGGTCGCCGGCGCGGTGCTTACCGGCACCGTGACGCTCTGGAGCGCGTAGACGGAGGAGTCCATCACGCGCCCGGCGTACCGGACGGTCAGCTTCCCGTCCTCGTCGCGCCCGACCGCGCCCGCGAGCACGCGGACCTTCAGCTCCGTCGCGTTCCCGCCGGTCGAGTACGGCACGCGCGTCCGGACGAGCACGATGTCGCCCGCTTCGACGTGCTGCACGCCGGGGTGCGCCTCCCACGTGCAGGGGAAGGGGAGCGCCCGCGCCTGCTCGGCGAGGTGCCGCAGCAGCCGCGCCGCCTCGGTCTCCCGCGTCACTCCGCGGAGGTCCACCTCGCGAACGTTCAGCGGCGTCGCCTCGGGGAGCCCGTCCACCGGGTAGAGGAGCTCGTCGCGCTCGTAGTCGAGGAACTCGCTCCAGAAGGAACCCTTGACCCCGGTCGGCGACTTGCCCCACTCGTCGAGCCGCAGCACGAACTTCGACATGTTCTGCGCGGCCGGGTCGATGTCGTCCACGAAGGTGAAGACCGGATCGCCGTCCTGGTCGAGCGGGAAGCGCCAGCGCGCGCCCTGAAGCGTCGCGAAGCAGTACCCGAGGAACGCGAGGTCGCCGACCGTCTCCATGAGCGACATCGGCGTGTCGAGGACGACGTTCAGGCGGCAACGGCGCTCGCCGTTCGTCGCGGACGCGGGCCGCGTCGCGTCGTCGCCGGGGCGGTGGATCCACTGGTCGCAGAAGTCCGCGAACGCGACGAGGCCGTTCAGCGACCCGTCCGCCCCGACGAGGAAGTCCGAGCCCGTGAAGAAGTAGCCCGCGCCGTACCGCTCAACGGCGGCACCCTCGGACGAGGTCACGAGGTCGCGGATCGCGAGCGCGGCGTTCTGGCTGCTCCCGAGGTCGCGCGCGCCGCCGAGGTCCGTGGTCCGCGGGTCGTAGAGCGCGCCCCGCCTCGCGACGCAGGTGACGCGGAGGCTCCCGCCCTGGAGCGCCGCGCCGACGTTCCCGCGGAGGCCGAGGAGCGCCGTCCCCGGGTACGTGAAGCCCTCGCGCGTCACCTCCGTGACGTACGTGAACTGGATCTCGTCCACGACGAGCGCGTCCGTGGACTCGGCCGTCTGCCGCGTCACGCGGATCTCGTAGGGCGCGCGGTCGAAGTCGGCGAGGGCGGCCGCCGCGCCCGTGTCGCCTGCGATGCTCCGCTTCTCCAGTTCGTCGCGGAGGCCGATCTCCCAGCGCATCGTCGAGGCCCGCTCGCCGATCAGATCGAACGAGCTCCCGGAGTGCGACGGGAGGATCGTCCACGTCGTCGCGCCCTGTTTCCGGTACTCGACGCGCACGCGGACGCTGATCGCGTTCGTCCCGCCGTCGTCCTTGTACTGGATCATCCCGCGCGGCGCGGAGATGCCGACCCGGAGGTCGTCCACCTCGCGCCCGTCCGTCGAGTAGGTGTTCCCGACGTTCCGGGCGAGGACCTGGTCCTTCGGGTTCCGGGACTGCTCGAGGTCCGTGAAGCCCTCGATCGGCTGCTGGTCGAGGGTCCCCGGCCGCCAGGTGACGCGGAGGCCGTGGAAGGGCGTCGTCCGGTACTTCGCCGTGATCTTCTTTCCGTTCCCCGGGGCCGTGCCGAACACGAGCTTCGTGACGCCGTTTGCCCCCTGGACGATCGCGAGGGACTCGGCGGCGAGGTAGTCGTAGGTGACGCGGACGATGTACCCGGTCGGCGGGCGCGTCTTGAAGCGAAGGCGCAGCTTCCACGCCGCGAGTTTCTGCCCGCCCCAGCGGTAGAGCCCTTCGCGCGGGAGCTGCTCCAGTTCCGGGCGGCCGGTCCCGCGCACGTAGACCCGGACCGTGCCGCCGAGGATGCGCTCGCGCTTCTCGTCGCGGCGCAGGTCGAAGGTGAGCTTCGGGACGGGGAGCCGCTTCCCGGTGATGGGGTCCGTCTTCGCCGCGGGCGGCGCCGGGACCGTGAACTCGGCCGACGCCGACCGCTTCGACCACGCCTTCTGGACCCCGTCCACGAAGACCTCGACGGCCGGGGCCTCGTCGTCCCCGAGGAAGACGCGGTCGTGCGGGAACGGGAACTCCTTCTTCGAGCCGTTTCCCTTCCCGAGGCTCTCCTCGCGGACCTTCGACACGATCGGCCGGTCGTTGATCTCGATGTCCGTCACGTCCGCGACCGGCCCCTCGCAGATCACGCCGAGCCAGCGGAACTCCTGCCGCGCCGTGTTCCGCACGTCGCCCGGCGATACGCCCTCGACGGCCTCCGTGACGGACTCCGCGATCACGACGGGCTTCACGCGGTGGACGCCGTAGAGGATCGGGACGTGGGCGTCCGGGCCGCGGGGGTTCTCGAACTGGTCGATCCCGTAGGTCGGCGAGTCACGGAGGTTCTTCTGGCGGGGTGGCGTCGGCGTGAGCGCCGTGCCCGCGATCGTCCCCGCACCCGCGACCATGAGCGGGATGCCGATCTCGGCGAGGACCCCGGTGAATGTGAGGATCGCCCCGACGACGAGCTCCAGCCCGCCGATGATGTAGCCGAGTCCCTTGCCCATGGCTCAGCCCACCCGGAGAGCGCGCGCGTCCGCCGCGGTCGGGAAGCCGCCGAAGCGGAGCGGCTCGTCCTCGAAGTGGCGGCGGCAGTCCTCGCGCGTCTTGTCGCAGGTCAGAAGGTCGCCGACGTAGCCGCAGTGGGCGCCCTTGTAGAGCCAGCGGCAGCGGAGCCCCTGGAGCGTGCGGTCGGGGACGCGGATCGCCTCGGCCGGGAACACGCCGAGGTCGAAGGCGACGGCGTCGCGGCCGACGAACGAGTAGGCGTTCACGAAGAGCGTCCACTCGATCACGAGGTCCGCCGGCGTCGCGCCCGTGAGCATCGAGCGAGCGGCCTGCCGGATCGTGACGCGGCGGCCGCGGAGGTCCTCGCCGCCTGTGTCCGGGTGGCAGAGCGGTCCGAGGACGCCGTCCGCGTTCTGGAGGACCATCTGGAGCGACGGCACCTCGCGCTCGGCCGACTCCTGGATCTCGCCGAACGTGCCCGCCGTCGGCTCGAAGGTGAGGCCGTTCCACACGCGGGCCTCGGTGTCGAGGGCGTAGCGGAGCGGGGTCGTCGCTCGCGCGATCTCGACGAGCGCGACGAGGTCGAGCGCATCGCCCTGCAGGAGCGCGAGGAAGGCGGCGTTCTTCGACCTCATGAGGCGTTCGGGACCGCGGCGTAGCTGAAGCCGGGTCCCGTCTCCCGCAGTTGGATGGCGACTGTGCGGTCAGCGACGGCGGCGGCTCCGAGACCGCCCGCCTCCAGCTCCTGCTCGGAGGGCAGGTCGTCCCCCTCGAAGCGGACCATGTGGAGGAACTCGTACGCGAGCGCGACCGTCGCCCCGAGGCCGGGCGCGGTCCCGAACCGGACGACGCACTTCGCCGAGGTCCCGAGGACGTACGCCGCGCCCGTCTCGTTGACGACCGAGTAGTGGACGCCGAGCGTCTGCACCGCGCCGTTCTTCCGGACGACCAGCGTCGCCGCGTCCACGTAGCGCCGCGTCGCCGCGAAGTCCTTCTGCGTCGCCGACTCGACGGCGGGCGCGTCGTCCATCTGCGCGGCACCGGGGTTCTGCGGGCGGTAGAGGAATGGCTCGAAGCCGCCGAACCGCGCGTTCCAGAACGACTCGAAGTCGCGCCACGCGCCGCCCGGGTTCGGAAAGAGGAGCGTCCCTCGGACGACGAGTTCGCCCGCCGCGTGGAGCTTCTGCAGCGTGCGGCGTCCGCCGCCCTGCTCGTGGACGGCGTTGCCGTAGGCGAGGTACTCGCGGAACCCGCGACGGAGGAACACGAACGGAAAGGTCGCGGTCGCCATCAGTCCCTCGGGCGCATCCCGCGCCGTCCGCTCCGGCGCAGCGCCGACGCGACGATCGCGGCGCGCGCGTCGGGGGAGGACCGCGCCATCACCTCGTCGGCGATCACGGCGGGCGGGCGGACGGTGAGCGCCACGTGGACGTCGCCCTCGCCGCCGGAGTTCGCCCCATTGCTGACGCGGACGAGTTCGCCGGGGGAGAGCTTCATCGAGACGAGCTGGCTGTCGAGCCCGCCGAAGCCGCCGACGCGCCACGTTCCGCCGTGGGCGCCCGTCGCCGCGGGAGCGGCCGACGCGGCCACCTGCCCGCCCGCCGCGCCCGCAGCGCCACCCGCGG
>JAJVHW010000061.1 GCA_022072415.1 Planctomycetota bacterium
GCGCAACTGGTCACCGATCGAGACCGTCGCGCTGAACCCCGAACGCGCCGCCGCGGCGGCGTCGCAGATGAACGAAACGAGCGCAGCGTGAGTGCGCTGCGTGCGACAACTACCTTGACACCTTCCGCAGGACCAGAGGTGTGGGACGGCGTCCATGGGGAAGAATACACTCGCGTCCGCATGACTGAGCCCGAGATGCACGACTGCACGTGTGGCGGATGCAATCCGGACTGCTTCCACTGTGGCGGTCTGGGCTATGTGTCATCGCGACGTCCGTCAGCCTTGGTCATTCAGTCAGAGCATCTTCCGCCCCGACCGACACTCCGGTCGTGCCGCGTTTGCGGGCAGATCTACACCCGCATCGAGCGACACATGCGGACATGTCACGGTGTCCTGCCACCACCCGACGATACGCCGCGACCCGGTGCGGGTTCGCCGGGCTCCGCGCTTCCACCGCCTCCGAACTGCCCGAAGTGCGGCACCGCTGTTCGAAGTTTGAAGCGGCACGAGTGTCAGCCGCGGCTGCGGGAGAACGACTCCGCCGCGCGCAGGGCGAGCCGAGGACCAGCGTCGTTCATGTCGGAGAACCTCGCTGCACAGATACGACGTTTCATGGACCTGTCTCGGCGGAGCAAGTCGACGGGGCGTTGCGTCGGATGCGACCGAAAGGGTCGCGGCACGACGGTCCGCTGGGACCGCGCGCCGCGGGCTCAAGTGCGCCTCTGCCGAAGCTGTCTCGCAGCTGAGGTGCAGCGAATTCGAGCTTCTGGCGAGACGCACGGGGTCTGGGTCGTCGTGGGCGTGCAGCCCGATGCATCGAGAGGGCGACGCTCGGCAGGAAAGAGACGGGGCAGGCACGGGTGATCCACCAGGCGACCACATTGAAGCGGGAACGAGAGCGCAGCCACAGCGCCTACCGGTGTGGCTGATCGGGAAGGAGACAAGCTCCGTGACTTGGCCGCCGACGAAGGCCTTCGAGCCGCATCCGTGGCAGGTCCAAGCCTGCGATCAGTGGGAGCGTGCGGGCTGCCGCGGGATCGTCGAGGCCGTCACCGGCTCCGGCAAGACGTGGGTTGGCCTAGAGGCCATCGCCCGCCTCACCGCCAGGGAGCGGTCCCTCGACATCCTGATCGTCGTCCCGACCGTCCCGCTGCTCCGGCAGTGGGAGAGCCGCCTGACGACCGCGTTCCCCGGCCAGCGCGTCGGCCTGATCGGCGAGGGGCACGACGACGACTACTCCAAGACCGTCATCGCCTGCGTCGCCATCGTGAACTCGGCCGTGCGTCGCCTGCCGCACCTGTTCTCCCACGTGCGGCGCAGCGGCGGGCGCACGCTCCTGATCGCAGACGAGTGTCACCACTACGCCGAGGCGCCGGTGTGGAGCACGCTCACGCAGAAGTGGGAGTTCGACTACGTACTCGGGCTCTCGGCCACGATGGGCCGCTACGAGGCGCCGGGTCTTGGCAAGATCGTCTACGAGTACAGGTTCCAGGACGCACGGCGCGACGACCTCGTGCCGGCCTTCGACCTGGTGAACGTCGGCGTGAACCTTCGGCCGAACGAGAAGGACGAGTACCTGCGCCTGACGGACGCGATCATGCATCAATGGCAGGCCGTGATGGACCAGTTCGGGCGCGAGCTCGAGTACGTCCAAGCCGACCGGTTCCACGCGAAGCTCAGGCAGATCATGATGCGTCCCGGGACCGATCCCGCCCTGTGGGACCCCACGATCAAGAAGTACTTCATCCTCTGCTTCAAGCGCGCCTCGGTGGTCTACAAGGCGGCCGCAAAGCTCTCCCTGGCGCAGCGCCTCATCCGGCTCCTCGTCGGCGAGGGGAAGAAGACGCTCACGTTCTTCGAGCGGATCGAGTCCGCCGAGTTCGCGGCCGAGGCGATCGACCGGGCTGTGCTCGCCCAACTCCAGCACGAGCTCCGCCAGGGCGGGCCGATCTGGTGCAAGCAGTACCACTCGGAGATGAAACACGAGGAGCGCACGAAGGTCCTCGCAGAGTTTAAGATGGCTGGACCCTCGGCCCTGCTCGCCTGCCGCGCCCTCGACGAGGGGCTCGACATCCCCGAGATCGACGCCGCCGTCCTGATGGCCTCCACGCAATCCGAACGCCAGCGCATCCAGCGGATCGGCCGCGCCCTCCGCTGCGGCGACGGGAGCAAGCGCCCGATCATCGTGACCCTCTACGTGGTCGGCACCACCGACGAGAACGTCGTCGGGGACGATGCGCTGCTGTTCAAGGACGTCGCCACGATCTACAGCGAGCGTGGTGACGCAGGCTACGAGCGCGTGAAGGGGCTGCTGCGACGCAACTCAAGCGTAGGTCCGAGCTCCGCGGGGAGGGCCGAGGTGCCCACGCCGCCCGGATCGACGGTCCCAACCCCGACCGGCGCCGCCGTTGCATCCGGCGGCGCCAGCCGGGATCCCGAGCCGCAACCCACACCGAACTCGCCGCAGAAGTCACACCCGCAGTCCGCTCCACCGCCGTCGACCCGCCGATGTCCACGCTGCAATGTCCGAGTCGCCGCCCACCTCCAGGAGATGCACGACGCGGTGATGCACCCGTTGCGCTGAATCGTGTCCCCGGGGACGGGGTGGCCTTGTGAACGTTGCCAGGCTCGATGGTCGGGTCGTACTGCGGCAGGACGGGCGGGCGCGAACGGTCGGCGGATCGCGAATGGGGCCGGGCGGCAACGCTGCGCCGCTCGGGGCGTGGATCGGCCGCGGCCTGGGAGGTCCTCCCCTCATGCCCTGAACCGTTGCGTCGCAGTCCATCAGTCCACCGCAGCAGAGGCGAAGTCGGTCGCTGACGTCCGCTGGGGCAACTTCGGGACTTCGGCGCGCCGGAGTGCATGATCTGCGGACCTCGGCTGCCTACGACGGGCCGGGCGGACTTGATTGTAGGAGATCAGGATGGATCACTGCGTCGTCGCGGGCTGCAGCACGAGTGTCTCGAAGCCGGGGCACAAGCTCTGCCTCCACCATTGGCGGGCGGACCGGGAAGGCGCAATCCGCGAGTGTGATCGCTGCCGCACTGTCTTCGAGGGGGCCGCGTGCCCGAAGTGCGCCCCAGCATCGCGCGCACCCGACGCGCGCGCAGCGGATGGCGAGTGGTTCTCCTCGACGCGGATCGGCGAGGCGCTCGGCCTCTCCTCGCGCAAGGTGAACCTCCTCCTCTCGGAGCTCGGGTGGATCGAGCGCTATGTGAAGGGCTGGGTGCCGACGACGCAGGGGCTCGCGCGCGGCGCCGTCCGGCGTGAAGTGCGCCAGACGGGCGTGCCCTACGTGATCTGGCCGGCGTCGATCGTCGAGAACCGCGTCCTCCTCGCGTCGATCCGCGAGCTCTCCGGTCCGACCGCAGCCGACGAGGCGCGCTCGGCCTCCGTGCCGCCGCCGCTGCCCGCCGTGACATCCGGCGTCGGAGTGCCAGCCCCTGCGTCGGACCCAGGCACGGACTTCCGTGCTCGCTTCCCGGCGCCGCTGCGCACGCAGGATGGCCACTTCGTCCGCTCCCGCGCCGAGGTCATGATCGACAACTGGCTCTACACCCAGGGCATCGTTCACGCGTACGAGCGGCGCCTCCCGCTTGACGACGACGAGACGGTCTACTGCGACTTCTACCTCCCACAGAAGCGCGTTTACGTGGAGTACTGGGGCATGGAGAAGGACCCGAAGTACGCCGAGCGCAAGGACAAGAAGATCGCGGTCTACGCGAAGCATGGCTTTCAGCTCGTCGAACTCACGGATCAGGACATCGCGAACCTCGACGAGGCGCTGCCGCGGAAGCTCCTGAAGTACGGCGTCGAGTGCGACTGAGCGGTCGCGGCATCGCGAGGCGGCGCTCGCCACGGCGGACGGGGGGCGCCGATCCGGCGGCGGGGACGTGCGACGCGCGACCACCGAGGTCTGTCGCGAGGCAGCACGGGGGATGCCGGTCCGAGATCCTCGCGGGATGCAGAGTCCCGCGCCGACACCCGCGGACTTCGAGCGGCACCGCGCCGTGTACGCGACGGCAGGCTTGTCTGCGAGCGCGTGCGGCGAGCGGGCGGATGGCGTCCGCCATGAGTCGCCGCTCGGTGAGTTTCAGTTCGTCCGGCGTGACGTTCAGTGAGGCGAGCCGGCCGAAGACGCAGGAGTGGTGCGCCTCTTCCAGATCCGAGTCGCTCTCAAGCAGCACGGCGAGCCCGTCGCCCGCATGCTGCGCGTGGTCGCGCCAGTCGTCCGGGAAGCATGACCGCAGGGCCCGTTCCCACTTCTCCGGCCACGCAGCGATCGCGACATCGCCTCTGAGTCGGGCGACCGCGAGCACGCGCCCGAGGCCCTTTCTTGCTCCGCTTGATCTCTCGCCCCTCGATCTTGCCGCACATGCAACCTGAGCCGGACGCCAGCAACACGCTCTACGTGGCCGCCCGCCGCCTCTCGCTCCCGCGACTCCGACGCAGTGTGCCCGGCGCCGACGTGTTCGACCTCGCGACGCCGACGCGCCGCCTGACCGCCGAGGACGCGAAGGGCCCGACCGACTGGGCACTGCCGATCGGGTTCATGCCACGGCGAGGCCGCCGACCCCTCAGCTACCACGGCGACCCGAGTCGATGGCGCAAGCCCGGCAGCCAAGCCCGGCTCCGGGCTGTCGCGAAGGGTCAGGAGTTCGTGCTCGACCTCGACGAGTACCCGGAACTCCTCCCGTGGCTCGCCGCGCTGCTGCGGGACGGGACGTGACCTCTCTGGCCGCGGGAAGCTACGGCTCGGTCGGGCAACTGGCGCCTCCGCCTCGAGCGCCGCGCGCGCGAGGCAGCAGCTAGCCGGAGGGGGGGTGCGGTGAGACACGAGCCGAAACTCGCCGCGCGCGCCGATCGCGCGCGACGCGCCCGCCGATCCTGAGCCTGCGGAGCCACAGAAGGAAGCGCAGCTGTCGCCGGGCCGGGACGGTGGTGAGGGAATGCGCTCACGCCGACCGCCCAACAGAATGTTCCGCTGGCGGGGGAACCGGAGGTCGGGCGAAACTGTCCTCCGTGAGAGCGAACTCGACCCCGTCCGGCTACGTCGGCGTCACCGACGAGGGGTGGTACCGCTACTTGCGCGCGATGCCGAACCTCGACGAGGTGAACTTCTGGCGGCCGAAGGACCCGAAGGCGTTCGCGGCCGTGCCGCCGGGGTCGCCGTTCTTCTTCAAGCTGAAGGCGCCCCACAACGCGATCGTCGGCTTCGCGTACTTCGCCCGGTTCGCGAAGCTGCCGCTCTCGCTCGTGTGGGAGACCTTCCGCGAGAAGAACGGCGTCGCCGACCTGCTCGAGATGCGCGACCGGATCGCGCGGCTCCGCCGAAGCCCGATCGAGCCGGGCGAGGACCCGGACCTCGGTTGCATCCTCCTCACCGAGCCGACGTTCTTCGCCGAGGACGCGTGGATTCCGCAGCCGACGGACTTCAGCCCGACTCTGGTACAGGGTCGCTCCTACGAACTGACTCACGGTGAGGGAGCATCGCTCTGGGAGGCGTGCCGCCAGGGTGCGGCTCGGCCAGACGGAGCCGCGGAGCTCGGCGAACGATGGGGGTCGCCCGCCCTCGTGCGTCCGCGCCTCGGCCAGGGCACCTTCCGCGTCTCGGTCATCGAGGCGTACGGAAGGGCATGCGCGGTCACCGGTGAACACTCGCTTCCCGTGCTCGAAGCAGCGCACATCATGCCGTACGCCAGCAGCGGCCCGCACGAGGTGCGCAACGGGCTCCTCCTCCGCACCGACATCCACAGGCTCTACGACCGGGGCTTCGTGACCGTCACGCCGGACCTCGAGTTCCGCGTCAGCCCGAAGCTCCGGCAGCGCTGGGAGAACGGCCGGGCCTACTACTCGCTGGAAGGCGCGCTGAAGGTCCTGCCGCGTCGCGCGGACGAGAGGCCCGATCCCGAACTGCTCGACTGGCACGCGAAGCATGTGTTCGTCGCATGAGGAGGCACGGTTCCCCGCCCGCGCTGCGCGTCCGATGATGGAAGTCGAGATCGTGAGCACCGCAGACCAGTCGCTGATCCGCGCGGTGAGGGCGACGCTGGGGGACGCCGAGGACGCGTTCCTCTGCGTAGCATTCGTCCACGACGCGGGCGTGCGGCTCCTGCAGCGAGAGCTCCTCGCGTTGCGACAGCGGAAGGCACGCATCCGACTCCTCGCGACGACGACGTTCGGAGCGACCAGCACGTCCGCTCTCGCTCTGGCTCGTGAACTCGGCGCCGAAGTTCGCATCCTGAACCCGGGTGGCGGCCAGTCGTACCACCCGAAGATCTACCTCGGCGCGCAGGGCGGATCGACACAGGCGGTCATCGGTTCCGCGAACCTGACTGGTGGGCTGTTCACCAACGTGGAAGTGGCAGTTCGCATGCGGGGTGCCCGGAAGGATCTTCCCCTTGCGTCGGCTTGGAGCTGGGCGGAGGATCGCTGGGCAGACTGTCGTGCGGAGCCGTGGGTGGCGGAAGCGATCGCGGAACGGACCGAGGATGTTCTCGAGCCCGAGCTCGAGGCGCTCATCGAGCGCGAGAGGCAGCGCGACCCGGAGTTCCAGACGCTCGGACCCACGCCGAGGACGAACCGGATCGTCGCAGTTGGGCCGTCGGCGGTGCTCGTCGAGACCGACCGGTCGCGACGTGCGTCCGGCGGCCCTGCGGTCGTGCCCGCTTGGATGTTCAACCTCGCATGGCAGCGGCTGAGGACCCATGGCACGCTGACGAACGTCGAACTGCTCGAGGGGCTGCGCGTACACCGATCGAGCGCCGTATGTGCGATCCTTGGTCGTCTGCCGGGGGTCGTCGTCCGCGCTGCGCCGATCACGCTCGTGTGGCAACGTCGAGTGGATGGTCCGCCGAACGCCGGTGCTGCGGTCGTTCCATGCGCGGCCGTTCCCAGTTCGGATGCGAGCGCTCCGGGATCTTCGACCCTGGCCGCCGGCCTGGACAGGCCCGCTACTGCGTCCGGAAGACGCGCGAGTCGGACCCCGTGATCGACTCGACACCCCAGAGGAGGTCGTCGTCCAGGTAGCTGTGGTAGTCGAACCCCAGCAGCTCGAACGAGAGAACGCGCCAGCGGTAGCTGGATCCGCCCTTCAGTCCGTCGGCGAGGACGTTCGGGACCCGCACCGACGTCGCTCCGCCCGGCGCGGTGATCGTCCAGTACCGACCAGTGCTCTCGTCCTCGATCTCGACGAGGTTGAGATCCGCGCCTTGGGTCGGAGCGAACGCGAGTGTCGGGGACAGGCTCTGGTTGATGGCCCCGGACGCGGGGCTCGAGAGCACGGGTGGCGACGGAAGCGTCAGCCACTCGGTGAAACCGAGCGTGTCCACGGTGCCGTGGATCAGGACGTGACTCTCCCTGCCGAACCCGTCGTATGCGGACGCGAACGTGGTTGCCGGTAGCTCGCTGTCGGCGTCGCCGAAGCTTGCCCAGTAGATCGTCGAGTACGTGTTGTGCGGGATCCAGTCGAGCCCGATCACGAGCGAGTCCTCGTCGTCGTACCAGACTTCCTCGGTCACGATCAGGTCGGTGCTGGCCGCGTCCATGCCCGAGGTCGGACGTCGAAGGACGGTGTCAGGGAGGTACCAGTAGCCGCCATCGAGGTAGTCCGGGAACAGGCTCACCGACGCCGTCGTCCCCAGGTTCTCGGGGTAGATCGTCGCGAGATCGACCATCGACGGCAGCCCGTCGAGGTCCTTGGAGAAGACCCACACCGGGATCTCCTTCATCCCCACGGCCACCGTCAGCGTGGTCGTGAGCGGTCCGGTCCCGGGGTAGTACAGGAGGTCGAACTGGTTGCCAACCTGGACGACCACCTCGTCGTCGTAGTCGTCGAGCCCCCAGACCGTCACCGTCACGTCGCAGGTCTCGAACTCGACGGGCTCCAGCGCGAAGCTCTGGTACTGCGCATTGCAGTCGATCGTGGTCAGGGGATGGCATCCGTCGGCCGATGCGGTGACCGTTTGCGCCCCTGTGAACGCGCCGGAGAGCACGGCGCGGCCCGATTCGTCGGTCACGCCGGAAGCCGCTGCGCTCCCGACATGGACGCGCGCCCCTGAGATCGGGTCGCCCGTCGCGGCGTCGAACACGAACGCGGCGACCGCTCCGCGGATGGGACCGCCGCCTACGCCCTTGAAGCTGTAGCGGCTGTCGAGGCGCTCGATCGCGAAGTCCAGGGCCTCGTGGTGCATCGTCTCGGCGCCGATCGCGACGACGCGCGCATCCGACGCGAGCGGCCAGCGGCCGTACCACTCGTCCACCCGGGAGAGGCTCCCGTCGCCGTCTCGATCCACCCACGCGGCGAGGGTGACGTTGCCCGGCGGCAATCCTTCGATGGTGTACTCGAAGCCGGCGGCCCGAGCTGTCGTGGTCTGCGCCACGATGAGCCCTTCATCGTTGACCGCGGCGACGACGATCGTCCCCGGATCGACCTCCGACTGCTGGAACGCGCGAACGGGCACCGTGACCTGGCCGGTGGACAGAGTGAGGACCACAGCCCCCTCATACAGCCCCGCGGAGAAGCCGGCGCGGTCCACCCGAACGGTCACCGTCGCGGGAAGACTCGTCCCGCTCCTGTCGGCGGAGAGCCACGGCCCCCCGAACTTCGTGGTCGCCGTCACCGCGTCCAACGTGGGCGAGCCGGTCCCTGAACTGCGGATCGTGAGCGTCACCTCGTCCGTGCCGGGCGCCATCGAGAGTTCGGCTGGCGTCACCGTCACGCCTGGAGCACCGGGCTGCGTACCGGCGGCGGCGGCAACGACTGCCGCCGCATCCACGAGTCCGTGCCCGAACAGGTTGTCGCGGCCGGGCGTACCGACGTCGATTGCAGTGCTCTCGAGCAGCGCCTTCACTTGGGCGGGCGTCAGATTCGGAGCGACGGACAGGACGAGCGCGGCCACGCCGGCCACATGCGGGCAGGCCATCGACGTGCCGTTGAGCTCAGCGTACGTCGGCGACAGTGTTCCGCTGTCGACGTAGGTGCTGAGGATGCCGCTCAGTCGGCGACTCTGATCTCCGCCCGGAGCCGTCACCGAGATCGCCGCGCCGTAGTTGCTGTAGCTCGCCAGGTACCCGTCCGGTGCGATCGAGCTCACGTTGATCACGCCTGGGTAGCTCGCGGGGTAGGAGGGCTGCGACGACGAGTTGTTCCCCGCTGCTGCGACGACGACGACGTTTGCGCTGAGGGCTGCTTGTACAGCGTCCGCCAGCACCTGGGTGCCACCGGCGCCTCCAAGGCTCAAGTTGATCACCTTGGCCGGATTCAGGTTCGACGGAGCACCGGCAACCGGCAGGCCCGCGGCCCACCGGAGGCCGGCGGCGATATCGAACCAAGAGCCCAGGCCGTCCCTTCCCAGGACCCGAACCGGAACCATCCGCGCGTTCCAGAGAACCCCCGCGACCCCTCCGCGGTTGTTCGTGGCCGCGCCGATCGTGCCCGCCACGTGCGTGCCGTGGAAGTTGTGGCTCGAATCCGTCGGATCGGAGTCCCAGCCGTTGCCGTCCTGGGCGGACGAGGTGCTCTGGACGAAGTCGTAGCCCGGGAGGAGCCGTCCCGCAAAGTCGGGGTGGGTCGCCCAGATGCCCGTGTCCACGACGGCCACCACGACGGACGAGTTCCCCGTCGTCGTGTCCCACCCCGCGTCGATCCGCATCATGCGGAAATCGTCCTGGGCCAGCCACTGGGCGTCGTTGGGATCTCTCGTGACGCCGACAACGCCGTTCGGCTCCGCCCATCGGACCGCCGGTGAGCGGTGTGCCTTTCGCGCCATGGCGCGCGTCCGCCCTTCGTCGCGCCGAGGCTCTCCGGAGCGGATGGACTGCACTTCCACGAGGTGGGGGCCCGCGGGCGTCAGGGATGCGAGCACCGCAAAGCGATGGCCGGGGGTATCGCGCACAAGAGCGGATACGACGGACGCTGCCGTTTCCCCCGGAGCACCGGCCACGACCAGCTCGCCGATCCGCAGGGGTTGTGCCGGCCTCGGACCGCGACGCTTCGACGGCGTGCCGCCCGGCGGGGGAGCCGAGCCCGGCACGAAGATCGTGCCGGAGAGCGACCCCCGTTCGATGAACCCGTCGAGGTCACGCCACGACTTGGACGGCAGGATGCGCTTGAGCTTCACCGACCATGCGTATGCGCCTTCCGATCCGCCGACGCCGGACACCGCGGCAGTCTGAGTCCCCGTCTCCTGGACCGCGACCGTCGCCGAAGTGCTCGAGGCGAGGAGGGTGTCCGTTCCGTCGGCGCCCCGGAACCGGACCAACAGCGGCCGGGCGTCCGAGCGCTTCGCCGGCGCGACACGCAGTCGGGCCGAGTCGCCGGCCAGCGCCCCGAAACTGAACTCCGACTCGGCGCCGGGCGATGCTGTGCCCGTACCAGCGAGCTTCGTCGGGTAGCTGCCGCTGACGGCGACATCGAAGCCGCCGCTGGTTCCGTTCTCCGCCGTCACGGCGAGCACGTATCGGCCCGAACGCGCGAGCCGCACCTTCTTGAGCGTGACCATGCCGACGCCCGAGTAGTAGGTGTTCGACCCGATCGGGACGCTCGCCCCGTCCGGATCGAACAGCTCTACGCCGAGGTCCAGATTCCCGCCGGTCCACGGCCGCACCTTCGCGGTCACGACCGCTCCGGACAGCCCGTCGAACGCGATCTCGATCCGCTCGCCCGCGAGCAGCTCCGCGTATCCCCGTTCCCCGACCCGCAGAGCCGCCGGCTCGGCCGCGGCAGCGACCGACGCCCAGACGACTCCAAGCGTCGCGACGAGAGCACCGAACGTTCGAGCGAGTGATCCCATGGGCGCTTGCCCCCCTGACGATGACGCAGCCGGATCCGGCCGCGCGTGGAGCTTACGGGACGGAGTGGAGCGACTCAACAGCCGCGGTCAAGACGGCCGACGCGACCGGCCCATCGCGACCGTGGGCGACAACTGCTTCGTGCCACGTGGGGAACACGAGTACCTCCGCCTGGAGCGCCGCGTGCGCGAGTCAGCGGCCAGCCGGAAGGGCGGGTGCGGCGGGACACGAGCCGAAACTCGCCGCGGGCGGGCCGATCGCGCGCCACCCGCCCGCCGATCCTGAGCCTGCGAAGCCACAGAAGGAAGGGCAACTGGTGCCGGACCGGGACGGTGCTGAGGGCGTGCGCAAGCGCCGGCCGTCCATCAGAGTGTTCCGCTGGCGGAGGAACGGGAGGTCGGGCGAAACTGTTCTCGGTGAGAGCGAGAGCGACCCCGTCCGCCAGGCGATCTGCCGCCAGCGCCTGAACCTCCTCCGGGACGACTCCGAGGGCGGGGGTCGAGCGGCGCGCCGACCTGAAGCTGTCCTGGCTGAACGGCTACAGGCGCAGCTTGATCGCCGCAGCGGACGCCTGGCAGCGCCGCGAGCTCGCCCGGGTCGACGAGGAAGTGCAGTCGATGACCCGGTGCCTCGCCGGCCTCCGCGCGACCGCCGACGTGGAGGCCGAGCGGCGCACGGCCGCGGAGCGCAGGTGCCTCGATGAAGTGCTGACGATCCTCGAGTCGAAGGAAATGGAAGGGATGCGCGCCGAAGTGGAGGTGGCGCAGGAGCTGCGCCGACTCCCCGACGAGTACCACGTCCTTCACCATCTGCAGCTTGAGGCGCGCCACTTCCTCCGATGCGACGGCGAGCCGCTCCAGTTCGCCGAGGTCGATCACGTGGTCGTCGGACCGACCGGGATCTACCTCCTCAAGACAAGGTGCTGGGGTGGGCGACTCTACGTGGAGCACTGGGGAATGGAGAAGGACCCGAAGTACGCCGAGCGGAAGGCGATGAAGGTCGCCGTGTACGCGAGACACGGGTTACAGCTCGTCGAGCTGACGGAAGACGACTTCGCGAACCTTGACGAGGCTCTGCCGTGGAAGCTCCTGAAGTTCGGGATCGAGTGCGACTGACATCTTGGGCGCCGGCCGTTCAGCGATCCTCCGGGGGTACCACTCGCGGGAGGGAGAGCGCGGCGGCCTTGTTCCGGAGGTTCAGGTCTGACGAGACCACGACGACGCAGGAGTTCGGCTCGCTCCGTTGCAGCTCGAGCACCCCTGCGAGGAACCGGTCGTCGTTGTTCGTCGGGTCCAGCCAGGAGACGGTCTCGTCAAAGTTCGGCTCGCGCGCTTCGGCGCGCAACGAGATGGTCCCATCGATCGTCACGCCGCGAAGCCAGTCTCCCTGCGTTTCCCAACCCTTCAGTCGCCGGATGGCGTCCTTGACCCGCGGCTGATACTCGGGACGCGCGCGGACCTTCAGCTCATCGAGTTCGCCTAGGATGGTGGGCAGGAGGACGACCTCGAACGAGTCGCAGCCCAGCACAGAGCGGTAGCTGGCGACATCGGGCTGGTCCGTGAGCGCGTTCGTGTCGGGTGCCGCAATGACCTTCGGCGGGCTCGTACCGGCCAGAAACGTCAGCACCGTCCGAAGCCTGTCGATCGCCTGACGGAAGGCGTCCTTCGCCTCCGCGATCGTGGCCGGCACGCTCCAGCGTTCTCCCGTCCGCTCGAGCCACGACGTGATGAGCTTCCTCGTCGGCTGGCTCACCCTCTGTAGACCGGGAGGGACCCGCCGCTCAAGGAGTACGTACAGTTCTTCCCACTTCCGGTACTCCGAAAGCAGGTCCATCTGTACGCGCGTCGCGGCGGCGCCGAGATCGTCGAACGAGTGCGGAGGACCGATGACGACGACGTTCGAATACCTGTCGTCCTGGCGCGTGCTGATCTTGGACTGATCGAGCAGCGTCAGCCCCTCCGCTTCGATCAGCGCGAGTCGCTCGATGAGCTGCGCGGTGAACGGTCTCCACTCGGCCATCACCAGAGTCTAGCAAGCGGTCGGGACTCACCGGTGACATCTACGCCGCGCGGATGGACAACGCCTCAGGTCGGCGCGGGGGCGCGGCGTCCGGGGTTGACGGTTCGCACCGTTAGGGTGTCCGGCCGGAGTCCGACGCGCGTCCCGCATCCGACCGATGACGTGCCGCCCTCCGATGCCAGCTTGCTACCCTTGCTCGGAGGAGGACGGACCGGATGGCTGAGACGACGACGAAAGCACCGCAGCCCAAGACCGGCGACGTCGTCCGCGTCCGCTCCCGCCGCTGGCTCGTGGAGGAGGTCGTCCCCGCGGCGACCGCCGGCCAGTCCCCCCTCGTTCGCCTCGCCTGCGCCGACGACGACGCGCAGGGGACGACCCTCGACGTCCTCTGGGACTACGAGATCGACCGCCAGGTCCTCCGTGCCGAGGGGTGGGCGGACCTGGGGAAGCGCGACTTCGACGCGCCGACGCAGTTCGCGGCCTTCCTCCACACCATGCGGTGGAACTGCGTCACCGCGACCGACCCGAACCTCTTCCAGTCGCCGTTCCGCGCGGGGATCAAGATCGACTCGTACCAGATGGAGCCGCTCCGAAAGGCCCTGCGCCTGCCCCGGGTGAACCTCTTCATCGCGGACGACACCGGGCTCGGGAAGACGATCGAGGCCGGCCTCATCGCGCGGGAGTTGCTGCTCCGGAAGAAGGCGAAGGTCATCGTGGCGGCGGCGCCGCCGTCGGTCCTCGACCAGTGGAAGTCCGAGCTCGAGGACCGCTTCGGCCTCGTCTTCGAGGTGCTCGACCGCGCCTACGTCGCCCGGATGCGCCGCGAGCGCGGCTTCGGCGTGAACCCTTGGCGCACGCACAGCCGGTTCCTCGTCTCCCACAACCTCCTCTCCGACCCGGCCTACGCCGACCCGCTCCGCGAGTGGCTCGGGCCCTTCCTCCCGGGGAGCCTCCTGATCCTCGACGAGGCCCACCACGCCGCCCCGTCGAGCGGCGGCCGGTACGGGATCGAGACGCACTTCACGCGGGCCGTGCGCGACCTGTCGCAACGCTTCGAGCACCGGCTCTTCCTCTCGGCGACCCCGCACAACGGCCACTCGAACAGCTTCTCCACCCTCCTCGAGATCCTCGACCCCTACCGCTTCACCCGCGGCGTGAAGCTCCGCCCGAAGGCCCTCGAGGACGTGATGGTCCGGCGCCTGAAGGAGGACCTCCGCGCGATCCAGGGCGGCTTCCCCGAACGCAAGGTGGTGCGGATCGAGATCGCGAACCTGCCCGCCGACGCGCCCGAGCTGGGCCTCTCCCGCCACCTCGACGAGTACCGGACGCTCCGCGAGCAGCGCTTCGCCACGACGACGCGCCGCGCGCAGGCCGCGGCCGGGCTCCTGGTCGTCGGCCTCCAGCAGCGGCTCCTCTCCTCGATCGAGGCGTTCGCCCGGTCGCTCAAGGTGCACCGCGAGACGGTGACGCGCCACTGGGAGAAGTCGCAGGAGACGGCAGCCGAGGCGCGCGGCCCGGCCGACGCCCGCCAGACACTCCTGTGCACGGCGGGGCCCGACGACGAGCGCGGCGAGTGGTCGGACGAGGACGTCGAGGCCGAGGAGGCGGCCGCCGTCGAGGATGTGACCAGCGAGGCGGAGTCGGCCGCCGATCACGGCGCGGCCGCGGAGGCACTCTGGCGCCGCGAGCAGGCGCTCCTCCAGCGGATGCAGGAGGTCGCCGACCAGCACCGCCATCTGCCCGACGCCAAGGCGCGACGGCTCCTCGACTGGATCCGCGACAACCTCTGCCCCGACCTCCCGCCGTTCGGCCAGCGGCCGAAGGGCGCCGCGCCGAAGTGGCGGAACCGGCGCGTCATCGTCTTCACGGAGAACCGCGAGGGGACGAAGCGCTGGCTCAAGAACCTCTTCGAGACCGCGATCGAAGGCACCGACCGGGCCGAGGAGCGGATCGCAGTGATCGACGGGCTCACGTCGAGCGCGAGCCGCAAGGAGATCCAGCGCCGCTTCAACGCCGACCCGCGCGAGGACCCGCTGCGGATCCTCCTCGCGACGGATGCCGCGCGCGAGGGCCTGAACTTCCAGGCGCACTGCGCGGACCTCTTCCACTTCGACCTGCCGTGGAACCCCGGGCGGATCGAGCAGCGGAACGGCCGCATCGACCGGAAGCTCCAGCCCGAGGCCGAGGTGCGCTGCCACTACTTCTCGCTCCCGCAGCGGGCCGAGGACCGCGTCCTCGACGTCCTTGTCAGGAAGACGGAGACGATCCGGAAGGAGCTCGGCAGCCTCGCGAAGGTGCTTCACGACGACGTCGAGCGCCGCCTGGCCCAGGGCATCCGCCACCGCGACGCCGAGCAGCTCGCGCTCGAGCTGGACGCGGCGGACCTCGAGGCCGAGGTGAAGCGGAGCGTCGAGGAGGACCTCGAGTCGGCGCGCGCCCGCCGGGCGGACCTGACCGAGCAGATCGAGCGCTGTCGCACCCTGCTCGAGAAGTCGCGGGAGTGGACCGGCTTCGAGACGGCGCCCTTCCGGGCGGCGATCTCGTGTTCCCTCGCGCTCCTCGGGGCCGAGCCCCTCGCCGAGTCCCGGGACGAGGCGGGGCGCACGGTCTGGACGTTCCCGCCACTCGACCGGCGCGCCGAGACCGATCCGAGCTGGGCTGCGACGCTGGACACGCTCCGCGCGCCCAGGGGGGCGGGGGAGAAGGTCACGGACTGGCGGCGCGAGGCGGCGATCCGGCCGGTGGTCTTCGAGGACGCGGGCGTCCTCACCGAGGACGTCGTCCACCTCCATCTCGAGCAACGCGTCGTGCAGCGCCTCCTCACGCGGTTCCGGGCGCAGGGGTTCGTGTTCCACGACCTCTCGCGGGCCTGCCTCGCCCACGCGCGGGACTCGATCCCCCGCGTGATCCTGCTCGGTCGGTTGTCGCTCTACGGCCGCCGCGCCGAGCGGCTCCACGAGGAGATCGTCCCGGTCGCCGCGCGCTGGGTGGAGCCGGAGCAGCGCCGGGGACCGCTCCGGGCCTACGCGCGGGACGCCGAGGAGCGCACGCTCGAGCTCCTCGACCAGGCGCTCGTCGCCGTCGGTGCCCCGGTCCCGTCGGACGCGACGCGCCGCCGGCTCCTCGCGGCGGCCGCGCGCGACGTGGCGGACCTGCTCCCGCAGCTCGAACCACGCGCGCAGGAGGTCGCCGACCTCGCGGCGAAGGCGCTCCGGGAGCGCGGCGCCCGCGAGTCGAAGGACCTCCGCGAGACGCTCGAGCGCCAGCGCGACCGCGTCCGGGAGGAACTCGGGCGCACCGAGCGGCAGCTTCCGCTGTTCCTTCAGACCTGGACCGACGAGGAAGCGCGGCAACTGCGGTCCGACGTCGCCTCATGGCGCGAGCGCCTCGTCCAGTTCGACCGAGACCTCACGACCGAGCCCGACCGCGTGCGGGACTTCTACGAGGTGAAAGCGCAGCGCGTCGAACCCGTCGGTCTCGTCTACCTCTGGCCGGAGACGAACTGATGGCGCGGTCAAAGGTCGACCCTGCCGTGCTCGCGCACCTCGAGTGGATCGGGTTCGTGCGCCCGACGGGGCTCGTCGTCTCGGCGCCGGCTCTGGTGCGGGCGGGCGCTATCCTCGAGCGGCGCGACGCGGACGGGCAGCGACGACTCGTCTCTTGCCTCTACGGCGCGTCGGAGGTGCGCGAGCGGGCGCCGGCCTACGGCGGCGGGGAGGTGCCGCCGCCGATCCAGGACTTCCGCAGGTTCGCCACGGACCTCCTCGGCTGGGACCTGCGCCTCCCGTCCTTCGCAGGGACCGATCTGACCCCGGTCCCCGCGGACCTCGAGGTCCCGCTGCGGGACTACGGCGAAACGCTCCGCCCCGACCTCGCCGTCCGCGAGCCGGATCCGCGGGACGCCGAGTCGCCTTGGCAGCTCCTCGTGTCGGTCGTCCCGCAGGGCCACGGCCTCGACGATCTCGTGCGCGGCCGCGGCCGGCTCGAGGCCTCGCCTCACGGGCGGATGGAGCGGATGCTGCGCGAGCGCCGGGTCCCCGCCGGGCTCCTCGTGAACGGCAGCGTGCTGCGGCTCGTGTCCGCTCCCCGCGGCGAGAACTCGGGCTGGATCGACTTCCGGGTCGCGGACATGGTCCAGCCTGCCGGGCGCCCGATCTGCACGGCGCTCCGCCTCCTCCTCGGCCAGAGCCGGCTCCTCTCCCTCCCGCGGGCGCAGCGTCTGGCCGCCCTCCTCGCCGACAGCCGCAGGTTCCAGAACGAGGTCTCCGACCAGCTCGGCCAGCAGGTGCTCCACGCGCTCTACGAGCTGGTGCGCGGGTTCCAGGCGGCGCACGACCACAGCAAGGGCGCTCTCCTGCGCGACGTCCTCGCGCGGGACCCCGACGAGGTCTACCGCTCGCTCCTCACCGTGATCCTGCGGCTCATCTTCCTCCTCTACGCCGAGGAGCGCGACCTCCTCCCGCGGGACGAGGTGTTCCTGCGCGGCTACTCCCTCGGCGGGCTCTACGAGCGGCTGCGCGCCGACGCCTCGCTGCACCCCGACACGATGGACCAGCGCTACGGGGCGTGGGTGCAGCTCCTCGTCCTCTTTCGCATGCTCCACGATGGCGCGGAAGCCGGCGCGCTGCGGCTCCCGGCGCGACACGGGGTCCTCTTCGATCCGGACCGGTACCCGTTCCTCGAGGGGCGCTCCTCGGCCGGCGGCGTCGCGACCACGCGCTACGACGCGCCGCTGGTCTCCGACGGGACGATCTGGCGCGCACTAGAGAAGCTCCTCGTCCTCGACGGCGAGCGGATCTCGTACCGCACCCTCGACGTGGCGCACATCGGCTCGGTCTACGAGAGGATGATGGGCTTCCGAATGGAGACCGCGACCGGCAGGTCCGTGGCGATCCGCTCGCAAGACCGCCACGGCGCACCGACGACGCTCGACCTCGAACGGCTGCTCGGCGAGGACACCGGGAAGCGCGCGAAGGCGTTCCTGGACACGACGGGTCGGAAGCTCACCGACACGGTCCGGAAGACGGTCGTCGCCGCCGCGACGATCGAGGACCTCCACGCCGCGCTCGAGGGCGTGGCGGACCACGACGCGACGCCCGACCTCGTCCCGAAGGGGGCGATGGTCCTTCAGCCGAGCGAGGAGCGTCGCCGTTCGGGCTCGCACTACACGCCACCGGCCCTCACCGAGCCCATCGTGCGCACCGCGCTCGAACCGATCCTTTCGCGGCTACGAGGCGCGGATGGGCGGGCGCCGCGACCTGATGCGCTCCTCGAACTCCGGGTCCTCGACCCGGCGATGGGGTCCGGAGCCTTCCTCGTCGAGGCGTGCCGGCAGATCGGCGACGCGCTCGTCGAGTCGTGGCACGCCCACGGCGAGGTCCCGCAGATCCCCGCCGACGAGGACGAGGTGATCCACGCGCGGCGCCGGGTCGCGCAGAAGTGTCTCTACGGCGTCGATCGGAACCCGGTCGCAGTGGATCTCGCCAAGGTCTCACTGTGGCTCACGACCCTCGCGCGCGACCACGCGCTGACCTTCGTGGACCACGCGCTGCGGCACGGGGACTCGCTCGTCGGGCTCTCGCGGCGCCAAGTGGAGCGCTTCCACTGGGACGAGTCGGCGCCCGTGTTCCAGCAAGGCTTCGCGACGATGCGCGTGGCCCCGCACCTGGCGCGGATCAGGGAGCTGCGCGGGAGGATCCGTGACGCAGACGACGGAACCACCGACGCGGAGCTGCGCGCGCTCTGGAGCGAGGCCGAGGTCGAGACGAACGTCGTGCGCCACTTCGGTGACCTGGTCGTCTCGGCGTTCTTCGACGGCGAGAACGGGCGGGAGCGCGAAGCCAAGCGCGGTGCGCTCGCCCTCGACGTCGTGGAACGGCGGTCGGACCGCCATCGCGAGGGGCTCGATCGGCGGCGAAGGGCGGACCCGCCTCTCGCGCCGTTCCACTGGGAGCTCGAGTTCCCCGAGGTCTTCGACGAGAAGAACCCGGGGTTCGACGCGGTCGTCGGGAACCCGCCGTTCGCCGGGAAGAACACGCTCGCGCATGGCAACCTCCCCGGTTACCCGGACTGGCTGAAGACGATCCACGAGGAGAGCCACGGGAACGCGGACCTCGTGGCGCAATTCTTCCGGCGCGGGTTCAACCTGCTACGGAAGGACGGGACGTTCGGGCTCATCGCCACGAACACGATCGCGCAGGGCGACACGCGGTCCACGGGCCTGCGCTGGATCTGCAAGCACGGCGGCGAGATCTACGAGGCGCGGAAGCGCGTGAAGTGGCCCGGGCTCGCCGCCGTCGTGGTGAGCGTCGTGCACGTCGCGAAGGGACCGGTCCCCGAACCGAAGCGCCTCGATGAGCGCCAGGTTGAGCGCATCACGGCCTTCCTCTTTCATCGAGGCGGGAACGACGACCCGGCGCGTCTCATGGCGAACGCTGGGAAGAGCTTCCAGGGGAGCATCGTCCTGGGGATGGGGTTCACGTTCGACGACACGGACACCAAGGGCATCGCGACGCCGATCGCAGAGATGCGACGACTCATCGACCGCGATCCTCGAAACCAGGACGTGATCTTCCCGTACATCGGCGGGGAAGAGGTGAACGACGAACCGGAGCATCGGTACCACCGCTACGTCATCAACTTCTTCGATCGGGACGAGGATCGATGCCGCGAACGATGGCCGGACCTGATGCAGATCGTTGAGGCGAAGGTGCGGCCGGAGCGCGAGGTCCAGACTCGACCCGCGCTTCGGGAGCGATGGTGGCAGTATGCGGAGAAGCGGCCCGGACTGTGCGCCGCCGTCTCGCGACTCGATCGCGTGCTGGCGACGTGTCGGCATCAACCGCAGTGGGCGCTGGCGTTCCTTCCGTCCAAGGTCGTCTGTGCGGAGTCACTGATCGTCTTCCCGCTCACGACGTTCGCTGCGTTCTGCTCTCTCCAGTCCCGCTGCCACGAGACGTGGGCGCGCTTCTTCGGCTCGTCGTTGGAGGACCGCCTCCGCTACACCCCGTCCGACTGCTTCGAGACGTTCCCGTTCCCCGAGAACTGGGAGACGGACCCGCGGCTGGAGGTGGCTGGCCGTGCGTACTACGAGTTCCGCGCCGACCTGATGGTGCGCAACAACGAGGGCCTCACGAAGACGTACAACCGCTTCCACGACGAGAACGAGCACGACCCGCAGATCGAGCGCCTGCGGACGCTCCACGCCGAGATGGACCGCGCCGTGCTCGACGCGCACGGCTGGCGCGACCTCGACACTCGCTGCGACTACCACCCGGACTTCGTGAACGAGGACGGCGAGCCCGAGTCCGTCCGCTACCGCTGGTCCGACGAGACCCGCGACGAGGTTCTCGCCCGTCTGCTCGAACTGAACGCTGCCCGTGCCGCGGCCGAGGCGCGCTCCGGCGCGGCGGACGCGCCGAAGGGCGCGAGGAAGTCACGGAAGATGAAGACCGACCGTGTTGCCGATCTGCCAGCCGGTGGGCTTGATCTTCGTCCGGCCGACGAAGGAGATGCGCGATGAGGGTACTTGCGCTTGACCCGCTCGACCGCGTCACAGGCTCGTGCTACGTGGTCCACATCCCGGAGTCAAACGTGCGGCTCCTCGTGGACTGCGGGGCGTACCAGGACGGCCTCAACGCGGACCTCAAGAACGAGGAGCCGTTCCCGTTCGACCCGTCGTCGATCACGGCGGTGCTGCTGACGCACGGACACTACGACCACTGCGGGCGGCTGACGCGACTCGTCCTCGACGGGTTCCGCGGCCACGTCATCGCGACGGAGGAGACGATCGAGATCGCGAAGATCGTCCTCGCCGACTCGGCCCGTCTGCGGCAGCGGTCGGACGAGGCCGCAGCGATCGACCGGATCCGCTGGCGGCCGTTCGGAACGCATCTGTTCGCTCGCCCCATGTCGGTCGCGACCGACGTGTTCGTGCAGGCACTGCGCTCGGCACACATCTTCGGCGCCGTCTCGATTGAGATCATCGCGGGACCGAAAGAGGACCCGGACTCGCAGGCGCGCGCCTTGTTCAGCGGCGACATCGGGAACAACTTCGACCATCGCGAGGTTCAGCCGTTCCTGCGCCACATCATGCATCCTGCGAAGACGGTGGACGTCGCCGTGATGGAGTCCACGTACGGCGGGACCTGCCGGAAGCCGGAAGCGCTCGACCCCGTGGCACGGCGCAAACGACTGGCGGAGGTCGTCCGCGACGGCATCGCGCGCGGCGGCCCGGTCATCATCCCGGTGTTCGGCATCCAGCGAGCCCAGGATCTGCTCTGGGAGCTCCACCTTCTCCACGCCGAGGACCCGACGATCCTTGGCGACGCGCCCATCCTGTACGACGCGCCGATGGGGCTCCAGACCCACGAGATGCTCCTCTCGGCGATGCGCCGGGACAGCGTCTCCGGAAAGGGAAAGGCGCGCCCAGTATGGCTCGGACGCCACACGTTCCGGGAACTGGGACTCGATCCTGCCTCGCCGACGGACCTCGACATCGTCCGCTCGGTGCTCGAACGCGTGTTCGGGGACCGCCCGAGCTGGTCGGCGGGGTGCGACGTGGACGACGCGTCCGTCGCCGGCGAAGCCCTCGTCGATCGCATGCAGCCGAGGTGGTGGGTGGTTCCGTCGTATGACCGAGATGAGATCATCGAGGAGGACCGCCCGCGCGTCGTCCTCGCTACGGGCGGCATGTGCGACGGCGGCCCCGTCCAGAGCTGGCTCCGGGCCTGGCTCGAAGACCCGCGCGCGACCGTCGCATTCCCCGGCTACTGCGGTAAGGCGACTCTCGGCTTCGAGATCGCGGAGTTGGCCGGGATGGACCCCGCCGAGCGTCGGCGACTCCACGAGCCGCTGTCGCTTCCGGACTCGCAGATCCGGCGCTCGGCTATCGCTGCGAAGCTCCACGTACTCGCCGGCTACTCTGCGCACGCGGACCAGGCGGGGCTCGTCGACTGGGCGTTCCCGACGTGGAAGGACGGAACGCGTTTCCCGGTCGCACGCCGCGTCCTTCTGACCCACGGCGAGGCGGGTTCCCGCCGTGCACTCCGAGAGGCGATCCTCAACCGGGCTGCGGCAGCGGGTGTCGACATGCCCGTGCTCTTACCGCGACCGGACGGGCCTGGCATCGACGTTCGGACGGGCGAGCCCGTCGCGCGCGGGCTCGTTCTCGGGACCGAGTCCGAAGAGCGAGCGGAGGAACTGTCGCTGGAGGAGGCTCGCAGGGAGCTCGCCAGCCTGCGCGCGGAGAACGCGCGTCTGCGGGCCAAAGTCGTTGCGCTCGAGACGAAATCCGCGACGGCACCGTCAACGCCGGGCGCGTCCCCGCCGTCCGGACACGGAGCATCAACATGACCTCGGCTACACCTGACACGGCGCTGGTTGTTCGCGGACGTCTCGTCGAAGCGCTCCGCCTGGACCTCGTAGGCCCCGGACCCGGAGACGAACTCGCCGAGGAGCGCCTGCCGGGCTGGATTCGTCCGTCGAACTGGTACATCGCGGGCTTCCTCGTGCCGACCGGAACCCCGCCCGAGAAGCGCTCGGATTCCGACGAGGACGAGCAGGACGACCCCCTCGAGATCGGCGGACTGGCGGAGGAGTCGAACGAAGAGCGTAAGGCCGCGAAGAAGGCCTACTTTCCGTCGTCGATGGGGCTCTCGTTCCTGGTGCCCGCGGCCTCGCGCGCCCTCGACGTGACGGTTCGCTGGGGCGAGTACGAGCACGCGGAGTTCGAGGGACCCGACGGGGCGAAGCTGCCCGCCTGGCGTCGGCGGCCGCGCGAGGAGGTCGTCCACGTCCCGCTCGACGGCGACGGCGAACTGCGGGCGTTCGACGTTCCGCAGTCCCTGGGACTGCAACTCCAGGTGGTCGAGCAGTCGGTCTCGGGCGAGGCGTTCCGGGGGCGTCTCGCCGAAGGCACGCGGTCGGTCTCCCTCTTCCTCGTGAATCACCGGACGCCGAGCGCGGACGACCCAGAGCCGACGTACGCCTTCCAGACGGAGCTCGAGGTCGCGGGCGACCACCCGTTCGATCCGCGTCCTGACGTCCGCGGGGCGGACTCCCACCCCGACTGGGACGAACAGGTCGCCGACCTCCACTACGCGGGCACGCCTGAGTACGCAACGGGCCACGGAGTCGCGGCCGACTGGACGCTCGAGGCTGGCAAGTGCCGCCTCATCCGCACCGTCTGGATACCATCCGCCGAGGTGGAGAAGACTGTCCCGGCGCCGAGGATGGGCGTAGAGCTCGGGATGGACGCGCTCGGCGCGCTCGCCGACGGGGCGGCAGCCGAGGCGGCGCTCCGGCCGCTCGAGGCCCAGTACCGGGACTGGCTCGCGGAGCGCATCACCCGCCTCGGCGAGCACGCCGGGGCGCAGCGCGAAACGGCGGAGGAGCTCCTGCGCCTCGCCGGAGTGGCCGCGGACCGCATGGAGCAGGGCATCGCGCTCCTTGCGAGGGACGACCAAGCGCTCGATGCGTTCCGCGTGGCCAACCGCGCGGTCGCGGAGGCCCTGCGGCGTCGCCTCCCCGACGTGACGGCGCCGAAGTGGCATCCGTTCCAGCTCGCCTTCCTCCTCCTCAACCTGACCGGTCTCGCGGACCCGACGAGCCCGCAGCGCGACACGGTGGACCTACTCTTCTTCCCGACAGGTGGCGGCAAGACGGAGGCGTACCTCGGGCTCGCAGCGTTCGCGATGGTGCTCCGGCGTCTGCGACACCCCAGCGATGACGGGCGCCGCGCGGCAGGGACGACGGTCATCATGCGCTACACGCTGCGGCTCCTCACGCTAGACCAGCTCGGGCGCGCGGCGGGCCTAGTATGCGCACTAGAACTGGAGCGCTCGAAGGACACCGCCCGCTACGGGACGTGGCCCTTCGAGATCGGCCTCTGGGTCGGAAAAGCGACGACGCCCAACATTCTTGGCGAGAAGGGGGACCAACGATCCGACACGGCGCGCGCGAAGCTCCGGCGCTTCAAGTCGAATCCGCACCACAACGAGCCGCCAATCCCGATCGAGTCGTGTCCTTGGTGCGCCAAGCGCTTCGAACCAGCGTCCTTTTCGCTCTTGCCGAACGAAGATGCTCCTCGCGAACTGCGCATCGTGTGCGCGAACCCGGTCTGCGCGTTCGCGCGCGATCGCGCGCTGCCCATCGTGGCGGTCGATGAGTCGATCTACCGCCGGCTCCCGGCATTCCTGATCGCGACGGTGGACAAGTTCGCGTCCCTCCCCTGGGTCGGGCCGTCCGGCGCGATCCTCGGCGGAGCCGATCGATTCGCCAGCGACGAGTTCCTCGGGCCGGCCCAGCCGAAGGGCGGGAAGAGGCTCGCCGCGCCGCTCCTCCCGCCTGACCTCATCATCCAGGACGAACTGCACCTGATTGCGGGCCCGCTCGGAACGATGGCCGGGCTGTTCGAAACGGCGATCGACGCGCTCTGCACGCGGGAGATCGACGGCCGCACGGTGCGCCCCAAGATCGTGGCCTCGACCGCGACCGTGAGGCGCGCCCAGGACCAGGTCCAGGCCCTCTTCGGGCGCAGCCAGACGCAGGTCTTCCCGCCTCCTGGTCCTGACCGCCGCGACTGCTTCTTCGCCTGCACCCGAACCGCCGACGCGGAGCCGGCGCGCCTCTACCTCGGGATCGCGTCGCAAGGCCGCAACCCGAAGGCGCTCATGCGGCGGGTCGTCCTCGCGCTGATGGGGGCGGGGGAGAAGTCGTACCGCGACGCGGGCGGGCACCAGAACCGCGACAATCCCGCCGACCCGTACATGACGGTCCTCGGCTACTTCAACAGCCTTCGCGAGCTGGGCGGCGCGCGGCGCATCCTCGAGGAGGAAGTCCAGAACACGCTGAAGGCGTACGGCGCCCGGAAGCGGCTCGGCGAGGAGCGCGGGCTCTTCCAGGACCGGCGGACGTTCTCCGAGGTCCTCGAGCTGACATCGCGCGTCAGCACGGACAAGGTCGCCGCGGCGCGTCGGCGGCTCGGCGAGCCCTTCCACGCCGAGCAGCGCGTGGACTGCGCGATCGCGACGAACATGATTTCGGTCGGCCTCGACGTGCCGCGCCTCGGGCTCATGGTCGTGCTTGGGCAGCCGAAGACGCACTCCGAGTACATCCAGGCGACGAGCCGCGTCGGCCGTACGTCAAAGGCGCCGGGGCTCGTCGTGACGCTGTTCAACATGCACAAGCCCCGCGACCGGTCCCACTACGAGCGCTTCCGCCACTACCACGAATCGTTCTACCGCTCGGTCGAGGTCGCGAGCGTGACGCCCTTCTCCGCGCGCGCGCTCGACCGGGGGTTCGCGGCGGCGCTCGTGACCTTCGCTCGGCACGTCCAGCGGGAGCTGACGCCGCCTGAGGGCGTCGAGCGGCTTCCCGAGGTGAGGCGTGCCCTAGAGGAGCGGCTCCTTCGGGCGTTCCTCGCGCGCGTCGATGAACAGCCGATCGAAGACGAGGACGATCGCGCGGCCTGCCGGCGGAGCGTCCAGGACCGGGTGGTCGCGCACCTCGACTCGTGGCGCAAGGTGCTGGACGACTACCGGTCCGGCGGCGCGCCGGTGGAGTACCAGAAGTACGAGTCGCGGAAGAAGTCGAAGCCGAAGTCCCTCCTCCGCGAGATGCTCGAGACGTCCTTCGAGTCGGAGGATCACCGGCGGTTCCGCGCGAATCGCTCGCTGCGCGACGTCGAGCCCGACGTGAGCCTCTTCCTCCACGATCTCGACCCGAGCCGGCCGCTCGTGGAGGAGCGCCCGTGAAGAAGGCCCACGGACAGCTCCGGCGCGGTCAGGTCATCACGACGTACGGGCCGGGGGCGCTCGTCGACCTGCCGCGGCACTCCGCCATCGTCGGCGGGCTCGACACCTGGCCGAAGCCGGGGCGCCTCTCGCCGGTCCTCGAGCCGCGACTCTCGCAGAAGCTGCAGGCCCTGATGGGCTTGGGCTCCGCACCGCAACTCTACGCGCCGCCGGGGGAGTCGGACGACCCCCGGGAGCCCACCGTCGGCATCGGCGCTTGGCGGTTCCCCCAGTGGTTCGTCGTGCAGGAGGAGGCCGGACGGGACGACCGCGATCGATCCCGGCGCTTGGTCCACCGGAAGCGACTGGATCGTGGCCGCTTCGAGGGACGGGCGGTCGTAGCGACGCGCTTCGTCCGCGCTTGCCACAGGGGCCACGTGGACGACGTCGACTGGCACGCCTTCGCGCATCGCGACCAGGAGGACTGTCCCCGCATCCGGCAGCTCTGGCTGGACGAGAAGGGGACGAGCGGCGACCTCGTCGATCTCGTCGTGCGCTGCGAGTGCGGGAAGTCACGCCAGCTGTACGAGGCGAAGGAGATCGAGCTGAACCCGCTCGGGTTCTGCACCGGGGCGCGGCCCTGGCTCGGCCGCGACGCCGGGGAGGACTGCAAGGAGCACAGCCGTCTCCTGATTCGCACGGCGTCGAACGCGTACTTCCCGCAGGTCGTGAGCGTGCTCTCGCTGCCGGACCGAGGGAGCGCGGTCGAGAAGGTCGTGCGAGAGCTCTGGGACGACCTGCAGATCGTCGAGGACGCGGCGGGCCTCGCGTTCGTGAAGAGGAAGCCGCGGAACGCGGAGCGCCTCGCGCAGTTCTCGGACGCCGAGGTGCTCGCGGCGATCGAGGCGATGAAGCGCGGACGCGGCGACGAGCGCCCGGTGAAGCAGGCGGAGCTCGACGCCCTGGTCTCCGTCCCCGAGGGGTTCGGCGACGACGTGCCGGTGGACCCCGACTTCCACGCGCGGCGGCTCCCCGACCGGATCTGGCGCCGGACGCGGCCGTGGGAGTCGATCGAGGGCGTAGTGCAGGTCCACCGGCTCCGCGAGGTTCTCGCGCTCGTGGGGTTCACACGCTTCGAGGCGGAGACGCCGGACATCGACGGCGAGTACGACGGGAGCGTGCAGCGCGCTGCGATCGCGCTCGAGCCGACGTGGTTCCCCGCCGTCGAGAACCGCGGCGAGGGCGTGCTCCTGCTCCTCCGGCCCGACCGCGTGCGCGCATGGATCGAGCGCCCGGCCGTCCAGAAGCGGATCGACGCGCTTCGCACGGGGCACGAGCGCTGGGCGGAGGACCGAAAGAGCAAGCGGAAGTTTCCGGGCGGACCGTACGTCCTGCTCCACACGATCTCGCACCTCCTGATCCAGTCCCTAGCGACGCACTGCGGCTACGCCGCGAGTTCGATCCGGGAGCGGGTCTACGTGGACGAGCCGGGCGGCCGGTTCGGCGTGCTGCTCTACACAGGGAGCCCGGACGCGGAGGGGACGCTCGGCGGACTCGTGCAGCAGGCGCTGCACCTGGAGCAGCACCTCGACCGGGCCCTCAGGGAGTGCGCGCTCTGCTCGAACGACCCGATCTGCGCTCTCCACCGGCCGGGCGACAGCCTTGAGGGGCGGTTCCAACACGGTGCCGCGTGCCACGGGTGCTCGCTCGTCGCCGAGACGTCGTGCGAGATGCGGAACGACTTCCTCGATCGGGCACTCGTTGCGCCGGTCCTCGGGACGCGGGACGTCGCGTTCTTCGAGGCGCAGACGTGATCGAGCCGCTGCTCGCGCTGCCGCCCCATGCGCGCAGACGGCTCTCCGGTGCGCTTGCCGCGGGAGCCCTGCCGCTCACCTGCACCGCGACCGCGCTCCGGTCGGCGTTGGGGAACGTCGAGGGGCTCGACGCCGCGGTAGCCGCGCTCGCGGCGCTCGCACGGGCGGGCGTCCCGCCGGTCGCCGCCGCCGAGTGGGTCCGGAGTCTCGACCGGGTCGCGGGGCACGTCCGCGCACCCGAGCTTGTGTGCAGCGGCCCCGAGATCCCCGGTCACCACGCCCGAGACACGCGGCGGGTCTACGAGGAGCTTCTCGGCTCGGCCGAACGGTCGCTCTGGATCAGCACGTTTGCGTTCTTCGACGGCCCGCGCGCGTTCGAGTTCGTCGCCCGGCGGATGGAGGAGCGCACCGCGCTCCGCGTCACGCTCCTCCTGAACATCCAGCGCCGGCCGCGCAACACGACCGCCGCCGATCACCTGGTGCGGGCCTTCGCCGACCAGTTCTGGAAGCGCGATTGGCCCGGGTCGCGACGGCCGGCGGTCTACTACGACCCCCGTTCGCTCGAGGAGGGTGGCCCGACCGGCGTCCTCCACGCGAAGGGCGTCGTCGCCGACGAGGAGACGCTCTTCCTGACGTCGGCGAACCTGACGGAGGCCGCCCTCGACCGGAACGTCGAGCTGGGGCTCCTCGTGCGTGACCGCCAGCTCGCGGCGACGGTGGCGCAGCGGTTCCAAGCGCTGATCGACCGTGCGGTGCTGGCGGCGTTGCCGGGGGAGTAGCAGCGACCCTGGTCGTTCGGGCCTCGTCCCCTCGCGAGGAGTCCCGCGGGTCGGTCCCCGCCGAGCGATACGATGAAGCCCATGTTCCTGTCGATCTCCAACGCGAGTCCGTCGGTGTGCTGCGCTAGCCCGGATCATTCACGAATCTGCGTGATTGTGCGAAACGCGGGCGCGTCCTCGCACGTCTAAGTCGTTGTCCAGACAGACATTAGACAACACGAAAGACAGCGCCCGCATGCACCAGTCTACGC
>JAJVHW010000163.1 GCA_022072415.1 Planctomycetota bacterium
CCGGACGCGCCGCCGCGTTCGCCGCCGCCGCCCGCGCCGCGGTGCGGGCCGGGCGTCCGGAGGAAGCGCTCCGATGGTTCGCCGAGGCCCACCGGATCGACCGCGCCGCGCGCGTTGCCGCGTCCATCGGCGGGCCCATCGGCGGGCCCCGCCTCCCCCCCGACGTGACCCGCGACTGGAGGGCGCTCCTCGAGGTCTCCGGACGGCCGCTCTCCGCCGCCGCGGCGACGGTGCCGAAATAGGCACGGAAGCCTCAATTTTGCTGGACTTCGGGGCGGCTCCGGTCATATCCTAAAACGTTGATTCCAAACGACTTGGGCGCGGCCCGCGCCGTTCGGAGTCCGCACCCTCCCGGCATCCCGGAGCAGCGCAGCCCATGACCGATCCGACGCCCCCGGATTCCACGCAGCGGGGACTCAGCCCACCCGTGGGCGCGCGCGAGAACGTCCGCGACCTCCTCATCGAGGAGGAGATGCGCGAGAGCTACCTGCGCTACGCGATGAGCGTCATCGTGTCGCGCGCGCTGCCGGACGTGCGCGACGGACTGAAGCCGTCGCAGCGCCGCATCCTGGTCGCGATGAACGACCTCAACCTGTCGCCGGGCTCGAAGCACAGGAAGTGCGCGAAGATCTGCGGCGACACGTCGGGCAACTACCACCCGCACGGCGAGAGCGTCGTCTATCCCACGCTCGTCCGCATGGCGCAGGACTTCTCCATGCGCGAGCCGCTGATCCACCCGCAGGGGAACTTCGGCTCCCTCGACGACCCGCCGGCGGCCATGCGTTACACCGAGGCGCGCCTCAGCCAGGCGGCGATGGAGATGCTCGCCGACCTCGAGGAGGACACGGTCGACTTCGTCCCGAGCTACGACGAGCGCCTCCTCGAGCCCACGGTCCTCCCCGGGCGGCTCCCGAACCTGCTCGTGAACGGCGCGCAGGGCATCGCCGTCGGCATGGCGTCGTCGATCCCGCCGCACGATGCGCGCGAGGTCTGCAACGCAGTCGCCGCGCTCGTGGACGACCCCGCGATCGACCTGCCGTCGCTGATGCGGATCATCCCCGGCCCCGACTTCCCGACCGGCGGCATCATCTGCGGGCGCTCCGGGATCCTCGACGCCTACGAGACGGGCCGCGGGCACCTCAAGGTCCGCGCGAAGCACCACGTCGAGGAGGGGAAGAACGACAAGATGGTCCTCGTGTTCGACGAGCTGCCCTACGGCGTCTCCGTGAACACGGTCTGCGAGCAGATCGTCGCCCTGGTGAACCAGAAGCGGATCACGTCGATCGCCGACGTGCGCGACGAGTCGAGCATGGACGGCACGCGCCTCGTGGTCGAGCTGAAGCGCGGCGAGAACGACCAGGTCGCGCTGAACACGCTGTTCAAGATGACGCGCCTCGAGGAGACGATCTCGATCATCGCGATCGCGCTCGTGAACGGGCGCCCCGAGACGCTCCCGCTGAAGCGGCTGCTCGAGTGCTTCCGCGACCACCGAGCGGTCGTGATCCGCCGCCGCACGGCGTTCCGGCTGCGGAAGGCCGAGGAGCGCGAGCACATCGTCTCGGGCCTCCTCCGCGCCCTCGACGTGATCGACTGGATCATCACGACGATCCGCGAGTCGAAGACCACCGACGAGGCGAAGGACTGCCTCATGGCCGGCATCTCGCCGAAGGGCGTCGAGGCGGTGCACCAGGGCGGGCGCGTGACGTTCTCCGCGATCCAGGCCGACGCGATCCTCGAGATGCGCCTCGCCCGGCTCACGGGGCTCGAGCGCGAGAAGCTCCTCTCCGAGTGGGAGGACCTGAAGAAGGCGATCGCGGAGTACCGCGCGATCCTCGCGGACGAGAGGCGCGTCCTCGCGATCCTCCGGGCGGAGATGCTCGACCTCGCGGCGAAGTTCCCGTCGCCGCGCCGCACCGAGATCGCGGGCGACGCCGACGAGATGCGCATGGAGGACCTGATCGCCGACGAGCAGGTCGCGGTCACGATCTCCCACGCCGGCTACGTGAAGCGCCTCGGGCTCGACGAGTACCGCCTCCAGGGCCGCGGCGGGAAGGGCGTCACCGGCGCCGACATGAAGGAAGGCGACTTCATCGAGCGCCTGATCGTCACGACGAACCACCAGTACCTGCTCGTCCTCACGACGTCGGGCCAGCTCCACTGGCTCCGGGTGTTCGACGTGCCGGAGGCCGGGCGCACGAGCCGCGGCCGCGCGCTCGTGAACCTGCTGCAGCTCGCCGAGGGCGAGTCGATCGCCGCGTGCGTCCCCGTCCGGAACTTCGACGCCGGGTACCTCGTCACCGCCACTGCGAACGGCACGATCCGGAAGACCCCGCTCTCCGGGTTCTCGCGCCCGCGGCAGGGCGGGATCATCGGCGTCCGGATCGACGACGGCGACCGGCTGGTGGGCGCCGCGGCGCTCATGCCCGGGCAGGAGATCGTGCTCGCCACGCGGAAGGGCAAGGCCATCCACTTCGAGGAGAAGCGCGTCCGCGCCATGGGCCGCGCGTCGGTCGGCGTGCGCGGGATCAAGCTCGTCGGCGACGACAAGCTCGTGTCGCTCCTCGTCGTCGAGCCCGGGAAGACGATCCTCACCGTCTGCGAGCGCGGGTTCGGGAAGCGGACCGACGTGTCCGAGTACCCGGTGAAGAACCGCGGCGGGCAGGGCGTGATCGACATCAAGGTGACGGAGCGGAACGGCGACGTCGTGGCCGCGAAGGCCGTCTCCGAGAGCGACGAGTTCATGATGATCACGCAGGCCGGGATGGTCGTGCGCTTCCGCGTGTCGGACGCGCGCTCCATCGGCCGGAACACGCAAGGCGTGAAGCTGATGGACGTGGACGACGGCGACCGGGTCGTCTCCGTGAGCCTCGTCGCCGCCGAGGAGGAGACGCCGGAGGCCGCCGCGGGGACGACGACCGAAGCCGCCGACGAGTCCGCCGACGAGTCCGCTGCTGACGCGCCGGAGACGGACGTCGAAGCCGACGAGCCCGACGAAGCCGCGGAGTGACCCGTGGCGCGGAAACGGGGACGCCCGGAACCGTGGACCTGCTGCGGCATCTGCGGCGAGCGCTACCCGCCGAAGCGGCTCGCGTGCCCCGGCTGCGGAGCCGACGAGCGCACGCAGTACGAATCGGGCGACCAGGCCGACGTGCCCTGGGAGATGGACGAGGAGGAGTACCGGGAGGTCCTCGCGGGCGAGGGGCTCGGGCGGGACGCGGGGGCTTTCTGGAAGACGCGGCGGGCGCGGAACATGGTCGTCGGGCTGCTCCTCGTGGCGGCGATGCTGATCCCGTTGGTCATCGTGCTCTTCCGGCGGTGAGGTAGCCTCTGCCGATGCGCTTCCACGACCAGTCCCCCACGGGTCTCGACGGGCGCCCGGCCCCGATGTCGGCCCACGCCGGGAAGGTGTGCCTCGTCGTGAACGTCGCCAGCGAGTGCGGGTTCACGAAGCAGTACGCCGGCCTGCAGAAGCTCCACGAGGAGCTCGCGCCGCGGGGCTTCACGGTGCTCGGGTTCCCGAGCAACGAGTTCGGCGCGCAGGAGCCCGGCACGGCGGAGGAGATCCGCGGCTTCTGCGACCGGAACTACGGCGTCACGTTCCCGATGCACGCGAAGTGCGGGACGAAGCCGGGTCCGGGGCAGTCCCCCGTGTACGCGGTCCTCGCCGCGGCGACCGGCGTCCATCCCTCGTGGAACTTCGCGAAGTACCTCGTCGGCCGCGACGGCGCCGTCCTCGCCCACTTCGGCAGCCGCACCGACCCGGCGGACCCGGAGCTCCGCGCCGCGATCGAGAAGGCCCTCGCATGAAGCCGTTCACCGCCGCGCTCGCCCAGGTCGCGCCGCGTCTCGCGGACGTGCCGGCCAATCTCGAACTCCACGCGCGGACGGTGCGCGACGCGGCCGCACGCGGCGCGGAGCTCGTCGTGTTCCCCGAACTCTCGCTCACGGGATACGTCCTCGAGGAGGCGACGCCCGAGGTCGCCCTGCGGACGGACAGCCCGGAGTGGGACGCGCTCCGCGCGATGTCGCGGGACGCGGCGCTCGTGGTCGGCTTCGTCGAGGAGGCATCCGGCGGGCGGTTCTTCAACAGCGCCGCGTTCCTCGACGGCGGCGAGGTCGCGCACGTCCACCGGAAGGTCTTCCTCCCGACCCACGGCGTCTTCGACGAGATGCGGCACTTCGCCCCGGGCGAGCGGATCCGCGCCTTCGACACGCGGTTCGGGCGGTGCGGGATCCTCGTCTGCCGGGACTTCTGGCACCTGGGGCCGGCCTACGTGCTGGCTGCGCAGGACGTGGACGTGATCCTCGTCGCCTCCGCGAGCCCGGGGCGAGGCGCGGCCGGCGACGACGGGCGGTTCCAGAGCACCGCGAGCGTGTCGCTCCTCGGCGACGTGTACGCGCGGAGCTTCGGCTGCCACGTGCTCCACGCGAACCGATGCGGCGTCGAGGAAGGCGTCACGTTCACGGGCGCGTCGGAGGCCTTCGGACCGTCCGGCGAGCGGCTCGGGAAGGGCCGGGACCTCGACGAGGATCTCGTCCTCGTGCGCGTGGACCCCGCGGAGCGCCGCGCCGCGCGGCTCCGCATGCCGTTCCTCCGCGAGGAGCGCCCCCACCTCGTGCTCCGCGAACTCGAGCGCGCGCTGGCCGAACGGGCGGCGCGGGACTGAGCGGGGCGCGCATGGGGCCCGACGCGCTCCCCCGACTGGACGCCGCGCTCGCGGAACGCGTGCTCGTGCGCTTCCTCCGCGACGAATCCGCGCGCGTCGGGATGTCGAAGCTCGTCCTCGGGCTCTCCGGAGGGATCGACTCCGCCGTCGCGGCGTTCCTCGCGGCGCGTGCGGTCGGGGCGGAGAACGTCGTCGCGATCAACATGCCCGCCGCGGAGTCGAGCCCCGAGAGCCGCGCCGACGCGGAGCTCGTCGCCGCCGCGTGCGGGATCGCGCTCGACGTCGTCCCGATCGCGGAGGGAGCGGCCGGGCTCCTCGCGCGGATCGGCGACGCGACGCCGCTGCGGCGGGGCAACGTGTACGCGCGTCTCCGCATGATCGTCCTCTACGACCGGAGCGCGGCCGTGTCGGGCCTCGTGGTCGGCACGTCGAACAAGACGGAGCTCCTCCTCGGCTACGGGACGATGTTCGGCGACCTCGCGTCGGCGATGAACCCGCTCGGCGATCTCTGGAAGTGCCAGGTGCGCGCGCTGGCGCGGCATCTCGGCGTGCCGGACAGGGTGATCGCGAAGGCGCCGTCGGCCGACCTATGGTCCGGGCAGACCGACGAGGGCGACTTCGGGTTCACGTACGACCTCGCCGACGCGATCCTCTCCCGCCTCGCCGACCGGCGGATGCCCCCCGAGTCGGTCGTGGCCGAGGGGTTCCCCGAGCCGGTCGTCCGCCGCATCGCGCGGATGATCGTGCGCAGCCAGTTCAAGCGCCGGCCGCCGCTGATCGCGAAGCTCTCGCAGCGCACCGTCGGCTGGGAATTCAGGTACCCCCGGGACTGGGGGACATGATGCACCCACGAGTGATCCGTACCACGGCCGCGGTCCTGGCGGGGGCCGGCGCGGCGCTCGCACACGCCGAGACCGTGCGCGTCTCCGTCGGCGTCGCCGGCGCGGAGCCCGACTTCCTGAGTTCGTCGCCCGCAGTGTCGGCGAAGAGCCGCCACGTCGCGTTCGACTCCGCCGCGGGGAACCTGGTTCCGGGCGACGGGAACGGGCTCTCCGACATCTTCGTGCGGGACATGCAGACGGGCGTCACGGAGCGCGTGTCCGTGGACACCGGCGGCGGCGATCCAGGGGACACGAGCTACGCGCCCGCGATCTCGGCGAACGGGCGGATCGTGGCCTTCCACTCCGACGCGTCCGACCTCGTGGACGGCGACATGAACGCCCGCCGCGACGTGTTCGTGCGCGACCGGAAGAAGGGCGTCACGGAGCGGGTCTCGCTCGACCTGGACGGCGGCGACGCGAACAACGATTCGACGTTCGCATCGATCTCGGCCGACGGACGCCAGGTCACCTATGCGACGTTCGCATCCGACGTCGGCGAGAACGACGCGAACGGGACCCTCGACGTGTTCGTCTTCGACCGGAAGAAGCGGCGCACGGTCCGCGCGTCGGTGGCGTCCGACGGGCGCGCGGGGAACGGCCCGAGCTTCAACCCGGCGATCTCCGGGAACGGGCGATTCGTCGCGTTCCAGTCCGGCTCGGACACGCTGATCACGGGCGACACGAACGGCGTCATGGACGTCTTCGTGCGCGACCTGAAGGCACGGCGGACGACGCGCGTGTCGGTGAGCGGCGCAGGCCAGGCGGCCAGCGGCGGCAGCAGCTTCAACGCCTCGATCTCGGCGAACGGCCGCATCGTGGCGTTCCAGTCCGAGGCCGCGAACCTCGTCGAGGGCGACACGAACGGCACGGCGGACGTCTTCGTCCACGACCGGAAGACCGGCGTCACCGCGCGCGTCTCGGTGGCCACCGGAGGCGGCGAGGCGGCTCTCGGCGGCTACACGCCCGCGCTGAGCGGCGACGGGCGGTACGTCGCCTTCCTCTCGGACTCCGCGGACCTGGTCGAGGGCGACTCGAACAACGCCACCGACGTGTTCCTCCACGACCGCGCCACGGGCGAGACCCGCCGCATCTCGGTCGGCAGCGACGGCGGCCAGGCGTCGCTCGGCAGTTCGAACCCCGCCTTCGCCCCGGACGGGTCCTCCGTCGCCTTCGAGTCGGCCGCGACGCAGCTCGCGCCCCCGGACGGAAACGGCTGGACCGACGTCTTCCTGCGCCTCCTGCGCTGACCCGCGCCGCGGGCGCGTGCCGGCGGCTTGGGTCGCCGGGAGCGATCGACGGCCGGGCGGACGCCGCCGGTTTCCAGCGTGTTCACGCTTGGGGATCGTGGCGCGGAGGGAGAGACTCCCCCGCCGCCCGGATCGCGGTGGCCCCCCGAAGGAGTCCCTCCATGAGAGCCCGCGTCCTGCCCGTCGTCGCACTCGCAGCCTTGCTCGGAGGCGTGGCGGGAGTCGCGGCCGCCGCGGCGCCCGCCACGCCGACGCGGGTCCCGAACAACCTCCAGGGGGGGCCTCCGGACGACTCGTCGTCGCAGCCCGTGCTGTCGAAGGACGGGCGGTTCGTGGCGTTCAGCTCGAGCGCGTCCGATCTCGTCGAGGGGGACACGAACGGACAGAACGACGTGTTCGTCCTCGACACGGAGACGGGCGACGTGACCCGCGTCTCCGTTTCGAGCGCAGGCGAAGAGAGCAACGGGAGCTGCAACAACCCCGGGATCTCGGAGAACGGCCGGTGGGTGCTGTTCGACTCGGACGCGAACAACCTCGTTCCGGACGACACGAACGACGCCTACGACGTGTTCGTCCACGACCGCAAGACCGGCGTGACCCGGCGCGTGTCGGTCGCGACCGACGGGACGGAGGCGAGCGCGGACAGCGACAGGGGATCCATGAGCGGCAAGGGCCGATGGATCGCGTTCGCCGGCGACGCGGACAACCTCGTGCCGGACGACACCAACGGAGAGACCGACGCGTTCCTCCACGACCTGAAGACGGGCAGGACGATCCGTGCGAGCGTCGGCCCGGACGGCGAGGAGGCTCCGGACGGCGCCTCCGACCCCCAGACGAGCAAGACGGGCCGGTACGTCGCCTTCGCGACGCGCTCGGACGAGTTCGGCGCCCGCGAAGGGAGCCGCGCGCCGATCGTCCGCGACATGAAGACCGGCAGGCTGACGATCGGCGCCCAGACGCACAGCGGCGGCGCAGTGGGCAGCACCGTGAGCTTCTGGAGGCTCGCCTCGAACGGCAAGTCGATCGCCTTCGCGTCGGGCGGCGATGACGTGACCCCCGCGGGGAACCCCTCGGGCCAGCTCCAGGTCTACTGGATGTCCCTCCGCAACCCGTCTCCGGTGCTGCTCTCCAGGTCGGGTGCCGGCGCCCCGGGCAGCGGCCAGTCCATCGCCACGTCGATCTCCCCGACGGGCCGCCTCGTGGCGTTCCGTTCGTTGTCCCCCGAACTGGTCGAGGGGGACGTCAACGGCGTCTTCGACATCTTCCTCGCGGCGCCGTCGGGCGGAGACGTCCGCGCGATGAGCCGGAACGGGGACGGAGCCCTCGGCAACGATCACAGCTTCACCGCAAGCCTCTCCGCCAACGGCAAGGTCCTGGCTTTCTCGAGCGCGGCGACCAACCTCGACCCGGCCGACACGAACGGCAACGAGGACATCTACCTCGTCTCGACGCGGTAGTCGGCTCCGGCAGCGCCGCGGCTGCCGCCGGTGCCCGCCCGGGAGCCCGATGCGCAGTCGGACACAACCCCGGATCCCCGACGTGTTCCGATGCGCCCCGCGCTGAAGGCGCGGACGCGCGGCCCCGCGGACACGAAGCCGCCAGCCTCGCACTCCGGCGGCCGCTGCGCACTCCCGGATCGAGAATCCGCAGCGCTCCCGCGACGGGCCGTTCTCGTTTCGGGCGGCGCGCGGGCGGCGCGCCGAGGCTCGGCCGGGCGCGCCGGGGGCCCGTCCGAGCCGATTCCCGGAATGACACGAATCCGCGAGAGGGTCCCCGCGCCCTTGCATCGCGGTCTATATTCCCCTGCAGCGCGGACGGGCCGCGCCGCACGGAGGCGACCGGATGTCCGTCGTCTGGAACTACGCGAACGCGTCGCACCTGCTCCGCCGCGCCGGCTTCGGCGCGCCGCGGAAGGCGGTCGAGAAGGCGCTCCGCGACGGACAGGAGCGCGCGGTGGACCGGCTCCTCGCGCCGAAGCCGTCGGGCGCGTTCTACGACGGGCGGGGCGACACCGCGGTCGCCGCGACGTGGTGGCTCGACCGCATGCTCTCGGGGAAGGCCGGCCTCCAGGAGAAGCTCGCGCTCTTCTGGCACGATCACTTCGCCACGTCGGTCGCCAAGGTCGAGGACCCGCGGCTCCTCGCGCGGCAGAACCGGCTCTTCCGGCTCCACGGCGCGGGCCCGTTCTCCACCCTCCTCCTCCAGGTCAGCCGCGATCCCGCCATGATCTGGTGGCTCGACAACCTCTACAACGTGAAGGACGCGCCGAACGAGAACTTCGCCCGCGAGGTGATGGAGCTCTTCTCGGTCGGGATCGCGGACCCTGACGGGAACCCCAACTACACGCAGCAGGACGTGCGCGAGGCCGCCCGCGCCTTCACCGGATGGTCCATCGCCGACCGCGCCTTCTACTTCGACGCGGACCAGCACGACTTCGGCGCGAAGACGTTCATGGGCGAGACGATCGAGGGCGGAGAGGAGGTCGTGGACATCCTCGCGGCGAAGCGGCAGACGGGGATCCACCTCGCCGGGAAGCTCTGGCGTTTCTTCGCGTACGAGCGGCCGGAGCGCGAGGTGGTCGAGGCGCTCGCGGACGTGTACGTCGCCTCCGGGACCGGGATCGCCGCCGTGCTGCGCGCGATGTTCCTCCGCGACGAGTTCTACTCGGTGCGCGCCCGCACGGACCGCGTGAGCGGACCGGTGGACTTCACGGTCGGCACGATCCGGACGCTCGGAAGCGGCGTGCGCCGGCGCGACTGGCTCCCGTGGAACCTCGCGCAGATGGGACAGGAGCTCTTCAACCCGCCGAACGTGGCCGGGTGGCCGGGCGGGCTCGCGTGGATGACGAGCGTCTCCCGCCTGAACCGCATGGACTTTTCGTGGAACCTCGCCGTGCAGCGGGGGCGCGACGCGCAGTTCCGGTTCGAGCCGAAGAAGCTCTTCGCCGGGTTGAAGAACCCGACCGCGGAGGAGATCGTGGACCGCGTGCTCGAGACGCTCGGCGTCGCGGCCTCGGCGGAGACGCGGAGCGACCTGGTCGCCTACATCACGACGCGGCCCGACGACACGCCGGTCGCGCCGGACCTCGCCGACCGCGAGTACGTGGACATCAAGATCCGGGGGCTCGTCGGGCTCGTGCTGACGCTCCCCGAGGCGGCGCTCGCATGAGGCGGCGGGAGAGTCCGATGGCGTCGCGGAGCACCTTCCAGGCGTCGATCGCGCCGCTCGGACGGCGCGCGCTGCTCCGCCGCGCGGCGTCGACCGCCGGCGTCGCCGCCCTGTCCGGCGGCGTCTCCCTCTCGGGGATCCTCTCCCCGGTCCGCTCCGCGCACGCGGGGACGGGGCGGCGGTTCCTCGTCCTCCTGCGCCTCTACGGCGGGAACGACGGCCTCAACACCACGATCCCGTTCACGCAGGGGACGTACCGCGACCTCCGGCCCACCCTGGCGGTGCCCGAGGGCGACGAGCTTCCGTTCACGTCGACGCTGGGCTTCCACCCGTCGATGGCGAAGCTGAAGGCGCACTTCGACGCCGGCCGCGTCGCCGTGATCCAGCAGGTCGGATACGCGCCCGCGAGCCTCTCGCACTTCCGGAGCGAGATCATCTGGCAGTCGGCGGACCCCGTGGACCTGACGGCCACCGGGTGGATCGGCCGGTACCTCGACACGCTCGCGCCGGCCGGGGATCCCGAAGTGCGGGGCGTGAACGTGTCGTGGGGACTCGACCACGTCTTCAACGCCGCCCACGCGAACGTGCTGGTGTCGCCGCGGATCGAGAACTTCTTCTTCCCGACCGACTACTTCGGCGTGCAGGAGGACAACGACCAGAAGCGCGCGCTCTTCGAGCGGCTCTCGCAGGAGCCGCGCGCGCCCGGCTCGTTCGCCGCGGCGATGGCGGCGTCGGGGTACGTGCTCTCGCGCAACGTGGACCTGTACCGCGCCATCCCGGACCTCGCGTCGTCGGTGCAGTTCCCCGACACGGACCTCGCGCAGTCCTTCCGCACCGTGGCCCGCATGATCGCGTCCGGCTGCGCCGACGCGACGCAGTCGGGCGTCTTCCAGATCGGCTACGGGTCCTTCGACACCCACTCCGACCAGGACGCCGACGGCGGACACGCCGACCAGTGGGCGGAGATCTGCGACGCGCTCGACGCGTTCCAGCAGGAGGCCGCCGCGCAGGGCGTGGCCGACGACGTGATCGTGGTGACGTACTCCGAGTTCGGGCGCCGCGTGGAGGAGAACGGCTCCAGGGGCACCGACCACGGGACCGCCGCTCCGATGTTCGTGATCGGCAGTTCCGTCTCCGGCGGCGTCTACGGCGCCGACCCCGACCTCGCGCACCTCGATCCCGACGGGAACATGGTCCACGAGACCGACTTCAGGCAGGTGTACGCGACCGTGCTTGAGCGATGGCTCGGCGCGGACGCGCAGGAGATCCTCGGCGGGCCGTTCGCGCAGATCCCGTTCCTCGGGACCTGAGCGGCGCCGCCTCCATTCGACAGCCCACCGGGGGGCGCCCTCCCTTCCGCCCCCCGGACCCCCCTCAGACGTTGGTCGCGACCTGGTGCACGGCCACGGCGGCGACGTACGCGGCCACGGTGTACGCCGCGAACAGCGCGAGCGGCCACCGCCACCCGCCCGTCTCGCGTCGGAGCGCGGCCAGCGTGGACATGCACTGGAGCGCGATCACGTAGAACACCATGAGCGCGAGCGCCGTCGCGGGAGAGTAGACCGGCGTCCCGTCGGCGCGGCGGTCGGCCTGCATCCGCTCGCGGAGCGTCCCCGTCTCCTCCTCGTCCACGACCTCGCCCGCCGCGTAGATCACGCCGAGCGTGGGGACGAACACCTCCCGCGCGGCGAAGGACGCGAGGATCGCCACGCCCATCTTCCAGTCGAACCCCGCCGGCTGGAGCGCGGGCTCGATCACCTTCCCCGCGCGGCCGAGCCAGCTCGCCTCGCGCCGCTCGCCGGCGGCCTGCCTGAGGAGGTCCCCGGCCGCCTCCGCGTCGCCCGACGCCTCCGCCGCCGCGGCGCGGCGCTCGGTCTCCTCCGCGTGCGGCACGCCGCGCGGGAAGTTGAGGAGGAACCACAGCCCGATCGTGAGCACGAAGATGATCGGCCCCGCTCCGGCGACGAAGGACCACGTGCGCCGCGCCATGTTCCGGAGCACGGCGCGGACCATCGGCATCCGGTACGGCGGGAGCTCGAGCATGAGCGGCGTCCTCCCGCCGCGGAGGACCGTCCGCCGGAGCACGGCGGCGCAGAGGATCGCGGCGGCGATCCCGACGCCGAACATCGACATCACCACGACCGGCTTCACCCACCCGGCCGCGCCGGACCAGACCGTCGCCACGAGCAGCAGGTAGACGGGCATCCGCGCCGAGCACGACATGAGCGGGAGCACGGCCATCGTGACGAGCCGGTCCTTCCAGTTCGAGATCGTCCGCGCGGCCATGATCCCCGGGATCGCGCAGGCGAAGCCAGAGAGCAGCGGCAGGAACGCGCGCCCGGGCAGCCCGAACCGCCCCATCAGCTTGTCGAGGAGGAACGCGGCCCGGGCGAGGTAGCCCGAGTCGTCGAGGAGTTCGAGGAACAGGAAGAAGACCGCGATCTGCGGCGCGAACACGACGAACCCGCCGATCCCGCCCACGACGCCGTCCTTCAGGAACGACGCGAGCAGCGGACGGTCTCCGCCCGCGAGCGACGCGGCGGCGTCGCCGAGCGCGCCCATCGCGTCCTCGACGAGCCCCGTCAGCGGCTCGCAGCCCTGGAAGATCGCCCAGAAGACCGCGGCGAAGATCGCGAGCATCGCCGCGAAGCCGAGCACGGGGTGCAGCAGCACGCGGTCCGCCGCACGGCGCGCCGACGACTTCGACGGGTTCCGCGACGGCCCGTCCGCGGACGCGCCCGCGAGCAGCGACTCGATCGCGGCATAGCGTGCGGCGGCGGCGCCGGAGACGACGTCCTCCCCCGCCTCGGCGAGACGCGCGCGCGCCGCGTCGAACGCAGCCGCCGCGTCGGACTTCCCCGACGCGCGGAGGGCCGCAGCGAGTTCCGCCGCGTCCGCGCCGGAGAGCATCGCGCGCGCGACGGCCGCCGCGCCGCGGCGGAACGGGACGTCGCCCTCGCAGGGCCCGTCGCCGTGCGCGGCGCACCAGGCCGCCGCCTCCTCCATCGCGCGCAGGGGAGCGATGTCGGGGACGATCCCGCGGCGGGCCCGTCCCGCGACCGCGGCCGCCAGTTCGTCGCGCCCCTGGCCGGTGCGCCCGCACGTGGGCACGACGGGGACGCCGAGCGCCGCCTCCAGCTTCGCGACGTCGGGCAGCACGCCGCGCTCCGCGGCGAGGTCGCACTGGTTCAGCGCGACGACGCACGGGATCCCCGTCTCGAAGATCTGGAGCGCGAGGAAGAGGTTCCGCTCCACGTTCGTCGCGTCCACGACGATCGCGACGACGTCGGGCGCCGCACCGTCCGGTCCGCGGCCGCTGAGTTCGTCGCGGACGACCTGCTCGTCCGGCGAGCGCGGAAGCAGGCTGTAGGTGCCCGGGAGGTCCACGACCTGGATCGCGCCGCCGGGGGCCTCCATGGTGCCGGTGCGGCGTTCCACCGTCGTGCCCGGGTAGTTGCTCACCTTCTGGCGCATGCCGGTGAGCGCGTTGAAGAGCGACGACTTCCCGACGTTCGGGTTGCCCGCGAGCGCGACGCGCTGCGGACGGCGCGCGACCGAGCCGAGCGACACGAGCGACGACCGGGTGCCGGGAGCGGTCATGCGCGGGGGCCGGTCAGGCGGCGCATCCCGCGGCGGCGCGCGCGGCGTCGCCTGCCGGGTGGACGCGCACCTGCGCCGCTTCGTCGCGGCGGAGCGCGAGGAACCCTCCGCGGACCCGCACGCGGAGCGGACCGCCGTTCGGCGCGCGGGAGACGACCGTCACCCCCGTCCCCGGAGTGAAGCCGAGTTCCGCGAGCCGCTCGCGGGTGCCGGGCTCGCCCTGGAGGCCGGTGACGATCGCGGAGTGTGCGTCCTCGGGGGCGTCCGCGAGGCGGTCGAGGGTCATCGGGACGCCGCAGACCCCGTCCGCCGCCCCGCGGTCGAGCGCGGCGGCATCCCTCCGGCGGGCGGCGGCGGCCTCGGCCGGGCTCATCGGGAGGCGCTCCGGGGAGCGACTGATTTGAGATAGCGTCTCATGTGCGCCACGATAGGCGGTGCGCGTCCGGCCGCCAAGGAAGTCGCGGCGTCCGGGCGGATGGACGGCGGCGGGAGTGACTTCGGTCGCTGGGCGGGGGTGAACGGCCCCGTGAACGCGGCGCTCCGGACGCCGTCCACGAGCCTCCCGCGGGTCCTTCGGCGCGTCGTCCCGGCCGAGGGCGCCCGGACGACGGCTCACGCCGGGTCGCAGGACCCGTCACCCGCTCGCGAACCCGCGAGCGGGGCGCTCGCGCCCGGGGTAGCTACTTCCCCGTCACTGGCTTCTTCTGCACGCGCACCCACCACGTCACCCGCTCCTCGAGCAGGTGCTTCGGGTCCTTCAGCACCCACGGGGTCGGGTCGGTCACGCGCGCGGTGATCATGTAGCGCCCGCGCTCCAGTTTCGACACGTCGAGCACGTGGCGCACGGTGCGCTTCCCGTCCTTCTCCTGCCGCACGTACTCCTTCGGCAGCGGCGCGCCGAAGACGGGGAAGTCGTAGATCGCGTGGTTTCGCGACCTCGCGCGGCCGCCGGCGTCCCAGTGGTCGAACTCGTACCCGCCGCCGTCCGTCGTGGACCCCGACGACTTCGGCGGCTCCGGGCCGGGCTCGCTGTCGGGCACGCGGTCCCACGTCCACTCCACCGCGAGGTCGTGCGTCCGCGGACGCATCGGCTCGAGCTTGAGCTCGATCTTGTCGCCCTCGACGCACACGATCTCCGTCAGCGGGTCGGGCTTCGCCGTGTCGATCGGGCTCACGTAGCTGTAGATGCGCAGCACCGACGCCTCGCGGCAGACCGGGCAGAAGCCCGTCGCTCCGGCGGCGTTCATCGCGCACGACGGCGCGGGGCGCCACACGCCCTGCTTGAACGTCGCCCCGCCCTCGTGGACGCCCACCCCGTCCACCTTCTTGTCGAGGAAGTGCTGCCACGGGATGACCTTGGGGTCCGACGTCGCGTTCGGCGCGCGGACGGCGTACCCGGGCGGCCCCGGGTTGTTCGCGTACTCGTCGAGGAGCCCGACGAACGCGTGCCCGAACTCGTGGACGGTCACCGACTTGTCCGGCCGGCCCACGTTCGCCACGCCGCCGCCGCCCATCCCGAGCTGCCCGAACTTCGCGAACGCGATCACGAGCGCGTCGTCGGCGCAGCCGTTCACGTCGTTGTTCGCGTACCCGAGCCAGTGATAGACGAGATCTCGGTCGGCGAGCACCTGGCCCTGCGGCCCGGCGGCCTTGCAGTCGAGCGCGGTGCTGAAGTTGTTCGGCGCGGGCTTGTCCTTGCTCCGCTTCCGGTTCTTCTCCTCGCGCTTCTTCCGCTCCTCCTCCGTCTCGACCTTGTCCACGCCCTCGTCCTTGCTGACGAGGCGCACGTAGTAGTAGTTGAAGTAGTCCTTGTACTCCTCGAACGACGCCTCGCTCCAGAGGACGGAGAGGCAGAGGTTCGCCCACTCCTCCTCCTGCTTCTGGGACTTGTCGTCGACCTGGAACCCGTCGCCCATCACGGTGACGTCGATCCGGCGCGAGGGCGGGCCGCTCTCGTGGATCTTCACGGTCCCCATGTAGCAGTTGTCGCCGCCGCGCTGCTCGCAGTCGTACTTGTGGACCGAGTCGGGGAACTTCTTCAGCACGTCGCGGAACGCCGCCTGCGCGTCCTTCCACTTCCCCTTCTTCTGGAGCTCGATCGCCTTTCTGTAGAGCGGCGTGGACGCGTCGGTGGCGTTCGGGTCCGACGGCGCGTCGTCCTTCGAGTCGAAGGGGTTCTGGTCCTGCGCCGCGGCCTCGGGCCCCGGCGCCGACGCCGTCCACGCGGCCGCGAACGCGGCGGCGGCTGCAAGACCGAGGGCGGACGCCCGGAACCTCATCATGCCTGGATGGTATGTCCCCGCCGCGCGGCGCCGCGGAGCGATTCCGGGCGGCGCGTCACCGGGACGCTGCGTACGCCTCGCGGGACTCGCGGACCGTCCGTTCGACGACCGCGAACGGAGCGTCGAACCAGTCCGGGATGCGGACGACATCGTCGCGCCCCGCATGCACATCCAGCCGCCTTCCGGCCCATCGATCGGGGTCGGAACTCGTCGCCACGGAGGCGACCACGCCCCCTGCGGCCGTGACCGCCGTGACCTCGGACCATTCGAGCTCGCCGGTCAGTCCGCCGAACATCGCGATCCCGCCGGGGTGCACCAACAGCCACTGAGGCGGACCCCGCCTCGCTCTCCGGATGAGCCAGCGCCCGCCCACGACGCCGGCCGCGACGGAGACGGCCACGATACCCGCGCCGAGGGACCTGTCCGTCTCCCGCGCGTCCGCGATCAATCCGATCGCCGCGATGATGCCGAGCCCGATCAGCGCCCAGAACAGGATCGGTGCAACGCCCGACTTCCGGAATCGCGGGCCGACGAACAGCGAGCATCGCTCTGCGGTTCCGGCGGCGGCGTACGGCTTCACGATCTCGGCCAACTCGGGCGGCACGGAGGAGTAGCGTCGGAATTCGCCGTCCGGCGTCGCGGAGTGACAGGTCGCGTGCGTCCGCTCCACATGTCGGGCGACGATGCGTTCCAACTCGGCGATCGAAGGGCGACCGAACGCGGGGATCACGAAGCCGCCGGTGGCGTCGCACACAGCGAGCGCCACGGGGACGCCGAGAACCGCGCGCCCGCCGGAGATGTCGTCGATCTGCTCCCAGGGAACCGGCGCGCCGCCTGCAGTCAACCCCGAGACATCGACTCGCCAGACCGCGGGGCCGGCGAGCGCCCGGATCGACCTCGCGAACGCAGGAAGCAGCGCGGCCGCGCCCAGGCCCGCCAGGACGTAGTCGGAGTCGCGGGGTCCGTTGGGAAGAGCGAAGAACGCGCCGACGCACCCGATCCAGCCGACGATGCAGGCGAGGTACGCGCCGCGGCGCACGCGGTACTCCATCGCATCAGTCACATCCTCACGCACGCCACGCCTCCCATCCGAGCACCGCAAGATTGTGCAGGCCGTGGACGATCATCCCCGGTACGAGAGAGCCCGACTCGCGGCGCAACCGCCCGAGGAGTACGCCGAGCGCGAACAGATAGGCACCGGAGATCACGCTGCAGTGGATCACGGCGAAAAGGATCGCGGTCACGTAGAGCGCATCCCGGGACGGGACGAACGCCTCGAGGCGGCGCTGGATCAGGCCTCGGAACGCGATCTCTTCCCAGACCCCGGGCATGACGCAGATCGCGAATACGGTGACCTCGAATCCGTACCCCTCCCGCTCGAACGGCGCGGCGTACCCTTCTTCGTCGAGGCCGAACACGCCCTCGACGCCCGCGTGGTACAGGAAGTTGACGGCAAGCGCCGGAACGAGCAGACCGATGCCGATCGCGGTCCATCGCCGCGCCGGGGGCCCGAAACGGAGCAGGTCTCGGATCGACGGCTTCCCTGCCGCCCAGAATGCGGCGATCAACCCCGCGTCGAGGAGTCCGACGAAGAGGGTCGCGGATGCGCTGTGCTCCTCGCCCGCCAACGCAACCGGGATCACGGTGGCGAGGTAGATCAGATAGAACACGATGCACGTGCGCAGCTCGCGCCACGGCCCGAGCGTCTCCGTGAGGGAGCGCTGGACCGAGCCGGAGAGCGCCGACCCGCAACCCGCGCAGAATCGGGCCTCCTCGGCGGCCTCCCTCCCGCAGGTCAGGCAACGCCGCGCACGCCGCGCGGATGCGGCGCCGTTCGGATCAGGCGGCGCCGGTTCGGTCACCCTGTTCGAGCTTCCTCAGCGCGAGACCCGACTTGAGGCCCTTCAGGAGCGCGGCGATCACGAGGATCTTGACGATCACTCCCTGGACGATGGTCGCCGGATCGACCACGGCATTCACGAGAACGAGCGTGAGGAACGCGATGAACGCCGTGAGCGTGGCGCCGAACGCGTTCCTCTTGGCCCAGATCCACAGTCCGACGAACCCGGCCGCGAGGACGAAGTTCGACGCCACGAGGAGCCATGCTCGGGCCACGAGACGCTTCGCCTCCCGGAAGTGCGGGTTCGACGCCACGTCCTGATCGCCGATGATCCTCGCCACCTCGTCCGCGTCCTTCTTCACGAGGAACCACATCAGGACGCCCCCCGCCGCGAGCAGGATGGCCACGATGAGGATCGATGACCTCGCGCTCTTCGTGTGCTTCTCGTGCTGGACGACTGCGAGGTTTCCGAGGCGGCGCCGTCCCGGGGCCGGTGCGGCCGCTCCGGTGAGCGAGGACCCGCACGAAGGACAGAACGCGCCGGAATCGTCGGCGACCGCATTGCACTTCGGACAGTTGGTCATCGGACCCTCCCGCGGCGCCTGAGCGCCCGCCAAGCGAGGCTAGCCTGCACGGAGTGCGAGCGCGAGAGTCGTATCCCGTCTCCGGCCGTCACCGCGCCGCCGGGCCTGCGAGCCACAGCAGCACCGCGGCGTTGTGGGAGAGATGAAGCACGATGCACGGCAGGAGCGAGTCGGACCGGCGGCGGAACCAGGCAAGGAGCACGCCCACCCCGAAGAGGTACGGCGCGGAGCCGAGATCGAAGTGGATGGCGGCGAACAGCATCGCGGCGACGTACGTCCCGTCGCCCTTGGGGAGCGATTTCGAGAGGCGCGTCTGCATCAGGCCTCGGAACGCAATCTCCTCGTGGATCGCGGGGAGGACCGCACGCAACGCGATCGCAGTCGCGAGCGGTCCTTCGCCCGGCGCTTCCCGCGGAATCTCGAGTCCGGTCCCTGCCCGCAGCGCCGCGTGCCAGACGTAGTTCACGATGCACGCGCCGATCGCGGCGGCGACCGCGGCGGCGCACCAGCGCCCGACCGGCGCGCTCCACCGGAACAGACCCGCGAGCGACGTCCCGCCGCGGGCCCACCAGACCGCAACGACGCCCGACATCAGTGCATTGGCCGCGAGTTCCGCCCCCTGGTCGTCCTCTTCGCGCAGCGCGGCGCCGACCACCGCCGCAAGGAGGTAGACGGCGCAGAACACGACGGTCGCGCGCAAGTCGAGCCACGCTCCGCGGACCCCGGTCTCCCGCGCGATGCGACGGACCGCCGCCGCGAGCGCCGTTCCGCAGCCCGGGCAATAGCTGGCATGGGACGGAAGCTCATGGCGGCACGTGAGGCAGCGCGTCGTGCGGTCGCCGGGCGGGCGCGCAGGATCAGGCGTCGGCCCGCTCATGCGCTTCGACCTTCCGGAGCATGAGCCCGGCGGCGACGCCGTTCACGAGCCCGGCGAGAATGAGCAGCTTCAGGAGCAGCAGCATTCCGAGCTTCGGGGGGTGGACCAGCGCGGCGGCGAGCTCCACGACGACGAAGATCGCGGCCGCGGTCACCGATGCGGCGAACGGATTCCGCCGCAACCAGAACCAGAGCCCTACGTATGCAGCGACGATCCCCCACTGGATCCGCGCGATGACGCGAAGGGTGGAGATCCGATCCCCCTCGGCAGCGTCGGCGAGCGCGCGTTCCGTCTGGTCGATCAGGTCATCGAGCGAAGGCCCGGTGAGCATGTGGCGGGCTTCGAGGTGGTCCACCGCGTCGCTGAACAGCCACGCGCCGAGCGCGGAGAGCACGGCAACGACCATGACAGAGGTCCGCGCGGCCGCGATGTACTTCGCAGTCTTGCGGGCCGCCAGGTCCGTCACCGACCAGCGACCGGGACGCGCACGGACTCCGGCTTGGGCCGGCGCGCCGCACTTCAGGCAGAAGCGGGCCGACTCGTCAACCGTCGCGCGACACTTCGGACAACTCGCCATCGGACCCTCCCGGTGCGCGGCTCGCGACGCACGCCGGAAGGCTACCGTGGCGCCGCCCGGAGTGGGACTCCGGACTTCCGGAGGCCCTACCGCCGCCAGAGGGCGACGTTCCCGTCCTTCTCGGCCACCACCGAGAAGCTCCCCTCGACGGCCGGGACGTCGAGGACGCCGCGGGCGTCGGTGAAGCCCTGCGCGCGGATGGTCGAGCCGTCGCCGACCTTCACGTAGACCTCGGGGACCGACTTCCCGGTGCGCCTGTCGGTGGCGTAGACGCGGAGGCGCCCGCCGGACTCCTGCACGGAGAGCTCGAGGTCGGAGACGAGGAGGACGCTCGACGCCTCGTGCCCTCCGGCGCGGCCGACGACCAGGTAGACGCCGCGGTCCTTGACGGGCACCTCGACGAAGTCCTCCGTCCACTGCGACGGATTCCCGCGGCCGGCGGCGGTCACGCGCTGCACGGGCTCGATCCCCGAGAGGTCGATCCGGTTCATCGCGCTCAGGTTCCGCCGCACGGCGTAGAGGATCATGAAGTCCACCGCGTAGACGTCGAACCTGGCCTCGGCCACGTTCCTCCGCCGGACGAGGATCCTCGCGCTCTCGCCGGGGAGCGCCGTCTCGACCTCGCGGAGCTCCAGCCCCTCGCGGGTGAGGAACGCCAGAGCATCGGCGGCGTCGGGGAACAGCCCGGCGACCTGCCGGTAGAGGTCGATCGCCTGCGGGAACTGCCCGCGCAGGTGCGCCACCTTCGCGGCGAGATGGATCGCCTGGGTGCGGAACTCCGACGGCTCGCGCCGCTTCGGGTCGTTCTGCACGGGGAAGCGGCCGTCGAGGAGCGACTTCGACGCCGCGAGCGCCGCATCGTAGTCCCCCGCCTGGAAGTGCCCCTGCGCGACGAGGAGCGTGACGTCGTCCGCGTAGTGGCTCTCGGCATGGCGGCGCAGGAACGTGCCGCCCTCGGCGACGGCGTCCTTCTCGAGCCCCATCCGCAGCAGCGTCTGCACGCAGAGGTGCCCCGCCTCGTGCGCGAGCGGCGACGCGGCGCGGTGCGACTGGAACGCGCGCAGCATCCGCACGCCTTCGTCGAGCATGAGCGGCTGCGCGGCCGACGTGACGGGCCGCATGCCCTTCCCCGCGGGGAGCGGCGCGCGCATCGCCAGCGTCCCGCGGCACTGCGCCATCGCGAGCTCGTCGGTCCACGACACGTCGGGGAGCCGGAGCAGGGCGGCGAGCGCGAGCGACCGCGCGCGCCACGGATCTCCGACGCGGGCGAACGCCTGCGCCGAGGCGAACCCGTCGGCCGAGAGGTCGCGGACGAGGTCGCGGTAGAGGACGAGCGCGCGCTCGTGCTCGTCGAGCGAGCGGTAGGCGTCGGCGAGCCGGCGGCGGTCCTCGACCGACTTCGACACGCGGCGCGGGTTGCGGTCCGAGAGCTGCTCGTGCGCCTTCACGAGGAGCTGCGCGTCCTTCGTCTCGACGCCGATCCGGAAGAGCGCGGCCCACGCCTCCTCGAGGACCTCCGGGCGAAGCTCGTACTGCTGCATCAGGCCCTCGATCGCGGCGCGCGCCGTCGTCCAGGACTTCGCGCGGAGGTCGCGCATGGCGAGGCCCCACACCTCGTCGGGCGTGATCTCGTCGGGCGTCGGCGCGCGGCGCACCTTCGAGGCGTCGGCCTCGACGCGGAGCGACGCGGGAACGGTCCATGCGTTCAGCTCCGGCTCGTACATGCAGCGCACGGCCGCGGGAAGCGCGCGGTAGGCGCCCGGGTGGATGGCCTGGAGGACGTAGCTGAGCGTCGTCTCGCCGTCGAGGCGCGAGAGGAAGAAGGCCTGGCGGTCGTCGCGCCGCTCCTCGCGGTCGAACGGACCCTCGGCCGAGCCGGACACCACCTCGAAGCCCGCCGGGAGCATGTCCTCGACCAGCACGAAGTCCGCGCGATCGGTCGTGGACACGCGGAGGGTGACCTTGATCTTGTCGCCCGTCGCCGCGGCGGCGAGCGGACGGCCGTCCCAGCGCGCCGGGCGCTTCGCCGGCACGACGACGCTCCACCCGGCGGCGATCCGCTCCTCGACCTTCTCTCCCGGAAGCGGCCGCGGCAGGTGCTCGCTGTAGCTCCGCGCGACGCGGAGGACGGTCCCGCCCGCGGCGATCCCGTCCTTCCCGGGCGCCTCGACGGCCGAGGCCATCGCGGACCACACCACGCGCCCCGCGCCCGAGCGGCGGAGGACGATCCGGTTCTTCCCGGCGCGGAACTTCGCCGCGTCGAGCTCGGTCGTGACGGGCGCATCGACCGGCTTCCCGGCCCCGCCGAACGCGATCCGCGCGGAGGGCGCGTGCTCGCCGTTCACGAACACCTCGACGTCCCCCGCGGCGCGGGCGACGCCCTTCAGCCTCGCCCACGACGCGAGCGCCTCGACCGCGGCCGCCGTGTCGCGCGTGGACTTCCACGCGGGCCCGCGGCGGCTTCGGATCAGCCACGCGGCCGCGTCGTCCACGAAGATGCTCTGCGGATCGCAGACGAGGAACGCGAGCAGCGCGTACGCCGTGGGCTCCGCGTCGGCGGCGACGGGGATCCTCCGCGGATCCTCGCGCTTCGCGTCCCGCGCGGACCACGACGCCAGGCCGTCGCTGCGCGCGGCCTTCGACTCGAGGGAACGCACGAGTTCCAGGGCGTTGCCGGGACGGCCCGTGCGCTGCATCGTCAGCGCGAGCAGCGCCGTGGCGCGGGGCGAGAGCGTCGCGCGCTCGCGGAAGAGCGCGTTCAGCGGCTCGATCTCGGCCTGGCCGGCGAAGGAGAGGGCATAGAGCAGGAACGCCCGGTCCTCCGCGCTCGCGCCGCGGAGGAGGTTCTTCGCTGCGGCGACGGCGCGGTCCCGGTTCCAGACGGACACCGCGAAGCCGGCCTGCTCGGCCCGGGCGAACCCGAGGACCGCGTAGGCGGTCATCTGCGGCTGCGCGCTGCCCGAGGCGACGCGGCCCTCGACGCCGAACCCGCGCACGCCGAACCACGAGAAGGACCCGTCGTCCTGCTGCATCGAGTAGAGCGCGGCGAGTCCGCGGCGGACCGTCTCGTCGAGGCTTGCGCCGAGACGCTCGGCCCACGAGCCCGAGCCGCGGAGCGCCTCGCGCGCCGCGAGCGCCGGGAGGAAGCGGTTGACCGTCTGCTCGACGCATCCCCAGGGGTAGCCGCCGGTGAAGGCGAGCGACTCGAGGAGCGAGAGGTCCACGGACGGCGAGATCGTCACCGTGACGGAAGTCGTGCCCGCGACGCTCGACTCGGGGAGCGAGAGTTCGGCGAACGCCTCCTCGACGAGCATGCCGCTCGCGCCGTCGATGCGCCGGAGCCCGAACGGAAGGACGGGCAGCCCGACCTCGGCCGCGTCGCTCTCGACCGGCGTGAGCGCCTCGATCTTGAGCCGTCCGAGCCCGTGGTCCTTCGCGAGGAGTCCGCCGTCGAGCGCGCGCACCTGCCCGGGGGCCATGCGGAGGCGGCGCTCGGCCTCGCCCGTGCCCTCGAGCGCGGTCGGCGTGAAGCGCACGAGCACCTCCTGCTCGGCGTCGAGGTTCATGTGGACCGTGCCGGTCGGCGTCGTCGTGTCGCCCTGGACGAGGAACCGCGGCGTGTCCGGCCGCACGAGGACGTTCTTCCGCGTGCGGAACCGCGTGGCGCCTTCGCCGACGAGCGGACCCGCCGACGCGCCGCGCGCGGTGACCTTCCACTCGGTCAGGTTGTCGGGAAGGTCGATCTCCACCGTGGCGCGGCCCTGGTCGTCGGTCCTGACCGACGGCGAGGACCATGCGGTGTCGGCGAACAGGCGGCGAAGGTCCGCGGGGACGAACACCGGCGACTCGGCCGCGAGCTGGAGCATGCGCGCCGAGTCGACGCCGCCGGCGCTGAGCGAGTCGAGCAGCGCGACCGTCTCCGCCGGCATCGGCGGATCGCCCGGCTCGCGCGCGTCGGCGGGCATGTCTCCCTGCCGCTCGTCCTCCGCGTACCCGTCGGAGTCGGCCTTCAGGCCCCCCTTGTCGGAGTTCTTCGCGTCCTTGGACTTGGGGGCCGAGCCTCCGCGGCGCGCGCCGAAGCGGCCGCCGGAGCCGCCGCCCCCGCCGCCCACGCCGACTGCCGCATCGTCGGCGGACTCGTTGTGGTCCGCCGCATCATCGCCGGGCCGCGCCGGCTGCGAGGCGGGCGATCCCGCGGGCGGCGCCATCGGCTTCTTCGCCGGCGCGGCGGACTCCCTCTTCATCCGCGACTTCTCGACCTCCTTCGCCTCCTCGAGCTTCCCGAGGAGCGACCGCGCCTCGTAGTTCCCGGGCGCGATCTCGAGGGCCTTCCGCAGTTCCTGCACGGCGCGGTCGTTCTCGCCGCGCTCGAGGGCCTCGCGCCCGAGGCGCACGGCCTCCTGCATCTCGCGGAACTTCTCCTTGCCGAGGCGCCGCATCTGTTCGAAGAGCAGGTCCTTGTTCGTCGGGCGCGTGAGCGCGGGGAGCGCCGCGCCGCCGCCGGTGCGCACGCCGTGCGTGCGCCGCTGGTCGTAGAAGAAGGGCTTCACCTGCCCCGAGCGGTCGGGTCGGATCTGGAGGATCGCCGCGTCCACCACGTCCACGCCGGTCTGCGCGCGGACCGGACGCCCGCTCTGGTCGGTCGTCGTGACGGTGAGGCGCACCTTGCCGCCCGGCTTCGTCTCCTGCGGATCGGCCTCGACCTTCACGTCGAGGTACTGGAAGACCGCCACCTCGTCGCCGTCCTCGTGGAGCGACCCGCCGCGGGCGGACGCCATGCGCAGGAACACGTTCGGCGCGTGCTCCGCCTTCAGCGGCATCTCGATGGTGTTCGCGCGCTCCGACGCCACGAAGACGCGGTGCTCGAGGACGCGCTCGCCCTCCCACGTGAGGAGCACGGGAGCCGGCGCGTTCGGCACGTTCACGAACACCTTCGCGACGTCGCCCTCCTTGTAGAACTCGCGGTCGGCGACGAGCCGCGCCTGCTTCGCGAGGTCCTCCGCGTCGCCCGCCACGGTGACGATCGTCTCGCCCGAGACCTCGCGGCCCCGCGCGTCCTTCCCGACGAAGCGGATCACGTGGTCGCCGGCCTTCGCGGCCTTCACCTCGGCGACGGCGCGCCCGGCTGCGTCGGTGGCCGCGTCGGCCTCGCTCACCACGTCCTCGACGTAGCGCTGCGCCTCGAGCCGCCTGCGGATGAGGCGCACCTTCCCCGCCATCGCGACGGGGACGTGCTGCGGGTCCACCGTGGTCAGCTCGGCCTTCAGCGCCTCGCCGGGGCGGATCACCTTCCGCTCGGTGCGGACGAGGACGTGGACGCCCCGCGTGGTGACGGGCACCGACATCGACGTGCGGACGACCTGCCGGTTCGGGTCCGTCGCCTCGACGAGGAGGACGTACGTGTGGTCGCGCTCGACCGCGGCCGTCGGGAAGGACACTTCGAGCTTCCCGGACGCGTCGGTCGCGCCGTCGCCGCGGGCGATCATCTCCTGCCCCTCCTCGGCGCGCCGCGCGCGCTCGGCGTCGCGGGCGGCGTCGCGGAAGAACCACGCGAACGCCTCGTGGACCGACGCGTCGAACGCGAAGGGCCCGCGCATGAGCGTCCACTTCACGGGCGCCCCGGACACGACGCCGCCGACCGCGTAGCGGAGCGACACCGTGGCCTTCACCGTGTCGCCGGAGAGGTACGTCCCCTTCTCGGGCACCGCCTCCGCGAGGATCTCCGGCTTCTTGTACGCGAGGACCTCGAAGCCCTGCGTCTCCGCGCGTCCGTCGAGGAGCGCCTGGACCGTGTACTCGCCGAGCGACGGCTCCGGCGCGAGCGCGAGGTCGTGGGAGATGAATCCGAACTCGTCGGTCTCGAACGGCTGCTCCAGCAGCGTCGCGCCGCGCGGATCGATCACGCGGAGATGCACGGGGAGCTTCGCCTCGGTGACGTAGCGCCCGCCGTGCTCGCGCCGCACGATCGCGCGGAGGCGGACCGTCTGACCGGGGCGGTAGACGGGCCGGTCGCTCCAGAGGTAGGTCTTCGTCGTGTATCCGAACGCGGTCGCGCCCGCGGCCGACGCGGAGCCGAACGCGCCGTGCCCGTCGTGGGCGCCGCGGCCGGTCACGATCACCTGCGACGCCGAGGCCGCGTCGTCCTTCCGCCACACGCCGTCCGCGCCGGTCACGCCTTCGCCGCCCGAGAGCAGGGCGACCCGCGCGCCCTCGACGGGCTGTCCCGTGCGCTCGTCCCACACGAAGACGAGGGACTGGTTCGACGCCGACTTCACGATCACGCCGAGGTCCGAGACGACGGCGAGGAAGGTCGCGGTCAGCTCGTCGTCGGCCGCGGTCACGATCCACGCGCCCGGCGCCTTGAAGGGGAGCGGAAGGCTCCGGTCGAGCATCCGGTACTTCCCGTACTCCGGCACGTCGAAGTCCCATTCGTGGTCGGGCTTCACGACGTCCACGACGACGTCTCCGACGCCCTCGAAGCCGCCCTTCCGGCGCACGTACTCGTCGAGGCGCACCTTGTACGCCTTCATCCGGAGGCGCGGCACGTTGCGGACGCGGAGCGACGCCGCGGGCGCCTCGTCGGTGCGGAACGGGCGCGCGACGCGGAGCTCGAGGTTCTTCCCCTTCATCTGGACGAGCACGTCGCGGGCGCGCTGCGCCTCGCCCGAGCCGGGCCACTTCGCGACGAGCTCCTCCCAGGCCGCCAGCGCCTTGTCGAGGTCGGCGAGCGGGCCTTCGTACGCCTCGGCGATGCGGAGCACCGACCGCGGGGCGGCGGGGCGCTTCTCGTGCTTCGTGGCGCAGAGCCGCCACGCCTCGACGGCCGCCGCGTGGGCGCCGTCCTTCGCGGCGAGCTCGCCGAGCCGGTGCCGCGCGTCCGCGCAGCGGGCGTCGTTCTCGTGGGCGGAGAGGAACGCCTCGTACGCCGCCTTCGCGTCGGCGCGGCGGTCCTCGGCGAACGCGACCTCGCCCTTGGCGAACGCCGCACCGACGATTCCGTCGCGCGCGGACTGCCAGTTCGAGTGGTTCGGCCAGCGCGCGAGGAGCGCCTGGTACTCGGAGATCGCGCGGTCGAATTCGTGAAGGTCGGAGTGAAGCCCGGCGACGGCCATCTGCGCGTCGGGCGACATCTTGTGGTCCGGGAACCGCGCGACCACGTCGCGGAACGCGTCGGCGGCCTCGCGGGTCCGCCCGTGGTTTTGCAGCCGCATCGCGACCTGCCACGCGACGTCGGGGGCCTCCTCGTGCTGCGGATGGAGCCGCAGGAACTCGCGCCACGCGGCGACCGCGCGGTCGGTCGCGTCGCTCGACCCGCCCTCGGCCGCGAAGGCCTCGCCGATCCGGCGGAGCGCGGGCGCGGCGAGCGGGCTGTCGAGGTGGTCCTTGCGGAGGCGTTCGAACGTCGCCCGCGCCTCGGGGTTCCGCCCCGTGCGGAGCTCGCACGAGCCGATGCCGTAGAGCGTGTCGGCCGTGAACGTGCCGGCGCCCTTCTCGAGGAGCGCCCGCCACGTGGACTCGGCGCCCGCGACGTCGCCCGACTCGAACCGGCTCTTCGCCCAGCGGTTCCACACGAGGGCGCGGTCCTTCTCGTCCACGTGGCGCGCAACGACGTTGCCGTAGAACTCGGCGGCGACGGCCCAGTCCTTCGCACGCGTCTCGCGGCCGAGCTCGTCCTTGACGATCCATCCGTCGAACGCGGCGTCCGCGATTTCGCGGTGGAGCGCGGCGATCTCGCCCTTGTGCAGGTCGGAGGACGCGAACTCCACGCGCCGCGCGTAGATGTCGGCCGCCTCGCCCCATCCCCGCCGCCGCGCGGCGGCCTCGGCCGTCACGTAGAGCGCCTTCACGTGCCACGGCGACTCCGTGCGCGCGACGACGCCCCGCACGGCCTCCGCGGCCTCGGCCGCGCGCCCGGCGAGGAGCCGCGTCTTCGCGAGGAGGATCGCCCCCTCGTCCCGCGTGTCCTGCCCGGGCTGCGCCGCGTCGAACGCGGCGAACGCGCGCTCGGCTGCGTCCGGGTCGCGGTCGGCCGCCGCGTCGCGGAGAACCGCGAGCTTCTCGGCGATCTGCGCCGCCTCCTGCGCGTGGACGACTCCGAACGCCGCGAGGGCGGCGGCGGCGGTGAGGACGAGCGGGACGAGGAAACGACGTTGCATGGGAGCCTCCCGGCCACAGGGACGACGACGGCGGTCGCAAACCCCGTTGGACGCGGTCTGCGCCCTCAGGTTCCCTCGGGGACAGCTCTCGAAAACTCGAAAACTCCCCGCCGCCCCGAGTTTCTGCTCCGGGCGGAACGCAGGGGGGAACGCCCGTTCAAGCTCGGATACTCCGCACGCTGGCGGAGTCTCGGGAGCCGACGCCTCACTCGCGGTGTGGTTGAGTTTTCGAGATTTCGAGAGCTTCCATGAGAAGGCCAGCCGTGTCAATGCCGAGCGACCGTGCCGACGGTCGCCCATCCGTTCCGCGATCCGCTCCCACTGCACGCTTCCATCCGCACTCTTGGTGGAGCCGCTCGGCTCCGGTGCATGTTGTGCATCCGCTGGAGGGGGCGCTGCAATCTGTCCCGCGGTCCCGGCTCGCGCCGGACCCAGCTCTCGCCGCAGTCGCCCATGCTCCGAGTCGGGAGCT
>JAJVHW010000025.1 GCA_022072415.1 Planctomycetota bacterium
CTCCTCCGCGCCGCGCGGCCCGCGCCGGACGCCGAGCACGAGCACCGTCAGACCGGCCACCGCGCCGCGCTCGCGTTCGCCGGCGCGCTCCTCGTCGGCGGCGGCGCCGTCTTCGCCGCGCGCCTCGCCTTCTCCCACGAGGCCCGCGTCACGTACCAGGGCAACGGCAGCTTCGGCTGCCAGAACGACCTCGACCGGATGGCCGACGTCACCGGCCTGCCGATCGCCGCCTTCGGCATGGCGATGCTCGCGGCGGCGGCAGCGGCTGCATCGAGCGCGCTCCTGCCACTGATCCGGCGGAGCCGTGCTCGCAGTGCCGGCTGAAGTCGCCAGCGAGTTCCCCTACGGCTGCGCCTCGCGGGCGGGCGACCTCCTGAACTCGAAGCTCGCCAGGAGCAGGTTCGCGCCGCCGAGGATGCACAGACTGCCGGCAAGATTCAGGCTTCCGGACAGTTGTCGCATCCTCGCCCAGGGGGGGCTCTGCGGAGGATCGGATCACCATGGAGAATCCATGGGGAGACTCGCTTTCAGCGCGGCGGACGCCCCTCGACTCGACGACCGGGGGCGGACGGCTCCGATGTAGCCGTGAGCGCTGCGATGGAGAGAAGCGTCAGAGCGAGAGCGGCTCCGATCCGGTGGGCCGGCTCGGTCTGCACGACGCCGAGGCATCCGCAAGAATCACCGACGGGGTCGAGGACCACGCCGCCTGCCAACAGCATGAGTCCGACGACTGTCGCGATCCTTGGCGGCCACGGCGACTTCAAGCCCCGAACTGCCAGCCAGGTGCCCACCGCGCACTCGACCGCACCGGCAGCCACGTGGAGCGCGCTCTGAGGGGGACCGAACGAGCCGCCTGCGAGTTTCAGTGCGCCGACAACGCACCAAGTCGCGCCGGAGAGCACGTGGATCATCGGCGCCCGAGCTCGGCCATCAGCCGACCTGTCAACACCTCATCGGACCGCGCAAGCTTCTCGATCGCGTCGTCCAGATCCCGAACAAGTCCTCGGCGCACGACCGTCAATCGCCCGTCCTTGAGCATCGCCGCAGCAGTCTCGGCCGGATCAAATGACATCGCGCGGGACTCCGCACCCGGCTCGTGAAGCGCGACCCATAGTGACCTGTCACAGCGATCGAGCGCCGCGTCGGACTCCCGCAGCAGTTCCTCCACCGCGCTGACCTGCGCAGCACTCGCCTCCGGCAGCCCTGTTCGCGCGCCAGCCCCGGGTCTGCACCGTCCGGACTCGAACAGTGCGCGATCGGCCCGGTGCCGCACCGAACCCCGTGGCCCGCCAGTCTCGGTCCCGACCGTCGTGCGCCACAGGCCGCCGCCGTTCCCGAGGGCGATCCATCCGAACTTCCCGGAGGAGAGCGGCGATCGAATCGCACGGTTCACTGCCGCAAGGTCCTTGAGCGCGACGTGACTGTCGATCTCGGGACTCAGGCCATGAGGAACAAGCGTTGCCGTGAGCTTTCGCGACAACGGGGCCGCCCCGAACACCTTGGCGAACTCAGCCTGCATTCCTGCCGACTCGTAGATCGTCCGCACACGATCGATGAACTGCTCATCCGCGGACTGCGGCGACTCAGCCGGTTCCGGGCCTCGCGGAGCAGCCCCGAACTCGCGGGAGATGCGGGCCGGCGCCGACGCACCGGCATCCGCGGCGTCGAGTGCCCGACGCGCTGATGCGACTCGGACCGCATCGGATCCGCCCAGGCCGACCACCGGAGGCGCCATCGGCGGCCCGACCTCATGGGTCAACGACGCCATCGCGACCCTGATCAGGCACCCCGCGAGGGCCGCGACTGCGAGATGAACTCGACTCATCCCGTGCGCTGCTAGTGCAGCATCTCCCTGATCCTCCGCACACACTCGTCGTGGATGGCGGATCGATCCCGAACGTCACGCTCGACTGCCGGGTCGTTCCGAGGCCAGATTCTCAGACGCTCCCTGGTGAGCTCGATCGCTCCGTGGTCGTCGATGCTCCACAGATTCCGGTCGTGCAGCGCGAGCATCGCCGCATGCGCAGCCACGACGGCTCCGCGGCGATCGAGTTCGGCCGGGAGGAAGACGTCGTCCGTTCCTTCGCCGGCGCGCACGGCGCTCCCGCGATGCTCCGCCAGCATCCGCTGCGCCTGAGGTGCCGTGAGATCGATGTCGAAGTCGGCGCCCACGATCAGGCGGGCGGGAGCCCCGACTCCGAACACATGGAACTCCGCCAGCGCCCATGGCGGAGCACCTCGCTCGCGACGCCGACGGACCGCAAGTTCGTGCGTCTCGTACACGAGGCCCTGTGTCGCGAGAATCGTATCGACGATCTCGCGGCCGATCGGGAACAGCGGCTCGACCCAGTCCTGCTGGTGACGCACGGCTGCGCCAGCCTCTCCGCGCCGCTCCGCGAGGGATCTCGTCGCAGCCGACACAGGCCGCGGTCTCGCCTCGAGGGCGACCGGAAGCAGGCGGTCCTCGAGCGTGACTCCAGCGTTCACTGGAGGCGGCGAGATCTCCGGAGCGACCTGTCGGTCGGGTGACGCTGCCTGATCCGCCTCGTCGACGACTCCCGCGACAGGCTGGGTCTCGCGTTCGACTGCGGCCGACGCCAGTCCGCGCACGATCACGTGTCCAACGAGTGCGCCGGCAACCCCCGAGATGACCAGGGAAAGCGCTCGACCCCGCGTCACAGGTTCTCCGGTCACGGGCAGACGCATACGAAGTACGGATCCTCCTCCAGGGGATTGAACACTTCAACCGGAGCTGGACACGTGTTGGCGCAGTTCACGGTCACGCAGCCCAGGTTGATGGTAGAGCTGCCTGGGATCCCAGGGTCGGGAATCTCCCGTATGATCAGCCTGCACGGTGCGTCTGCGACGTCGTTGATGCCGGCCCCCACTTCCACGGGCGGATGCTCATCGTTTGGATCAGAGTCGTACCAGTGCTGGCAGGCACAGACCGTGACGGTGCCGCCTCCCTGCGCGGGTGGCACGGAGAAGGTCGTCGACCTGCACAGCCAGGTGTTGTTGGCATCGTTCGGCGGGCAGTCGCCCCCGCAGAGCAGCACGTAGCCGCTCTGCGTGTCGTGAAATGCAGACATGGCCGTGCAGTTGAATGGCGCTCCGAGCGCACGGATCGCGCCGAGATTCGCGAGGGCCAAGGACAGCGCCACAAGTCCCGCATGCCTCATTGCCGTTCCTCCAGTCGCCCGCACTGCTGCCGCCTGCGCTCACGTGGGCGGCCAGTCCGGGGTTCACCAATGTAGTCACCGCTCCGTGGGGGAGGGGGGTACGGCGTCGGGGTGGATCCCCTCCCACCGATCGCGTGCTCGACGGAGCCGCTGCCGGACCGCCTCCCGCGGATCTTTCGGACGCCCGGCCGGCCAGTCGATCTGCGCGGCGATCTCCCGGTGGCTGAGTCCTGAGGCGAACAGTTCCAGCATCCGTTGCAGCTCCGGGTCGGATGCGAGTGACGGGTCGTTGGCAGCGTCCCGCGCCCAGGACCGATCGGCTGGTGCAGAGGGAGCCGCCGGAGCGCGCGGCGCGCCGCTCACCGCTTCGCTCAGGCGGCGGACCGCGACGTCGATCAGTTCGCGCGCACGCGAGGGATCTACGCCGAGTTGGCGGGCGATGTCGTGGACGGACGCCGCGCCGCGGTGGGCGAGCACGGCCTCGCGTTGTCGCGGCGTGAGGCTGGCGAGGTCGAGATCGTTCACCGATCGGACGACAGCGGCTTCGTCGCCGAAGTCCTGCTTCGCCCCCGCCACGTCGATCCCATCCAGGGTCCGCAATCCGCGATCGGGACGGGCCCGCCACCGCATGAGCAGGACCATGGCGACTCCGTGCATCCAGCGGCCGGTCTCGAGCTCGGGAGGCGCGGCAAGGATCGACCTGCCGCCGGACTTCATATCGGCGGTCACGAAGTCGTCCGCGAGATCCTCGGCCTCCTGCCGTGCCCGGCGGTCCCCGCGGGACGCGCACTCGATCGCGCGGACGGCGCAGGATCTGACACTGCTCCAGACGGTCGGGACGCCGGCTTCGATCGCGCGCTGCCAGTCGAGAATCAGCGGACCGGAGAGTTCCCGCTCTCCGTGCCGCTGAACCTTCCGCCCGTCCATTGGATCCACGAGATCAGTTCCCGAGCCGCCGGACCCTGCTCGCTGCACCCACAATGCAGCACGCCGGGTGACCGGGCGACCTCATGAGGATCGGGGAGAACCGCCCGTTGTCAATGGCCGGTATCGGGATTCGCAGGCGGGCGACGTCGAGCCGGCGATGCGGGCGGCGAGCGAAGAGATGTCTGCCTGCGTGTGGCGCGGCCGAGACGCGCGGCACTTCGCGGCGGGCGCTTCCGCCGTCGGCGGGACAGAACGGCCCGGCTCGAAGACGGGACTCCGGGCGCTCACCTTGTATCTCGGACTACTCCGCCTCGACCGGCCTGAGACCGCGGCTACCTCGGCGCGCCTTCGAGGATCCACGCCCGCACGAGTTCGAGGTCGGCGGGGGCGAGGGGGTCTTCGCCCTGGGGCATGCGATCGCCGAAGCCGTCCACCTGTTCCTGCGTGCCGAGGATCTTGTGCCAGAGGTAGCTCCGCGACGGGCGGCCGGGGGTGACGAAGAGGAGCGCCGACTGGATGCTCGGGCGGGCGACGGCGGTGGCGAGGGCGGACTCCGGGGTCTCGAGGTCGGGGAGCACGAACGGCTGGATGTGGCAGCCGGTGTACGCGCAGTTCGCGTAGAGCATCGGCGCGACGTCTTCCGCGAAGCGCGCCTGCGGGACGATCGTGGTCGGGGGCGTGCGCGGCCCGCGGTAGAGCAGCGTGCCCGAGCCGCCGTCGAAGATGTCGCCGCCGGCGATCCACACTCCGCCCGCGCCGTCGACGTGGACCGCGTGCAGGTCGATGCCCGTGCCCGCGGGCGCGTCGGTGACGAGCTTCCACCCGCGCGCCGTGCGGCGCATCACCGTGCCGAAGTAGCCGCATGCCCATGCGTCGCCGCGCTCGGGGACGAAGACCCCGGCCGCGGACCGGGCGTCCGGCGGCAGCGCGACCTCCTGCCACGAGCCGACGGCGCCGGGCCGGTCGTTCCGCTCGACGACGTGCGCGGTGAGCACCTCGCCGACGGCGATCCGCGGCGACGCGCCGTGCACGGTGAGCAGCGTGGACGAGGTCCCCGAGGGGACGTGCGTCCACGCGACGCCGTCGAAGTGGAGGAGCACTCCCAGCGTGCCGCACGCCCAGACGTCGTCGGCGGCGGTGCCCCACACCTTGTAGAGCGCGGCGCCCTCCGCGGTCGGCGGGACGAGCGCGGGCGCCCACGCCTGGCCGTCCCACCGGAGCAGGGTCGGGCGGAGCCCCGACGACTGCGGCCCGACGCCGACGGCCCAGACCTCCGACGCGGACGCGCCCCACACGCCGTAGAGCGTGGACGCGACGCCGGTCGGCCGGTCGGTCACGTCGCCCGTGGCCGGGTCGTAGACGACGCACGCGCCGTTCGTGCCCACGGCCCACACGCCGTCGCCGGGGATGCCCGTCGTCCACCAGAAGTCCTCGTCCTTCCCCGTCGGGATGCGGACGAAGCCCTCCGGCGCCCCGCGGAGGAAGATGCCGCCCTCGGCGTCCGCCGCGCCGCACACGTAGAGAGGGAACACCTCGCCGGGCGCGGACCAGACGGAGAGCAGTTCGCCGCCCATGTTCGAGAGCGCCGTGTGCCACCGCGGAGTGCCGCGATCCACGGAGCGCGCCGATCTTCCGGCGGCGCGGCGCGCGTCGGCGAAGTGTCCGGCTGCGCGAATCGACGCGGCGCACGCGTCGGCGTAGCGGTCGTCGCGGCGGAGGACCTCGGCGTGGTCGGACTCGTCGCGGCCGCGGAGGATCGTGCGGTCGCCGCGGCGCACGGCCTTCGGCGAGAGGGACTCGGCGACGGCGAGGGCGGCGTCGGACTCGTCGTCGTCGAGGAGGGACTCCCCCTCGCGGAGCGCGAAGTCCATCGCGGCGCGGAGCGCCGCGTCGGCGTCGAGCGGACCGCGCACGGCGCGCGCGACGGCGTCGAGCTTCGCGAAGTCGTCGGCGAGGCCGGGCGCGTCGGCGCGATCGAGGCGCGCGGCGAGCTTTTCGTACGCGCGGCGGAGCGGGGGATCGCTCTGCGACGCGGCGATGCCTTCGTCGATCCGCGAGCGGACGGCGGAGAGGTCGATGTCGGCGGCGAAGGATGTCGCTGCGACCGCGAGGACGCATGCGAACGACAGGACGACCCGCCCGAAGACGGAACTCAGGGCGCTCGCCTCGGACCTCCCGCGCCGCCGCGGTGGACGACCGCTGCGCTTCGCAGCGGGCGAATCCGCGAGTGGCGCATCGAACCGCCCGCGCCGCGCGGCCGGTTCCCGCGCCGCGTCAGGAGCACCGGCTTCGGCCGGGCCGCTCATTCCCACACCACCCGGATCACGTGGTTCAGCGTGTCGGCGATGTAGAGCCGCCCGCGGACCCGGTCCACGCAGATGCCCACGGGACCGTCGAGTTCCGCGGCCGTCGCCGGTCCGCCGTCGCCGTCGAAGCCGCGCACGCCGCTCCCCGCGACCGTGGTGATCGTGCCGCCCGCGTCGATCCGACGGACGCGGCAGCCGTCGCGCTCGCAGACGAACACGTTCCCGTCGTCGTCGCACTCGACGTCCACGGGCGACCAGAGCGACGCCGCGACCGCGGGGCCCCCGTCGCCGGCGCTCGCCGCCGTGCCGTCGCCCGCGAACGTCGTGATCGTCTTCTGCGGGTCTCCGAGGTCGATCCGGCGCACGCGGTGGTTGTCGGTGTCGGCGACGTAGAGCCAGCGCCCGTCCGGCGACATGCACACGCGCCCGGCGGGCTCCGCGGTGTCGCCGCCGGGAAGAGACAGCTCCGCCTGCGCGGCGGGTCCTCCGTCGCCGGCGAAACCGGTCGCGCCGGTGCCGCAGATCGTGGAGATGGCGCCCGCGGCGGACACCGCGCGGACGCGGCGGTTCCCCTGGTCGCCGATGAAGAACGCCCCGTCGGAAGCGAAGGCGACGCACGACGGATAGTCGAGGATGGCGCCGAGCACGGGTCCGCCGTCTCCGGCGAAGCCGAGCGTTCCGTCGCCGGAGAGGTAGCTCACGATCGTCGTCGCCGCGTCCACGCGGAGGATGCGCGACGAGTGCCAGCCGGAGATCACCATCGCGCCGTCGCGCGGGTCCCACGCGACGCCGGTCGGGTGATGGAGCTTGGTCTCCGCCGCCGTGCCGAGTTCGTCGCCGAGCGCGCCGGTCCCGACCGCGGCGGCGACTGCGCCGTCTTCGCGGAGCATGCGGATCTGGTTGTTGTTGAGGTCGGCCACGTGGAGCCGCCCGGTCGCGGGGTCGATCGCCACGTCGGCCGGGAAGTAGAACGATGCCTGGAGCGCCGGGCGCGGGGCCGGATCGAACCCGGGGGCTCCGGAGCCGGCGAACGTGTCGATCGTGCCCGGATCGCCCGGCTCGAGCGGCTGGCCCGGGGACCCGCGCCGGATCTGCTTCGCGATCAGCTTCCGCGCGAGGCGCCCCGCCTTCGCGAACCGCTTCGCGGACTCGAGGAAGCGCGCCGCGCGCTCGACGTCGTCGTGCGCCGCGCGCCCGCTCGCCGCGTCCGCTTCCGCGTCCCCCGCCATCGCGAGCACGGCGGCGCGGTCGCCGGGGCGTTCGAGCGACCGCACGATCGCCGCCGCCTGCGCGGGTTCCTCGGCGAGGCGCACGTCGGCCTGCCCGAGGCCGTTCGCGAGCAGGGCGACGAGTTCGGCGTCGGCGGAGAGCTGCGTGCGGCACGCACGGGCGACGGCGCGGAGCTTCGCGAGCTCGTCCACGAGCGGCACCTCGATCTCGCGGGCGAGGGCCCGGTCGAGCGAGCGGTAGATGCGGAACTCGCGGCCCACCGCGGCGAACACGCGGTCGTCCACGAGTTCCTCGAGGGCCTCGAGGTCGAGCACGCCCCCGCCGTGCGCCGCCGCGGGACGCGGAGACGCGAGCGCCCCGGCGAGCGCCGCGCAGACGAACACGGTCCGGATCCGTCGCGCGGCGGTCACTTCACTCCCAGATGACGCGGATCACCCCGTTGTAGGTGTCCGCCACGTAGATGCGTCCCGAGGCGCGGTGGACGAAGATCCCGCTCGGCTGGTTCAGGCGCGCGTCGGCCGCCGCGCCCTTGTCGCCGGTGTAGCCGATGATCCCGTCGCCGCAGACCGTCGAGATCACGCCCGTCGCCACGGTGACCTTGCGGATCGCGTGGTTGTCGCGGTCCGCGATGTAGACGTTCCCTGCCGCGTCGCAGTCCACGTCCACCGGCGAGTCGAGCGCCGCGGCGGTGGCCTGGCCGCCGTCGCCGTCGAACCCGGAGACGCCGCGCCCGGCGATCGTGGTGATCGTGCGCTGCGGGTCCAGCAGGTCCACGCGGCGGACGCGGTGATGGTTCGTGTCGGCGATGTACAGATACCGGTCGTCCGGCGACAGGCACACGCGGCCGCCGGGCTGCGCGGACTGGCCCACGGGCAGGTCGAGCGTGGCGGACGCCGCGGGGCCGTCGTCGCCCAGCGGGTCCGTGTCGCCCGTGCCCACGATCGTGGAGATCGTGGACGTCAGGCCGTCCACGTAGCGCACGCGCCGGTTCCCTTCGTCGCCGACGTACCAGTTCCCGGCAGCGTCGAACTTCAGGCTCGCGGGGAGATTGAGCTCCGCGGTGAGCGCGGGTCCGCCGTCGCCGCTGAAACTGCGGGACGTCCCGGCCATCTTCACGACGTTGTTCGAGGCGGCGTCGAGGCGGATCAGCTTGTCCGTGTGCCAGCCGGCGATCCAGAGTTCGCCCGTCGTGGGGTGGAAGACGAGATCGGTCGGATGGTTGAGCCGCACGTTCGCCGCGGGACCGTACGTGTCGCCGAGCTGGCCGGATCCGATCACCGTGGCGACCGTGCCGTTCGACTCCACGCGGCGGATGCGGTGGTTGTTCCAGTCGCAGAAGTACACCAGCCCGAAGGACGGATCGACGGTCACGTCCTGCGGCCAGTAGAGCTCGGTGTCGAGCGCCGGGCGCCCGTCGCCGTTGAACCCGAGGACGCCGCTTCCGGCATACGTGTCGATCGTGCCGCTCGGGCCCTGCTCCGGCGGGACGCCGCCCGCGGGCAGCGGCAGCGCGTACGGGGCCACCGGCACTTCGAGACCTCCGGGCGCGGCCGACGAGATCACGCGGATCACGTTGTTGTACCGGTCGCAGACGTAGAGGTTCCCCGCGGCGTCGGTCTCGAGCCCCGCGGGACGGTGGAAGCGCGCCGCGGCGGGCGTCTCGCCGTCGCCGGGCGCGCCGGGGCTGGCCGCGAGGCCCGCGTACGTCGTGATCGTTCCGCCCGCGTCCACGCGGCGGATCACGTGGTTGTTCGAGTCGGAGATGTAGACGACGCCGCCGGGGCCGATCGCCACGTCCGACGGCCCGTCGAGCTGCGCCGAGGTGGCCGCGCCGCCGTCGCCGGAGTATCCGGCGACGCCGGTCCCGGCGAACGTGGTGATCGTGCCGCCCGCGTCGATCTTGCGGACGACGTTCCCGGCGCCGCAGACGACGTAGACGTCGCCGTTCTCGGCGCGCGCCATGCGGCCGTCCGGCTCCGCGTTCTGCGCCTTGCTGAACGTGAGCAGCGCCGACGTCGCGGCGCCGCCGTCCCCCGAGTACCCGGACGTCTTCGGCGTGCCGGCGAAGTTCGTGATGACGCCGGTCGTGACCGTGACGCCCGCCACGTTCGTGTCCTGCTGCGGGCTCGAGAGCGCGATGCGCCGGACCACCTGGTTCGCCGCGTCGGTGATGAGGATGTCGCCGTCGGGGAGGCGGAGGATCCCCGGCGTGAGGCTCATCTTCGCGTCGGTCGCGAGGCCGCCGTCGCCGGAGTAGCCCTGGCTCGTGCCGGCGATCGTGTAGACGGTCGGCTCCGCGCCCGTCGGGTCGTAGACCTTCACCTTGTGGTTGTGCCAGGCGCCGAGGTAGACGCGGCCCTGCGCGTCGAACGCGAGCGCGGACGGGTGGTTGAGCGCCGTATCCCCCGGCTCGCCCTCGCTGTCGCCGGGCACGCCGCTCCCGCAGATGCGGGCGATGGTCCCGTCCGGCTCGAGGCACCGGACCATGTGGTTGTTCCAGTCGAGGATGTAGAGCCGCCCGTCCGGGCCGAACGCGCACTCGTCCACGAAGTAGAGCGACGTGCGGCGCGCCTCGCGCCCGTCTCCGTTGAATCCGCCGTCGCCGGTCCCGACGAACGTGTAGACCCGGGACGCCTCCGCCGGCGTCGTCGTCGGCGCCGGTCCGCCCTGGCGCGTGACGGTCTTCGCCGCCTTCGCGAGCACGCCGAGGTACCCCGACGCCGACTTCCCGAACGCCTTCACCGCGGCGCGGCGGTCCGCGCGGGAATCGCGTCCGTCGGTGAACGCGTCGTAGGCCGCCAGGGCCTTCGCCTCCAGCTTGTCCCTGCCGCGGCCGGGGAGCACGCGACCGAGGGCGATCGACACCTCGTCGGGCTGGCCGGCGAGGAGGTGCTCGGCCTCGTCGATCGCGTCGTCGAGGAGGTTCCGCAGCGTGCGGTCGCCGTCGAGCTTTCCGTCCACGGCCTTCGCGACGGCGGCGAGCTTCCCGATGTCGGACGCCAGCGAGTCGCTCGCGCGCTCCTTGTCGAGGACCTTCAGGAGGGCGCGGTAGACCTTCGCCTCCGCCGGAGGGGTGTCGGGATCGGCCGCCTCGGACGCGAGCCGCGCCTCGATGGCCGAGAAGTCGAGCACCGCCCCGTGCGCATCCGCCGTGACGGCGAACGCGGCGACCGCGCCGACCGCGAGCACCGTCCTGCAGACCGCCCCTCGCACGCTCCTCAAGGCCGAATGAGTTCGTCGCATCGTGCTCCTGTCAGCGGGATCCTCCGCAACCACGGAGGCTCCGCTCGTCGTCTTCCCGTATCCCCGGATCGCGACCCCGGACGTTGCGGGAATACGCGGCCGAGGCGTTGGGGGGAAGACGCCGGACTCCCGCTATGGTAACGGCGTCCCGTCCCGCGGCAACCCGGGACGCCGGATTTGGAGACATTGTCTCAGGAGCGAGCTCGGGAGGCTCAAGCGCGATGGCGAAGATGCTGGTGGTCGGGGCGGGCACCATGGGGCGCGGAATCGCCCACGTGGCCGCGCTCTCGGGGTTCGACGTCGCCGTCGGCGACAAGAAGGGCGTGGACACGGCCCCCGCCGTCGCGGCGATCCGGGGCGAGATGGACAAGGGGGTCCAGAAGGGCAAGCTCGACGCGGCGCTGCGCGATGCGGCCGTCGCCCGGCTCCGCGCCTCGGCCGACTTCTGCGCCGACGCCGCCGCGGCCGACGTCGTGATCGAGGCGGTCTTCGAGGACCTGGACCTCAAGAAGAAGATCTTCACTCATCTCGAGGAGCACGTCCGCCCCGACGCGCTCCTCGGGACGAACACGTCGTCGCTCCCGATCTCGGCGATCGCCGGGGTCTGCAGGCACCCCGGCCGCGTGATCGGCACCCACTTCTTCAACCCCGTCCACATCATGGCGCTGCTCGAACTCGTCCGCGCGGAGCAGACGACCGACGAGACCCTCGCCCGCGCGCTCGATCTCGCGAAGACGCTCGGGAAGACGCCCATCGTGGTCCGCGACGTCCCGGGCTTCGCGACGAGCCGGCTCGGCGTGTGCCTCGGGCTCGAGGCGATCCGCATGCTCGAGCAGGGAGTCGCCTCGGCGGCCGACATCGACACCGCGCTCGAACTCGGCTACCGCCACCCCATGGGGCCGCTCAAGCTGACCGACCTCGTCGGGCTCGACGTGCGCCTCGCCATCGCCGACCACCTGCACCGCGAACTCCGGGGCGACCAGTACCGCGCCCCGGAGCTCATGCGGAAGATGGTGGCCGAGGGGAAGCTCGGAAAGAAGTCGGGCGAAGGCTTCTACCGCTGGGTCGACGGGAACGCCGTCGCGAAGTGACGCGCGGCGCCGTTCACCGCACCGTTCACCGCACGACGAAGTCGAACTCGAAGTCGTTGATCTGGAGCGTCGGGTTCCCGTCCGTGCCGGACGTGCGGTTCATCGTGATGTTGGGGAGCACGCCCGAGTAGCGCCCGTTCGCGACCTTGAAGATCGTCACGGTCCCCGCGCCGGCGGTCCGCCAGACGGTCGAGTCGTCCTCGGTCCGGACCTCGATGAAGTTCGGGGTGAACGTCGTGCCCGGAAGAGGCCCCACCGCGTCGAGGTCGAGGTTGTTCGCGTCCACCTCGACGTTGAAGATCACGGGGCCGCGGCGCATGCCGGCGATCATCGTGATCCCGCCGGTGTCGCTGATCTCGCCCTCGAGACGCGGGCGGAAGTCGGCGTAGGGGGAGCCGTCGATCCGGCCGGTCATCGTTCCGGTGAACGTGTCGCCCTTCCCGCCGCCGCCGCCGTCGCCTTCCTCGACCTCCACCGCGTCGCCGAACGTCGCCTGGCCGATCATGTTCTCCACGGTGACGTCCTGCGTGCCGGCCGGGGTCTTCTTGTGCGCCGTCGCGAGGATCTCCGTGTCCGTCCACTGCGTGACCTTGGCCTTCTTCCCGCCGATGAGGACCTTCCCCTTCTTCGTGCCGAAGAGGCTGCCCGTCACCGTGAGCGTTCCGCGCGGCGCGAGCGTCGCGGGAGACGTCTCGTCCAGCAACGGGACCGAGATCCTGAACGTGTCCTCGGAGATGAAGTCCTCGGGCGCGTCCTTGTTCGAGACGAGGACGGCGAACAGGCCGCCGCGCGCCGCGGTCTTGCCGCGGCCGGGGACGACCTGCGCCGTGATCTCGGTGTCGGAGAACGAGAGCACCTTCAGCGGCAGGAAGCCGGGGGACTCGAAGTCGCTGAGCGACACCTTCGGCTTCTTCGTGCCGAACCCGGACCCCGTGATCGTGAGCACGGTGCCGACCGTCCCCTCGCCGGGGCCGACCTGGTCGATGGCCGCCGCCGCCCCGCCCGCGAGACCGCCCGCGACCGCGGCCGCCGCGCACGCGACCCACGCTCCGAACCTGCCCATCCGACCCGTCCTTCCGCGCTCATCGCGCACTCGAGCCCTGTCCGGACTCCGCCGCTGCGAACTGCGGCGGGATCGTACACGCCCCGGCAGCGCGCCGCGATACTCTCGCCCGAAGCATGCCCTCCGCGACCCCGCCCCTCGACCCGATGCCCCGCGAGGAGATCCTCGCGGGCGTCCGGCGCTTCCCGCTCTGGTTCTATCCGTTCGACCTCGGGCAAGGGGTCGTCGTGGAGACGACCGAGTCCGCCCTCGGCAAGGTGAACCCCGACGGATACCGGCGGAAGCACGGTCCGTTCTGGGACCAGATCCTCGCGGCCGCGGGCGGCAGCCTCGAGGGGCTGCGCGTCCTCGACTGCGGCTGCTTCCAGGGCTACTGGAGCATCGAGGCGGCGCGGGCGGGTGCGAAGGAGGTCGTCGGCTTCGACCTCCGGCAGGACCACGTGGACCAGGCGAGCTTCGTCGCGAAGGCGATCGGGTTCCGGAACGTCACGTTCCGGCGGCTCGAGCTCTTCGACGTCGAGCAGCTCGGGCAGTTCGACGTGGTGCTCCTCTTCGGCGTCCTCTACCACGTGGACTCGCCGATCGAGCTCCTGCGGCGGATCCGGCGCGTCACGACGAAGCTCCTCGCGGTGAACACCGACGTGCTCCCGCTCGACGAGGCGGTCATCCAGCTCCGCTACGAGGACACGGGGATGCACCTCAACTCGGCGACGGGGAGCCTCGTCTCGATCCCGTCGGTCTCCGCCGTGGTGCGGATGCTCCGGCACACGGGGTTCGGCCGCGTGCGGGTGCTCCCGCCGACGACGGGCGCGTACCAGCGCTGGGAGCGCGCGGTCTTCCTCGCCGAGCCGCACGAGGGCCCGTCGCCCGAGCCGCCGCCCGCAGGCGTCTGGTCGGCCGGCGCCGAGGGATCGAAGGGCTACGGCGAGAAGAAGCTCTCGTGGGTGCCCTCCGGCCTCGACCGCGCGCCGCTCGGCGCCATCGTCGCACGGAAGCTCCGCCGCCTCTTCAAGGGGCTCCCGACGCCGCGCAGCGAGACGTGACCGGACCGGCGCCGGGTCGCGCATCGCGCGGAACGTGCGGCGGCGCTCGGCGGCGAAGGTAGCCTCGGGCGCGCGATGGGCGATCCGGCTCGTGTCACCCGGCTGCTGAGCGAAGCCCGCGAAGGATCCGCAGAGGCGCGCGAGGAACTCGTCCGGGCCCTGCACTCGGAGCTCTCGCGCATCGCCCGCGCCCACATGCGGCGCCAGTCGCCGTCGCACACGCTCCAGCCGACCGCGCTCGTGAACGAGGCGTACCTCCGGCTCTTCCCCGCCGCGGGCGGCGCGTGGAACGACCGCGCGCACTTCCTCGCGGCGGCGTCGCTCGCGATGCGGTCCGTGCTGGCCGACATGGCGCGGGCGCGCGGCGCGGAGAAGCGCGGCCCGGGGCGCCGTCGCGTGTCGCTCCACGACGGCCTGCAGGCGCCGGACTCCGATCCGGGGCACGACGTGCTCGCCGTCCACGAGGCGCTCGACCGTCTCGCGCGGCTCGACCCCGTGTGGGCGCGCGTCGTGGAGCTCCGGTTCTTCGGCGGGCTCTCGTCCGCGGAGGCGGCGGCGGTGCTCGGCGTCTCGACGCAGCAGGAGCGCCGCCTCTGGAACCGCGCCCGGGCGTGGCTCCAGCGCGAGCTGTCGGCGTGAGCGAGGACCGCGACCGCCGCGTGAAGGACCTCTTCGAGCGGGCCCTCGACGCCCCGCCGGAGGAGCGCGACGGGATCCTCGGCGCCGAAGGCGTCCCCCCGTCGATCCGGGCCGAGGTCGCGGACCTCCTCCGGCGGGAGGCGGAGATCGGCGGCTTCCTCGAGACGCCGGCCGTCGAGCGCCTGATCCCCGCGTCGGCCCCTCCGCGGCTCCGCGCGGGCGACGTCGTGTCCGGGTTCACGGTGGTGGGCGTCCTCGGCGAGGGCGGCGGCGGCGTGGTGTACGACGCGGAGCAGGACGAGCCGCGGCGGCGCGTGGCGCTGAAGCTGCTCCCCGCCCGCGCTCCGGGCGAGACCGGCCGGCGTGGCTTCGTCCGCGAGGCGGCCGACCTCGCAAGGCTCCATCACCCTTCGATCGCGACGGTCCATGCCGCCGGGCTCCGCGGCGCCGACGGCGCGACGCACGCGTGGATCGCGATGGAGCGCATCGACGGGGCGCGGGGCATCGTGCGGCACGCGCGGGAGGAGCGGCTCTCCCGCGACGCGCGGATCCGCCTGCTGCTTCCCGTCTGCGACGCGCTGCACCACGCGCACGAGAACGGAGTGGTGCACCGGGACGTGACCCCGGGCAACGTGCTCGTCGCCGCCGACGGAACGCCGAAGCTCGTGGACTTCGGAGTGGCGTGGAGCGACGGGGGCGGCGCCGCCGGCGCGGTCGGCACGGTCGCGTACGCGAGCCCCGAGCAGCTCTCGGGCGGCCCGGCGGCGCGGACCACGGACGTGTACGGCGCGGGAGCGCTGCTCTACGAACTCCTCTGCGGCGCCGTGCCGCACGACGTGGACGCCCTGCCGCTCGACGCGGCCGTCGCCGCGAAACGCGCTGCGCCCCCGCCGCCCGGCGCGAGGGCGCCCGGCATCCCCGCCGACCTCGACTCCATCGTGCTCCGCGCGATCGCGCCCGATCCCTCTGATCGCTATCCCACCGCTGCCGCGCTCGCCGACGACCTCCGGCGGTTCCTCGACGGAGAGCCCGTGCTCTCCCACCGCGGCGGCCCCGCGTATCACGCCCTGAAGTTCGTCCGGCGGAGGAAGGGCCTCGCGTTCGCGGTCGGCGTCGCGGCCGCGGCGCTCGTCGGAGGCGCGTCGGTGAGCACCTGGCTCGCCGTCGAGAACGCGGCGGCGCGCGGCCGGGCCGAGCGACAGGCGTACGCGGCCGCAGTGGCCGGCGCTTCGGCGGCGCTCCGCGTGTACGACGTGGCGGACGCCCGCCGCCAGCTCGACTCCGCGCCGGCCCGGCTCCGCGACTGGGAGTGGCGGCACCTCTCGGGACGTCTGGACGACAGCCTCTCGTCGATCCGGCTCCCGGGACGGGAGATCTGGTACGGCGCGGTATCGGCCGACGGCGCGCGCCTCGCGGTCTCCGGGTGCGAGCCGGGCGCGGAGCCGGGCGTGCAGCGGACGTTCGCCGCGCTGGTCGCGCGCGACGGATCCGTCCTCCGGGAGCGGAGGTTCCGCGCCGATCCGGCCGCGCAGTCGATCACCGAGGTCTCCCCCGACGGCGCGGCGCTCCGCGCGTGGGAGGCGGAGAACCGCGCCGACGTCCCCTCCGTCGCGCTCTCTCCGGACGGCCGGACGGCGCTCGTCGGGCTCCCGTCGGGCGCCGTCCTCGCATGGGGCGAGCACCCGCGGGACGACGCGGAGTTCCAGGCGCACCCGCACCGCGTGATCGCGATCCGGTACTCGCCCGACGGCCGCCGGTTCGCGACGGCGGGCCGCGAGGGCACCGCGCGCCTCTGGGACGCCGCGACCCGCGCGATGCTCCACTCGTTCGAGCACGGCGACCGGGTCATCTCGCTCGCGTTCGACCGGGCGGGGACGCGGCTCGTCACCGGGTGCCGCGACGGCACCGTGCGATGCATCGACGCCGCCACGGGCGCATCCGTGTGGACGACGGCGGCCCACGACGCGAGCGTCGAAGGCGTGGCGGTGAGCGCGGACGGGGCGTTCCTCGCGACCGCGTCGCGGGACCGGACCGTCCGCTTCTGGAACTTCGCCGACGGTTCGCCGCGCGCGACCGGCCACGGCCACTCGAGCAACGTGCGGGACGTCGCGTTCGACCCGGAGAGCGGCGCGGTCGTGAGCGCCTCGTGGGACACGACGCTCCGCGCGTGGGACGCCGCGTCCGGACGCGGCACGGCCACGCTGGTCGGCCACGCGGCGGAGGTGACGTCCGTCGCCTTCGCGCCGGACGCGCCGCACCTCGTGTCGTTCTCCCGCGACGGCACGGTGCGCCGCTGGAACCATGCGCCCGCGGGCGTCGCCGTGCACCACGAGCTGGACGACACGCCCGTCGCGCTGGCGTTCTCCCCCGACGGGAGGACGCTCGCGGTCGCGCGCACCGACGGACGACTCGAGTTCCTCGACGCCTCACGGAGCGCGCCGGACGCCGCGGACGCGGCTCCCGCCGCCGGCGGAGGGATCGCGGACATCGCCTGCCTGCGCGACGGCGCGCTCGCCGCGATCCGCGGGATCGACACGGTCGAGGTGTGGCGCGGGGCCGCGGCGGGCGCGGCGCCGGAGATGCTCCGTTCGGTCCGGGTCGGCGACGCGCTGGTGGACCTCGCCGCCGACGCCGGCGGGGACACGGTCTGCGTCCTTCGACGCGGACCCGGGGGCGGGTGCGAGGTGCTGCGCATCGACGCCGCGAGCGGCCGCGAGGCCGGCCGGCTCGCGTGCCCGATCCCCGGGATGTCCCTCGACGTCTCTCCGGCGGGCGCGCTCCTCGTCGGCGGCGCCGACGGCTCGGTCGCGCTCTCGAACGGCTCGGGCGCCTGGACCCGCGCGGCCGTGTCGGAGTTCCCGATCCTGGGCGTCGCGTTCGACGCCGACGGACTTCGGATCGCTGCGGCCTCGAGCGACGGCACGGCGCGGATCCTCCTCGCGGCGGACCTGCGGGAGGCGGCGGCGCTCCGCGGGCACGCGGACCAGGTGCTCGCCGCGCGATTCCTGCCCGGCGGGCGCCGCGTGGTCACCGTGTCGCGCGACCGCACCGTGCGACTCTGGGACCCGTCCGACGGCACGTGCGTGCTCGTGCTCCCCGACCACGGCTACCCGGTGACCAGTCTCGCCGTGAGCGCCGACGGTTCGCGCATCGCGACCGGCGCGGGCGGCGACGGAAACGCCCGCGGGGCCGTGAGGATCTGGACCGCTCCGTAAGGCGTCGTCCCGAAACAAGTGACACACTTGGCCGCGATGCAGCGAGCCGGCTGCAAGGCGGGCGAGCGGCGCCAACTCAACGGAGAGAGTTGCGGCGCGAGCCCAACGCAGCAGATGGCCGTTGCATCGCGGCAGCTTGCTGGCGCGCGGCTTGCGCGACCGGACCGCTGGATCCGCACGAACGGACCGCCGCAAGCCGCGTGACGAAGTGTGTCAGTTGTTTCGGGACGACGCCTGAGCGCCATCCGCCGCTTCCCGGAATTCACGATCGTCCCGCGCGCGGAATCCGTGTCAGCCCGTGGAGGTCGTCACGATGCGCACGAGATCCTGGTTGGCACGGCTGTCCGCCGCGGCGGCGGTCTCGGCGACGGCTGCGGGCGTCGCCGCCGGTTCGGGAGAGGATCGTCCTGCGCCCGTGTTGCTCGGCTTCTCGCCCGCGGCGATCCACGCCGGCGATCTCATGGTGCTCGACGCGGATCTCGGCGGCGAGCGGGGCGCGCGCGTGTGGATCGGCGGCAGGAAGCTCCCCCGCCGGCGCGTGCAGGTCGAGCGGCGGGACGGCGGCGCCGGAGTGCTGCCTGCGCCCGAGCGTCTCTGGGTCAGCGTCCCCCGGAGGCTGCCCGCCGGGAGCCACGAGGTCGCCCTCACGACCCGCGCCGGACGCGCGGCCGCTGCGAAACGCGTCGAGGTGATCGACTGCGATCCGCCGGACGAGCCGATCGGGGATTGCGGCGGCACGCTGTCGTCGGGCGTCTCGATCGACGCGGAGGGCACGGGCTACGACGTCCGCTTCACGTCTGCCGGACCGGCGGACCTCTACCCGCTTCCGAGCCAGTCGGTGGTGGAACTCGAGAAGAACGCCGGACAGATCACCTTCGGGTTCCAGATCGACACGGCGCCCTCGGCGCTCGAGTCGGGCGACGCGGACGCGGTGCAGTTCCACCTCGCCGACTACACCGGCGGATTCCGCGGATACTGGTCGCGGGACGCCGGCACGGTGCGGATCGTGGACACGAGCGCGACGCGCGTTCTGATCTGCGTGGACACGACGCTCACGGCGGACGGCATGTTCGAGCCGGCCACGCTCCGGGTGCGCGGGTTCGTGGTGGTGCGGCGATGAGGGGCGGCGGATGGAGGAACGCGACGACGGTCCCGGCGCGGTCCGCTGCCGGAATCTACGGTCGCGTCGCGATGGCTGCCGCGGCGGCGCTGACCGCGCTCGGTGGCGGCGGCTGCGCCCAGGTCGCGGCGGCGGTGTGCGCGCTCAGTTCGGGCGCGCTGGACGCAGAGCCGCGCTCCTACGAGTACTGCGCCGCCTTGATCCTGTCGGATTCGCCTGACAATCGCTCGGGCGCACTCCGACGGAAGGATGCTCCCGTCCGTGCGTCGAAGGGCTCCTTCACGTTCAGCGGCGGCCCGATCGACACGCGCCCGAACGGCAGCCGGATCACACTACCCATCCAGCACGCCTCTCCCTTCCGCCTCGAGTCCACGATCGGACTTTGCGAGGCCGAGTTTGCGCCCGACGCGAGCGCGATCTTCGGAGTGGCCGTGCGCGACAGCGCGAACACGTCGGGGCCCGGGGGATGGTGGGGCGTGACCTGCCGCGTGAGCGGCGGTCTCACGGCGACCGCGTCGTTCGGGTCGGTCGGCACGGTCGCCTTCGCGGACGCGACGAAGCTCGACATCGCGTTCGAGCACGACGGAACGGATCTCGTCGTCTTGGCCCGGGACGCCGACGCGGGCGGCGCGTGGCAGGAACTCGGCCGCGAGGAGGCCGTGTTCCCGAGCGGCTCCGCGTTCCCGGAGGCGTTCGCCGGGAACCTGCAGCCGGGCGCCGCGGTCAGCATCCACGACGCGCGCTTCCTCGCGAACAGCACGGTCGGCGGAGGCCCGGGTGCGCAGGCCACCCGCTCCGTGGCCAGGGCGACCGAGCGCTTCGGCGCGGCGGAAGCGGCCCTCGATTCGGGGTCCGCCGAGGACGCCGCCTCGGCGCTCGACGACGCGCGGGACGAGATCGGGGACGCGCTCGCGGCTCTCGGACCGCCGAAGCGCGCGACGGCCGAGGAGCGCGCCGCCGCGAAGGCGAGGAAGCTCCTCGGGAAGGTCCAGGCGTCGCTGGCGAAGTCGGCGGGGCTCCTGCGGAAGAAGGGGATCGCCAAGGCGAAGAAGGCGCGCGCGCTCAACCGGAAGTCACTTCTCTCGGCGCTGACCGCAGGCGACCTCGTCCTGCCGGAGGAACTGCGCGAAGCCGTCGGCGGACTGCGGCTCGGCGACGTGCTCCGGAAGTAGCCACCGCGAACGTCCGGCGGGCGGCACATGGTCGCGGCGGGGTCGCGGCATGGTCGCGGCGGGAGGGCGGAATCCGCGCTCCGCGAGCCTGAACCGGGGGATCGGCGGGCCGCCCCCGCCCGCGCTGCTTCGGGTTCGGGCGGGCCGGCGCTAACCTCGGCCCGCTTCGGACTCGGAGACCCCCATGACACGGTTCCAGAAGGCGCTCCGGTCGTCGATCGGGCGCAAGTGGGTCATGGCGCTCAGCGGGCTCGCGCTCTGCGGGTTCGTGCTGGCGCACATGGCCGGCAACCTGCAGCTCTTCGCCGGGCCGGAGAAGCTCAACGCCTACGCGAAGGGCCTCCAGGACCTCGGGCCCCTGCTCTGGGCCGCCCGGATCGGGCTGCTCTCGGTGTTCGCGATCCACGTGGCGACCGCCCTGAAGCTCGCGGCCGAGAACCGCGCCGCGCGGCCGCAGCGGTACGCGGTGACCCAGCACGACACGTCCACGCTGGCGTCGCGGACGATGGTGCTGACGGGTCTCCTCGTCCTCGCGTTCGCCGTCTACCACCTCTGCCACTTCACGTGGCACGTGGGCGCGTCGGACGCGATCGCGAAGGCGGTGGCGCCGGACGCGTACACGCTCGCCTCCGGCGGCAGGACGAAGGACGTCTACGCGATGGTCGTCCTCGGCTTCCGCAGCCCGGTGATCGCGCTCTCCTACGTCGCCGCGATGGCCGTGCTCGCCCTGCACCTCTCGCACGGCGTGTCGTCGGTCTTCCAGACGCTCGGCTGCACGTCGCCGCGCCTCGAGTGCGCGCGGAAGTGGGCCGGGCCCGCGTTCGGCGCGCTCGTGTTCGCCGGGAACTGCTCGATGCCCGTCGCGGTGCTCGCGGGCATGGTCGGCTCGGAGGTCAGGTAGCCATGAAGCTCGACGCGAAGATCCCCGCCGGGCCGCTGGCCGAGAAGTGGGACCGCCACCGGTTCGAGCTGAAGCTCGTGAACCCGGCGAACAAGCGGAAGTTCCGGATCATCATGGTCGGGACGGGCCTCGCCGGCGGCGCCGGAGCGGCGAGCCTCGCGGAGCTCGGCTACCAGGTGGACGCGTTCACCTACCACGACAGCCCCCGCCGCGCGCACTCGATCGCCGCGCAGGGCGGCATCAACGCGGCGAAGAACTACCAGAACGACGGCGACTCGGTCTGGCGGCTCTTCTACGACACCGTGAAGGGCGGCGACTTCCGCGCCCGCGAGGCGAACGTCCACCGCCTCGCGCTCGTGAGCCGGAACATCATCGACCAGTGCGTCGCGCAGGGCGTGCCGTTCGCCCGCGACTACGGCGGGCTGCTCGACAACCGCAGCTTCGGCGGCGCGCAGGTGTCGCGGACCTTCTACGCCCGCGGACAGACCGGCCAGCAGCTCCTCCTCGGCTGCTACCAGGCGCTCGAGCGGCAGGTCGGCGCGGGGCGCGTGCGGATGCACGTGCGGAAGGAGATCCTCGACGTCGTCGTGGAGGGCGGCCGCGCGCGCGGCGTCGTGACCCGCGACCTCGTCACGGGGAAGATCGAGACGTTCGCCGGCGACGCGGTGGTGCTCGCGACCGGCGGCTACAGCAACGTCTTCTACCTCTCGACGAACGCGAAGGCCTGCAACGTGACCGCCACGTGGCGCGCGTACAAGCGCGGCGCCGGCTTCGCGAACCCCTGCTTCACGCAGATCCACCCGACGTGCATCCCCGTGGCCGACGAGGCGGCGTCGAAGACGACGCTGATGTCGGAGTCGCTCCGGAACGACGGCCGCGTGTGGGTGCCCGCAAGGAAGGGCGACACGCGCCCGCCCCACCAGATCCCGGAGGCCGAGCGCGACTACTATCTCGAGCGGCGCTACCCGTCGTTCGGGAACCTCGCGCCCCGCGACATCGCCAGCCGCGCCGCGAAGATGGTGTGCGACGAGGGCCGCGGCGTCGGGCCGACCGGGCGCGGCGTCTACCTCGACTTCGCGGACGCGGTGAAGCGCGTGGGGAAGCAGGTCGTCTCGTCGAAGTACGGGAACCTCTTCGACATGTACGCCAACATCACCGGCGAGGACCCGTACTCCGTTCCGATGCGCATCTACCCGGCGCCCCACTACACGATGGGCGGCCTCTGGGTGGACTACAACCTCATGACCACGGTGCCCGGCCTCTACGCGGCGGGCGAGGCGAACTTCTCCGACCACGGCGCGAACCGCCTCGGCGCGTCGGCGCTGATGCAGGGCCTCGCCGACGGGTACTTCATCCTCCCCTACACCGTGGGCGACTTCCTCGCGAAGGAGGGCCCGTCGAAGGTCGCGGCCGACGCGGACTGCTTCCGCGCGGCGGCGAAGGAGGCGGAGGACCGCACGAAGCGCCTCATGTCGATCGGCGGGAAGCGCTCGCCCGACCACTTCCACATCCGCCTCGGGAAGGTCATGTGGGAGAAGTGCGGGATGGCCCGGAACAAGGCGGGCCTCGAGCAGGCGCTCCGCGAGATCCCCGCGATCCGCGAGGAGTTCTGGCGGGACCTCCGCATCCCCGGCTCCGGCGCCGACCTCAACCAGACCCTCGAGAAGGCCGGCCGCGTGGCCGACTACCTCGAGTTCGCGGAACTGATGTGCCGCGACGCCCTCGTCCGCGAGGAGTCGTGCGGCGGGCACTTCCGCGAGGAGTACCAGACCGACGAGGGCGAGGCGGTCCGGAACGACCGCGACTTCGCGCACGTCGCGGTGTGGGAGCACGCGGGCGACGGCGCGGCGCCGGCGCTGCACAAGGAGCCGCTCGTCTTCGAGAACGTCCAGCTCGCAACCCGGAGCTACAAGTAGCCATGAGCGCGAAACTCGACCTGAAGCTTCACGTGTGGCGCCAGAAGGGCCCCGGCGACGCCGGCCGCTTCGAGACGCACGAGATGAAGGGCGTCTCCGACCACATCTCGTTCCTCGAGATGATGGACGTGCTGAACGAGGCGCTGATCGCCGGCGGCAAGGAGCCCGTCGCGTTCGAGCACGACTGCCGCGAGGGCATCTGCGGCACCTGCTCGATGGTCATCAACGGCGAGCCCCACGGCCCGCTCAAGGCCACGACGACGTGCCAGCTCCACATGCGGCACTTCAAGTCGGGCGACGAGATCTGGGTCGAGCCGTGGCGCGCCCGCGCGTTCCCGGTGATGAAGGACCTCGTGGTGGACCGGAACGCCTTCGACCGCATCGTCCAGAACGGCGGCTTCATCTCCGCCAACACCGGCTCCGCGCCGGACGGCAACGCGCTCCCCGTCCCGAAGACCGACGCCGACCTGGCCTTCGAGGCCGCCGCGTGCATCGGCTGCGGCGCGTGCGTCGCCGCCTGCCCGAACGGCTCGGCGATGCTCTTCGTCGCCGCGAAGGCCTCCCACCTCAACCATCTCCCCCAGGGCCAGCCCGAGCGCGCCGCCCGCGTCCTCGGCATGCTCGACCAGGCCGACGCCGAACTCTTCGGCAACTGCACCAACCACTACGAGTGCGGCGCCGCCTGCCCGAAGGAGATCCCCGTCCGCGTGATCGCGGAGCTGAACCGCGACTACGCGAAGGCCGCGCTGGCCGTGGAGGAGCCGCGGGCGGCGGGCGGCGGGGACGGATGAACGGCGCCTGATCAGCGGTCCCGGACGTCCTCTGCCCTCTCCTCGAGCCACGACTCGGGACCGGCGGGCGGGATGCCGCCGGGGTGCGGCCGCCCGAGCTCGTCCATCAGGTCCTTCCACGACTGGAAGATGACGAGGATGGGGCACAGGACGAAGCTGAGCGGTCCCGCGTCCTTGAAGTCGCACACGTCGAACCCGTCGTCCTGAGGCGGTGCCGTGACCGGGGCCACCACGACGTCGGGCCGGATGGTCGTCACGCCGTCGAGCAATCCCCCGCCGCCGCCGACCGAGTGCGGCCGGAACGCGGCGACGATCGGCGCAGAACGGCGGATGGTCTCGGCGTTGTTGTGGCCCTCCCCCTCCACGGTCTTCCCGGTCGAGTCGCAGGCGCAACTGGAGTCCACGCCGAGGCGCTCCGACGTGCCGGGGTGGAAGGACCCGGGGTCCGAGTACGAGCGCTGGATCGTGTTGCTCCCATCCACGTCGCTTTCGACCGTCATGAACCGCTCCGAGAGGGCGTCGTGGTAGCCGTCCCCGTTGAGGTCCAGCCTGTATCGGTGCGCGTAAGAGAAGCAGTACGCCGCCGCGTCTGCGCTCGAGCCGCTCCCCTCACCGTCCTCATCCGGACCATGGGCGCAGCCTAGCGCGTGGCCGAGCTCGTGGGGGAAGGTCAGGTAGTTCCCGCACTGGAGTCCGTCCGCGCGGACGACGAACCACGGCACTTCATCGCGCGCGTGGATCGCCGCCAGGCCCTTCAGGGGGACTCCGCCTGCGTCGACGGGCACCGGCGCGAGCCCCTTGTCCGGCCCGACGTTGCTCGCGACTACGCACATCAGGTCGCAGTGATGCGCCGCTCGCGCGGATGACACAGATTCGCCGACCTGGGCCGGATTCCCGGACGCGAGCGCGTCGAACACGCCCTCCACCGTGTCATCCCAATCAGCCGAACCCGAGGGGATGTCTCCGCAGTCCACACCCTCCACCAATGCCCCGGTGTGCGACGCCGAGAGGCACTGATTCGCCCCGAACGTCGCCCGGATCATCCACTGCGAGCGGAAGGACCCTGACGTCGAGACTTCCTCGCACCCAGCCGGTACCGAGCCCGGACTGTTCCCCTCGACGAACGTCTTCGCCTCGGGGGTGAACAGGAAGCCGATGCGGATGGTCGAGTCGACCGACGGACTCCTGCACGGTCCTGTCCGCTCGACGGAGCGCGCGACCGATTGCGACGGTGTGTGCGCCGGCACTCTCACGTGAACCGCGGGCTGGCGGCACTTGCCGTCGGCCGGGCGGAACCAGTCGCTCTTCCGGACCTGGGGATCGGCGGCGGGATCGAACCGGAACTCAATTGCGCCTCGGGCGGGGTCCTCGAACCGTCCGAGCACCACATCGCCGATCCTCAGCACCTCGAAATGCCCGCCATTCGTGAGCGGCGCCGCGAATCCCGTGTGCGTTGCGCGGCGCTCCACGTACGTCACGACGCCCGAGGCCGGCACGCCGTCCGAGACGATGCGGATCGGCGCCCCCGGCTGGGCGGAGTGCGGATCCGGGAAGACGATGCCCGGACCGCCCGGCGCGAGAGCGGCGGTCCTGAACTCAGCCGTGACCGCCCGGGGCGCCGCGCAGGCGCCCAGCACGAGCGCCAGCGCGGCGGCAGAACGAAACATGTGCCCTCTCTTCACGGCGCCCACGGCCTCAGGTGCTGGAGGCAGGCGGTATCCGCGAGGTCGATCCGCGACACCTCCTTCGTGGAGTCGTTCGGATCCGGCTTCCGCGACGAGGCGAAGTTCTGGAACACCCACTCCCGGAACGCGGCGATCGCGGTCGTGGGGTTCGCCTTGAAGTCGTTCTGGCCGACGCCGGTGGGCCGATCCTGCTTGTAGAGGAATCGGAGCGTGACGCTGGGCGCGCTCGCCCCCGGACGCGCGAAAAACGGTCGTTCGCCGCCGTCGTTCTTCGTCAGCAGCCAGATGTCCCGGTCGAACGCGGCGTCGGCAGGCGACGCGCCCGCCGGGAGCCCTGTGCGCCAGACCCACGCCAGCGCGACCGACTGCGATCCGGTCCCGGACGGATGATCGGGCTGCTCGACCGCGTACACGCCTGCCGACGTCAGCCGACCCGGCGTGAGCTGCGGCAGCGCCGGCGAGGTCAGTCCCATCCCTCCGGTGCCCTGGCCCTCGTTCAGTAGCACCTTCCGGCCGAACGCCGGAGTGCCCGACGCGTTCGTGTCGATACCCGGAAGCCCCTCCTCCTCGCGATACCAGAGGTTGCACCGGTCGCAGAACTCGATTCGATGCGCCGGGATCGTCAGATCCGTCATGTTCGGATTGGGGTGAGTGCTCCCCTCGAACCTCGACGGAAGAACCTGCAGCGTCAGGCTCACGTCCGGATGCCCGGCGGAAGGACGGACGTACGCCGGAGGCTGCGTCCCGGACGTCTGGTTCCCGCACGTGAGCCAGAACTCGCCGAACACGGGATTCGGCGAGCCCGATGCCGGCACCTGGCACCACGCCCAGACGACCGCCTTGCTGTTCTGTCGGCCGACGAAGTGGCCCTGATCGATCTGGCCGCTCTTGCCGATGCCGTCCTTCGCCTTCTGAGTCTTCTTCTTCATCGATTCCTCCCTGGTTCAGTCGTTGGATTGCGCCGTGAGAATTCGGGTGGCTTCGCGCTCCGACAGGAACTCGAGCCATTGATCGTTGCAGTGGCGATCCGGACGCAGCGTGACGAGTCGGGTCCACTCGCGCCGGACCCGCGCCGCGGCCGCGGGCGTCGCCGTGCTCATGAGCGCGAGGGCCTGGAGCCGCAGCGATGCGGACACGGGCTTGGCGATGAGCGATGCGAACCGATCGAGTTCGACCGGTCCGACGTTCCTCGAACAGGATGCCGCGGCCGCGAGCGCGAGCATCTCGACGGACGTGATGCCGTTGCGTCGCGCGACGGCCGCGGCAGCCGCCGCGCACGTCGCGGCGGCCGACCAGTCGCCCCGCCGCATCCGCACGGCAACCTCTACCAGCATGGCCGGGCAAGCGGTGTGCGGCGCGATCGAGAGCCCCAAGGCCGATTCGAGTTCCGCGTCGGGCATGGGAACGGCGCGGGCCCGGTACTGCGCCGCGCGGAGTATCCATGTGGCGCGCGCTTCCAATGACGGGACCCTCGCGGAGATCGCTCGCCTCAACGCGCGCGCCGACCAGTCGGCCGCTGCGGCGAGATCTCCCGTCTCGAGCAGCGACGACGCCGCATCGGATTCCACCAGCGCGCGCCTGTGGACAGTGTTCATGGAGGCCGCGGCGCGGGTGTTGAGCCATGCCGAGCTGCGGTACCTCCCCTGGGCATACCGCCGCCGCGCCATCCATGCGCGAGCGGAGCCGAGTCTCGAGCGGCGCCCGCCGCGCCGTGCCCAGCGGAACGCCGCCCCGAGGGCGCGATGCTGGAGTGCGGCGTCGCGCGAACTCATCGCGGCGAAGACCCGCACCATGTGGCAGAGGCGCGCGTCGTCGTCGTTGGAGGTCTCCGCGATCGCGTCGGTCATCTCGACCGCGCGCGCCGCGCCGCCGGACATGGCGATGCGGGCCGCTTCGCAGACGACGGCCAGGATTCCCGAGGAGGTGGTCGCCGTATCCGCGCGCGCGATGCGCGCGGCGACGAGATGGACGGCGTCGATCGTGAACGCGGAGAGCGCTGCGTCCACCGAGATCCGCAGGAGCCCGTCCGCGCAAGGGCTCTTCGCGCGCCGCGCGGCGGCGAGCCCGTCGAATGCTGCGACCATCGCCGCGTCGGTCCGGCCCGAGTCGAAGAGACGCCGCGCCACGGCGACGGCCTCCTCGGCCGCCTCCGCGAAGCGGCCGGCCTCCATCAGGTGCGCGAGGCGGGCCTCGGTGGCGGGCGGCAGCAGGTCGGCGACGGCGGAGTGGACGGCGGTGCGGCGGGCGGCGGGCCATCCGGCGCTGGCGCGGACGGAGGCGACGGCCTTGAGGGCGCCG
>JAJVHW010000162.1 GCA_022072415.1 Planctomycetota bacterium
CGAGCCGCGCCGTCGCGCGCACCACGTCCTCGTGGGCGTTCCGGAGCGCAGCGAGTCTCGCGTCGTCGGCCCGCACCGACGCGACCACCGCCGCAGCCGCCTCGGCTTCGCGCTCGGCGGCGGCGATCCGGTCGAGCCGTTCGCGGATCTGGTCGCGGTCGAGCGCCGCACGGACGATGTCGAAGTCTCGTTCGGCCGACGTCGCCGCGTCGCGCGCCGCCGCCAGCTCGGCCGATGCCTCCTCCGCCGCGCGCTCCGCGGCCGCGAGTCGCGCCGCGGTGTCCGACGACGACGACGCGATGCGGGCCGCTTCCTCCTCCGCCGCGGCGACGGCCGCGCGACGGGATGCGCACTCGTCGGACGCCGCGCGGCGCGCCGCCACTGCCGCATCCGCCGCCGCAACACGCTGGCGGGCGAGATCGGACTTCGCCTGCGCCGCCCGCGCCGCCGCCTCGAGACCGTCGATCCGCGCACGATCCTCCGCGAGCTTCGCGAGCCGCGTCGAGGCTTCGGCCGCCTTCGGCCCGAGCTCCGCAATCTCGCGTTCGAGCGACGCGGCGCGTTCCACGTCGCGCTCCACCGCTGCGATCTCCTCGCGGATCCGGGCGCAGTCCGCCGCGAGCGTGTCGCGGCGCGTCCGGAGATCCACGAGCTCCTTCCGCGGGCCCGTCGCCCCCCAGAAGCGGTCGTGCTCGGCCTGCGCCGCGGCGAAGAGGTCCGTGTCCGCGTCCGTCGTCACCGCGCCCCCGGCCGTGCGGTCGAGCGCCTGCGAGAGCCACGTCTGCGACGTCAGGTCCGGCGCGCCCGGCACGGCGCCCTGCGCCATCCGGAGCGCACGCCAGAGCGCGAGGTCCGCCGACTTCGCCAGGAGCGCCGTCGCGCGCTCGTGCGCTTCGCGGCCGGAGAGGCTCTCCGCCGTCGCGCCGCGCACCGTGAGCTCGGTGACGGGCCGCTTGTGCCATCGCTTCCTGAGCACGAGCGTCGTCGCCCCGCAGTCGATCTCCGCCTCCGCCTCCGCGCCCTCGTCGCGGTGCACGGGCTTCGCTGCGAGCACGCGCCGGCTCTTCGCGCTGTCGAGTTCCTCGATCAGGAAGTCGAGCGCCTCGACGAACGACGTCTTCCCCGTCTCGTTCGGGCCGACGACCACGGTGACGCCCCGCTCGGCGAACACGACCTCGCGGTCCGCGACGCCGCGCCAGTTGCGGAGGCGGATCCGACGCAGCCTCACGACGCGTCCGCCTTCCGCGCGAGCCGGAGCAGCAGTCCGAGCGCGTCCGCCGCGACGCGGCCCTCCGCGCCGCCCCGGGCGACCTCCTCGCGGAGACGCTCCGCCGCGCGGCGCGCGAAGCCGTCGGAGGGGAGCGACGACACGTCGGAGGCGTCGGCGCGCACGACGAGGTCGGTGTGACGGTCCCACAGCTCGAACGCGCCGAACGACTCGGCGGCGTCCGCGAGCACCGTGTCGAGGCGCGCCTTCTCGGCGAGCGTGAGCGTGCCGCGGAGCGTCGCCTTGAGGACCGTCCGCGGCTTCTCGGAGACGGCTGCGATGTCCGCCGCCGCGCGTTCGACGTCGGCCGCGCCCGCGAGCTCCCACTCGGCCAGCCGGAACGTCCACCGCCCCGTCCGCACCGCGCGGACGTCGCAGCGCGACTCGTCCACGTCGCACACGAGGGCGAATCCCGGCGCGGTCTCGTCGAAGTCGGTCGCCTCCGGCGCTCCGGAGTAGCGGATGCGGCCGCCGCCGCCGGCGTCGGTCATCGAGTGGCGGTCCCCGAGGGCCATGTAGTGGATGCGTCCCTCGCGGAGCGCGCGCTCCGCGTCGGCGACGACGATCCGCGCGGGATCGTCGGGGTTCGGCGACAGCGTGTCGGTTGCGCCGTGCGCCACGACGACGCGCAGGGTCCCCGCGGCCGGAGCGAGCCCCGCGCACGCCGCCGCCGCGAGGTCGCGGAGCGGTCGTTTCGACGTCCACGGCGCGCCGACGACCTCGACGCCCGGAGCGACGGCGACCGGCGCGGTCGTCTCGAGCACCGTGACGTGCGGCGGGCGCCGCTCGCGGAACGCGCTGCCGCGCCACACGCTCCCCGCGTCGAGCGGATCGTGGTTCCCCGGAAGGAGGAACACGGGCATCCGCGCGCCGCGGAGCACGTCCATCGCGCGCGCCACCGTCGCGCGGCCCACCTGGTTCGTCTCGAACACGTCCCCTGCGACGACCACGAACGCGCATCCCTCCTCGTCGGCAGCGCGAAGCAGGTTCGCGACCGCGTCGAAGCGGTCGTCGGTGAAGCGCGCCTGCGCGTCCGACGAGAAGAAGCGGCGGGTCATCCCGAGCTGCCAGTCGGCGGTGTGGAGGAAGCGGACCATGGGCCTTGCATGGTAGATGCACGGGGGTCGCTTCCGTGACGCGCATCGGGGTGGGTACAACTGGCGCATGAAGTCCGCCGCCGCGCTCCCGCTCCTTCTGGCCGCCGCGGCGCCGCTCGCTGCGGGCGAGCCGGCCCCTCCCGCGACGACCGAGGCCGCCCGCGCGATCGATCCGCGGGACGTCGGGGTCGGCACGCTCGCGCCCGACGTGGCGCTCGTCTTCCCGGGGCAGCCTTCGCGCAAGCTTTCCGAACTCGCCGGTCCCGGCGGTCTCGTGATCCTCGCGCGGAACGAGGACTGCCCCGTGTCGAAGCGACAGACCTTCGATCTGCGTGCGGTCGGCGAGGCGGCCGCCGTCGCCGGGATGAAGACGGTGCTGCTCAACGTGGCGCTGAAGGACGGCGAGACCCAGATCCGCGCGTTCGACCGCATGGCGACGAGCGCCGACTACGCGCTCGACGCCGACCGCTCCGTCGCCAACGCGCTGCGCATCCGCACGACCACCGAGGCGATCGTCCTCGACCGGTCGCGCACGGTGATCTACCGCGGAGCGATCGACGACCGCCTCGGCGTCGGACTCGTGCGGGCCGCGGCGACGCACCGCTTCCTGATCGACGCGATCGGCGCCGCGTCCCGGGGCGCGCGTCCGCTGGTCGAGGCGACGACGGCGCCCGGCTGCGCGCTGGAACTGGACGCGCCGCCCGCGCCGCCGAAGGACTCCGTCCCGACGTGGCACGGGCGCATCTCCCGGATCGTGGACCGCCACTGCGCGGACTGCCACCGGAAGGGCGAGGCCGCGCCGTTTCCGCTGACGACGCTCGACGAGGTCCGCGCGCAGAAGGAGATGTCCGCGGTCGTCGTCGCGAACCGCACGATGCCGCCCTGGTACGCCGGCGAGAGCTGCGGACCCTTCTCGAGCGACCTCTCGCTCGCCGCGGCCGACCGCGACGCGCTGCTCTCGTGGTTCCGCGGCGGGATGCCCGAGGGAGATCCGAAGGACGCGCTCGCGCCCCGGGCGCGGACGGCCGGCTGGAAGATCGCGAAGCCCGACGTGGTGCTCAGGGTGCCCGAGCCGTTCACGGTGCCCGCGAGCGGCACCGTCAAATACCAGATGCGCTGGGTGACGGCGTCGTTCGCCGAGGACCGCTGGGTGCGCGCGTTCGAGGTGCGCCCGTCGGCGCCCGAAGTGGTGCACCACATCCTCGTCTTCGCGCGGTACCGGAAGGGCGATCCCCGTTCCCGCACGCAGGCGCCGTTCGACGGGGGCGTGACCGGGTTCTTCGCGGCGATGGTGCCCGGACAGGGGCACATGGAGTGGCCCGACGGCATGGCGAAGCTGCTCCCCGCCGGCACCGACCTCTACTTCCAGATCCACTACACGCCGATCGGACGCGAAGTGACGGACCAGCCCTCGATCGCGCTCCGCTTCGCCGACGGCCCGCCGCGCGAGGAGGTCCGCACGCGCGGGGTGTTCAACGCGAAGTTCGAGATCCCGCCCGGCGCGCCGCGGCACAAGGTCACGGCCGGCTGGACCTTCCCCGAGCGCGCGAAGATCCTCTCCTTCATGCCGCACATGCATCTGCGCGGCACCGCGTTCCGCTACGACCTCGAGCTTCCCGACGGCACGAGGAAGCTCCTCCTCGACGTCCCCCGCTACGCCTTCGACTGGCAGCTCGTCTGCACCCTGCGGGAGCCGCTCGAGGTCCCCCGCGGCAGCCGCGTGATCGCGACCGCGTGGTTCGACAACAGCGCGGCGAACCCGCACAATCCGGACCCGAAGGCGACCGTCCGCTTCGGCGAGCAGACCGAGGACGAGATGCTCATCGGCTACCTGGACTGGGTTCCGCTGGGAGACTGAACATGCACACGACGCTCACCCGCGACGTCTTCTTCGTGCGCGAGCACGTCGGCATCTTCAAGGCCGCGAACGAGTTCGACATCCTCGACCCCGCGACCGGCCAGACGATCCTCCACTGCCGCGAGCCGAACCTCGGCGGGTTCACGAAGCTGCTGCGCTTCACCGACTGGAAGCGGAGCACTCCGTTCGAGGTCGTCGTCACGACGCCGGCGGGCGAACGCGTCCTCACGGTGAAGCGCGGCGTGACCTTCTTCCGCTCCGAAGTGGACGTCCTCGAGGGCGCCGGACACAAGGTCGGAGGCTTCCGCCAGCGGATGCTGTCGATCGGCGGGAAGTTCGAGGTGCAGGACCGCGCGGGCGCGGTGCTCTGCATGCTCGAGGGCTCGTGGACCGGCTGGGAGTTCCGCTTCACGAAGGACGGCCGCGAGCTCGCGCAGGTGACGAAGAAGTGGTCCGGCATCGGCAAGGAGCTCTTCACCTCCGCCGACAACTACGTGCTCTCGATCTCCCCCGAAGTCCCGAAGGACAGCCCGCTCCGCATGCTGATCCTCGGCGCCGTGCTCGTGGTCGACATGGTGCTCAAGGAGTAGCGCTTCACCGCTTCCGCAGCTTCGCCGCCAGCCGGTCCATCCCCGCGCGGATCGTCTCCTCGCGCTTGCAGAAGGCCCAGCGCGTGAGGAACCGGCCTTCGTCGCGGTTCTCGTAGAACGCGGTCGGCGGGATCGCGGCGACTCCGACGTGCTCCACGAGGTGGCGGCAGAAAGCGACGTCGTCGTCCCAGCCGAGCGGACGGATGTCGGCCATCACGAAGTAGGCGCCCTCGGGCGCGGTCACCGCGAACCCCTGCTCCCGGAGCGACGTCACGAGGAGGTCGCGCCGCGCCCGGTACTCGGCGACGAGTTCCGCGTGGTAGCTCTCCGGCGCCGCCAGCGCGGCGGCGGTCGCGTGCTGGAACGGCGTCGGCCCCGCGAACGTGACGAACTGGTGCGCGGTGGACACCGCCTTCGCGAGCGGCGCCGGAGCGACCGCCCACCCCGTCTTGAAACCGGTGAGCGAGAACGTCTTCCCGGTCGAGTGGATCGTGATCGTGCGCTCTCGCATCCCCGGCAGCGTCGCGATCGAAACGTGCCGCCCCTCGAAGACCAGGTGCTCGTAGACCTCGTCGGTCACGCAGATCACGTCGTGGCGGATGCAGAGGTCGGCCAGTTCCTGCAGCTCCGGCATCGTGAGCACGCGTCCTGTCGGGTTGTGGGGCGTGTTCAGCAGCAGGACGCGGGGCCGCCCGTCGAACGCGCGCGCGGCGGCGCCCGGCTCCCACCGGAAGTCCGGCGCCCGCAGCGTGATCGTCCGCGTCCGCCCTCCGGCCATCGAGACGCACGCGCGGTAGCTGTCGTAGAACGGCTCCAGCATCACGACGTCGTCGCCCGGCTCCACGAGCCCGAGGATCGAGTCGCAGATCGCCTCGGTGGCACCCGCGGTCACGACCACCTCCGTCATCGGGTCGTACGAGAGTCCCGTGCGCTTCCGCAGGTCGGCCGCGATCGCCTCGACGAGCACGGGTTCCCCCGCCATCCGCGCGTACTGGTTCCGGTCCTCCCGGATCGCGCGCACCGCCGCCTCTTTCACGAAGTCCGGTCCCGCGAAGTCCGGGAACCCCTGCGCCAGGTTCACCGCGCCGTGCAGGTTCGCGAGCCGCGTCATCTCGGTGAAGATCGTGGTGCCGAACGGGCGGAGCCGCGCGGCGGTTTCGGGAGTGCGCATGAGGGGATCGTACGGCGCGGCCGATTCCGCGCCGCGCGGTTCCGCCGGGGATCTCGGTACACTCCCCGGATGCACGACGCGGGCTGTCCGTTCTGCGAGATCGCGTCCGGCGCGGCTGATCCCGGTCTCGTCGTGTCGCGGGGCCGGAGCGTCGTCGTCGTGCCCGCCCTGAAGCAGCGCATCCGCAACCGGCCGCACGTGCTCGTGATCCCCGCCATGCACGTCGAGCGGGTTGCAGACCTGGACCGCGCCGCGCTCGTCGAGATGTTCGCGACCGCTTCCCGCGTCGCCGCGGCCGTCCGAGCCGTCTCGGGGGCAATCGGCACGATGACCTTCCACAACGAGTCCGTCCCCGGCCAGACCCTCCACCACCTGCACGTCCACGTCGTGCCCCGCTCCGCCGGCGACGGCTTCCGCATGCCCGATCCGGAGTCCGAGGTGCTGACGCACGAATCGCGGCGAGAGCAGGCGGCGGCGCTCCGCGCGCTGCTCAGCCAGCCGGTGTGATCGCTCCCCTTGCGGGCGTAGCGCCGCAGCGGCCTCCGTGCGGCGCAATTGCCTTCCGCCGGATCCTCAGCGCGTCATCGCCTCCGAGATTTCGAGCGTGATCGCGTCTCCCGGGGCACGGCCTGTCGCGTCGGTGTAAACCGTCGCACGAGGGTTCCTGCTCAGCGACAGCGACACTCGATAGCTGCAGTCCAGCAGCCGCAGCACGGCGATTCCGTCTGCGTCCGTGTACGCGGTCTCCTCGTCCGGACGGGCGCCGTCGGCGAACACCTCCGACTGATACGTCGGCGTTGCGCGAACCCGGATTCCGGCGCACCTGACCGCACGGTCGCGTACGACGACGCGCACCGTGGTGTCCCGCGCCGCGAGCAACGAACTCGGCAGGTCCAGGGGAACGCTGACATCCGGAGCGTCTGCAGGCACGTCGATCCAGCGCCTGTCGGCGACGGACGCAGCACCGGGAGGGAACGGCTCGTGATCGCAGTTCTCGCAGCCGTGGGCGTGGCCGCCCCCGGGGATGCCCCCTTCGTGGACCAGCCTGCCGACGAGAACGCGCGTGTTCCCTTGCGGCAGCAGCAGCGTGCGCCATGGCTGCTTGCCGGGCGCATGTCGGTCGAACCGCGCCGCATGCTCGATCGCGCGGGACAACTCGGCGGGCGAGTGCGGCCACGAGTCCGGGCGGTCGGCGGCGCCGACCTCGCCCCACGCTGCGTGCGCGCCGATCCATCGGCGCACGGCGCCGCGCTCCCCGGCGTCGGGGGGCAGTGCGAGCGTGATCCGGACCGCCCGCATCGCCGGCAGCCGGACGATCACAGGCTGCGACGGCTTCGGCAGCAGGCTGACGTCGATGATCGAGGGGTCGAGCCCGGGACCGGACCATCGGACGCGACTCGGCCCGGGGATCCAGCCGAACACGCGCACCACTCCCGCGCCGGAACTCTCGCGATGATGTCCGTCGAGCGAGGCGAGGACGGCGGATGGACGTTTCGCGCCCCAGTCGATGTCGGCCGACGTCGCTCCGACCCGCAGCGGCGGCTGCACCGCGGAGTCGCAGTCCGAGTCTGGGAGCCACGTCTCGATCTCCGCGAGCAGCGCTCCGTCAACCGCCCGCCCGTCTGCATGAAGGAACAGAAGATCCGCCCAGGGGCGGGGCGCAAGCGTGAAGGGCGCCTTCACGGTCGGCGCGCTCCGGTCGATCAGCAGGTCCCGCGGCACCGAACCCGCGCGGCTCACGGCGACTGCGACTGGAACCTCGGAACGAGGGACGCGCAGCCGGAACACGCCCGCAGTTGACGCGCCCTGCACGGCTCCGATCGGCGCCGCTCCTGCGCCCACCGCAGCGTCGCACCCGGGATTCACCCGCACGCGGAACTCAGGGCGGCCGACATCCCACTCGGCATCCCGCAGTTCGACGTCGCAGGGCTGATCCCCGACCGTGATCGTCACGTCGGACCGCACGCCCGGGACGAGTTCCAGGCTGCTCGACGGTCCGAACACTCCGGCGGGCTCCATCGCGCGGAGCGACAGCGCGCCCGGCTGGCCCGTCCACGTGAATCGACCGTCAGCCCCCGCCCGGATGTCGGACACCTTGGCGCCGCCTCCCGGCGAGGCCGAGCGGTGCGCCATCCGAACGATGGCCCCGGACGCGGGTGACCCGTCCGCGCGGACGGCGCGGCCGTCAACGGCCGCCCCCGGGCCGACGACGAGCAGGACGAACGCATCTCTGCGATCCCCTGCGAAGTTGACTTCGACGTCCTGCGAGGCCGCGCCGTCCTGGAGCACGGCCCTCACGCGAGCACGGTCGCTCCCATCGGCGGCTGCGCCGCCCGGATCGTAGCTCGCCTCGAAGGTGCCATCCGCGGCGGTCACTGCGGATGCGATCACGCCACCGCGAACCGTGATGGTCACGTCAGCCGACCCCATCGCCTCCGCATCGGCGGAGGCGACCACAAGGCCTCGGATCGTGCAGGCGCCGGCCGACAAGGCGACCGGAGGGGCGGACGCGGGAGCCTCGGGCACGGCGATCCGCGGCGCGGGCGGATTCGTCGTCGGACGCTGAACGCGCCCCACCCGCTCCGAAGACGCCGTGCGAGCGCCGACGCGCCTCTGCTCGGCGCCGTTCCGGTTCAGAATCGTGAACGCTGCGAGCACTGCAGCAAGCAGCGCCGAGATCGCCACCCAGGTCCGAGGATTCCTCAAGCGCTCAGCCGCTCCGCGCGATCAGCGGCCGTGAGCCCTGACGCTCCGGCGCGCCGAACTCGAGTCGTGCAGATCCTACCAGTTCCCCCACCCCGAGTTGCTGGACGGCGAGGAACTGTTGATTTCCGACTTGCAGTCGGCGTGAAGGTACTCCTTCCAGTTCGTCACGGTGGCATTGTCGGAGTCCGCTCCGGCGTGCACCGTGAACGGGAACTTCACCCGGAACTCGGTTCCGTTCTCCGACTGCGGAAGCTGCACCTTCCCGCCGAAGTGGCCTGAGGTGCCCGAGTGCGCCGGCGCGCTGGGCGTCGGGCCGCCATGCATCGACGCATAGCTTCCGGTGTGCTGCGTGACTCCGGGAGCTCCTGGATAGAACGTGTTGTCCCAGCCGTTTCCGTCGGTCGGGTCCTGCTCGGTTCCAGTCCAATCGACCCACGCGTTCGTTTCCGTGTCGTATCTCTCGACCTTCGGCGTCGTCTGAAGGACGACCACGTTCGGCATCCACCACCACTGGGGATCCGAGGGCAGCATGATGTTGCAGCTTCCCGACGCGCCGGGAGAGGCGGTCACTTCGACCTGAAGCGTCTTGGCGTCCGGGGTCCCTCCGCCTCGCTTGACCCACTTGTGGTAGTGCGTGTTGTCGGTTGTCAGCGTCGGCGCGGTGCTGTGCAGGTACTGGGAACCGTTCCACTTGCCGCCGAGGTCCGTGGAGTTGACCCGCTTCCGTGGACACCCTCCCGTTTGGGAGAATGGAGTCCACGATGGGCAGAAATCGACCGCCGTACCCGCCGGAGTTCCGGCAGCAGATGATCGAGCTCGTTCGGTCCGGGCGCTCGCCTGAGAGCCTGGAGAAGGAGTTCGAGCCGACGGCCACGACGATCCGCAACTGGGTCAGGCAGGCCGACCTCGACACGGGCCGCCGCACGGACGGCTTGACGTCGCTGGAGCATGAGGAGCTCGTGCGGCTGCGGCGCGAGAATCGCCGCCTGCGAGAGGAGCGCGAGATCCTGGAAAAAGCCGCGGCCTGGTTCGCGCAGAGGGGCTCCAGGCGGAGTTCGAGTTCGTGAGCGCGCACCAGGCCCGACACGGCGTCGCGAGACAGTGCGAGGTCCTCGGCGTTTCCCGCAGCGGCTTCTACGCGTGGAAGGACCGGCCGCTGTCGCGGCGGGCCCGGGCGGACGTCGAGATCTCGCAGCGGATCCGCCTGATCCATGCGGTCTCCGGCGGCACGTACGGTGCGCCGCGCGTGCATGCGGAGCTCGCGGCCGACGGGGTCCGTGTCGGGAAGAAGCGCGTCGCGAGGCTGATGCGGGCGCTCGGGCTGCAGGGCGCCACCCGACGGCGTATCACGACGACGACGGTCCGCGACCCGGACGCGCGGCAGGCGCCCGACCTCGTCGAGCGGGACTTCACGGCCGATGGCCGCGACCAGCTCTGGGTCGCGGACATCACGTACGTCCCGACCGCGCCGGGCTTCCTCTTCCTCGCGGTCGTGATTGACGCGTGGAGCCGGAAGGTCGTCGGCTGGCGCCTCACCGATCATCTGCGCACCGAGCTCGTCGTCGAGGCGCTCGAGACGGCCTGCGCGCAGCGCCGGCCCGACGGCGTGATCCACCACTCCGACCAGGGAACGCAGTACACCTCGATCGCGTTCGGCATCCGCTGCCGGGCCGCGAAGGTGCGGCCCTCGATGGGGTCGGTCGGCGATGCCTACGACAACGCTATGGCCGAGAGCTTCTTCGCGTCGCTCAAGTGCGAGCTGCTCGGCCGGAACGGGCTCCGCAGCAAGGCCGAGACGCGGATCGCGATCTTCGAGTGGATCGAGGGCTGGTACAACTCGCGCCGGCGCCACTCGGCGCTCGGCTACCTCTCACCCAACGAGTTTGAGGCGAGGGCTGAGGACGCCCTCATGACCGCAAGCACCTGACCGTCCACGGAAGCGGGTCAACTCCAAATGCCAGCCTGCCCGCGCGCGGGGACAACCCTGCGCACCACGGGTGCATCATCGCCGACGCTCCGTCGGTGTCAATGGGGTGCGCGCCCGCTCCGCGACCGGGGCGCACACTTGCGCTCCGAGCCTCAATCGACCATCTACGACTGCACGGTTGCCGGTCGCACCTCGAGACACGTCCGCAACCGCGCGCCATCGCGTCGGCCGCGCGACCAGTTGTCGCGTCCGGACGAACCTCGAGGCGCAGTGTGGCGGAAGCGCCCCCCCCTACGCCGGCTCCTGCTGGGTCGCGCAGTGGAAGGTGCCGAGGCCCCAGACGAAGTCGCGGGCGCAGATGCCGGTGACCTTGCGGCCGGGGAAGAGGTCGGCGAGGAGGCCGACGGCCTGCGCGTCGGCGGGGTCGTCGAAGGTGGGGACGAGGACGGCGGCGTTGCCGACGTAGAAGTTGGCGTAGCTCGCGGGGAGGCGCTGGCCGTCGAAGACGACGGGCTCGGGCATCGGGAGTTCGATCACGGTGAGGCGGGTGCCGCTCTGGTCGCACATCCCGCGAAGGCGTTCGCGGTTCTCGGCGAGGCGGGCGTGGTTGCCGTCGCGCGGGTCGCGCTCCGTCGCGAGGACGACGGAGGACGGGCCGACGAAGCGGCAGAGGTCGTCTACGTGGCCGTGGGTGTCGTCGCCGAGGATGCCCTCGCCGAGCCAGAGCACGTGCGTCGCGCCGAGCCCGTCGCGGAGGAAGCGCTCGACGTCCTTCCGCGTCGCGCCGGGGTTGCGTTCCTGCACCTTCGAGAGGAGGCACTCCTCGGTGGTGAGCACGGTGCCGCAGCCGTTGACGTCCACGCTGCCGCCCTCGAGGACGACGCGGCGGGGCGACGCGCCGCGGGGCTTCCACGTCGGCGCGAACGAGCGGCGCCCCTGGATCCTCGCGACGGCCGCGGGCACGGCGTCGTCGCGCTTGTGGTTCGCGTACTTCGCCCATCCGTTGAACTTCCAGTCGGTGAGCGCCACCTCGCCCGATGCGTCCTTCACGAAGAGCGGGCAGAAGTCGCGGGTCCACGAGCGGTCGGTCGGGACGCGGAAGAAGTCCACCTGCGCGAGGTCGGCGCCGCACTTCCGCAGCACGGAGCGGGCGGAGCGCTCGTGGGGCGCGTCCTTGACGAGGATGCGCACCCGCTCGCCGGGGGCGAGGCGCCGGACCATCTCGCCGTAGACGAACGGGATCGGCGCGAACTTGCCCGGCCAGTCCTCGCGCTGGTGCGGCCACGCGAGCCAGGTCGCCGCGTGGGGCTCCCACTCGGCCGGCATGCGGAACCCGAGCGCGTGCGGCGTCTTCGCGGGCCTCACTCCTCGATCCACCGCTTCGTGATGCCGTCGAATGCGTCGATCCGGCGGTCGCGGAGGAACGGCCAGTTGCGCCGCACGTCCTCCTGCCGCGCGCGGCTGCAGGCGACGACGAGGACCTCCTCCTCGGCCCGCCCCGCCTCGGCCAGCACCACGCCGTACGGGTCGCAGATGAACGTGCCGCCCCAGAACTCGAGGCCTTCCTTCGACGGGTCGCAGCCCTTCGGCCCCTCGTGCCCGACGCGGTTCACGGCGCACACGTGGACGCCGTTCGCGATCGCGTGCGAGCGCTGGATCGTCTTCCACGCGTCGGCCTGGTGCGCGCCGAACTGCGCCTTCTCGAGCGGGTGCCAGCCGATCGCCGTCGGATAGAACAGCACCTCGGCGCCGCGGAGCGCGGTGAGGCGCGCGCCCTCGGGGTACCACTGGTCCCAGCAGACGAGCGTGCCCGTCTTCGCGAACTTCGTCTCCGCCGCGCGGAAGCCGAGGTCCCCGGGAGTGAAGTAGTACTTCTCGTAGAAGAGCGGGTCGTCGGGGATGTGCATCTTGCGGTAGACGTCGCGCACGGAGCCGTCGGCGTCGATCGTGACCGCGGTGTTGTGGTAGAGCCCGGGCGCGCGCTTCTCGAAGAGCGACACCACGATCACGACGCCGCGCTTCTTCGCGAGCTTCCGGAAGGCCTCGGTCGTGGGGCCCGGCACCGGCTCCGCGAGGTCGAAGAGCGCCGGGTCCTCCTTCTGGCAGAAGTACCGCGTGCGGAAGAGCTCCGGCAGGCAGATGACCTCGGCCCCCCGCGCCGCGGCGCGGTCTGCGAGCGACAGCGCGCGCTTCACGTTGTCCTTCGGATCGTCGGAGCAGCGCATCTGCACGGCGCCGACGTTGAACGTGTCCTTCATCCGCGCAGATTCGGGCACGGCGCCCGGCGCGGCGAGGGGAATCCGCGGTCCGCCGCCGGGACGCGCGAAGTAGCCTTCCCCGATGCCGAAGCCGAAGAAGAACGGCGGCGCACCGCCGCGGCCGTCGCCGGACGAGCTCCCGCCGTACCACCGGACGATCCGGCTCCTCTCCGACCGCATCGTGGAGGCGCAGCGGCCGATCCGCGTGCTCGACGCGTGCAAGTGGACGGACGACGTGGAGGAGGAGTTCTTCGCGAAGGGCGCGACGGAGCTCCCGAAGGTCACGAAGGAGACGTACGCGAAGTCGCCCCTCGGGTTCGAACCGGAGGACAAGAGCCGGGAATTCTACGAGATCGAGCGCGACATCCGCCGCGAGCTCGGCACGATGAACCCCTGCGGCGCCATGATGCTCCGCATGTGCAAGGAGTACCGCGTCGTCCTCTCGCTCCTCTCGCTCCGCGGCACGAAGGACTTCTCGCCGATCTCGCAGGGGCTCTACGGAAGCACGTTCGACCGCTTCCACCAGGGCGACCCGACGCTCGGCGACCTCGGCCGCACCATGGCGAAGATCCTCTCGCGGCTGAAGGACGACCCGGTGATGCAGCCGGAGGAGAAGGAGCACGACGGCGAGGCGGCCGTGAAGATCCTCGCGGAGCGGATGGACGCGTACTTCGGACCCGGCGTCGTCACGGTGCGGATCGACGACGGGGTCGTGGCCGACGCGGCGGCCGGCGCCGACTACATCAAGGTGCGCCGCGACGCGCGGTTCTCCGACCGCGACCTCGACGTGCTCGAGGTGCACGAGGGCTGGGTCCACCTCGGCACGACGCTGAACGGCCTCATGCAGCCCGTGGCGACGTTCCTCGGCAAGGGCACGCCGTCGTGCACGGTCACGCAGGAGGGGCTCGCGATCATCCAGGAGATCTTCCGGTTCACGAGCCACCCCGACCGGATCGTGAAGCTGACGGACCGCATCGAGACGATCCGCATGGCCGAGGAGGGCGCGGACTTCCTGCAGTGCTACCGCGCGCTGATCGACCTCGGGCGCGAGCCGGCGGCCGCGTACCAGACCGTCTACCGTGCGTTCCGCGGCAGCCTTCCCTCCGGCGCCGGGCCGTTCACGAAGGACGTGAGCTACAGCCGCGGGTTCATCCTCATCTACAACTTCATCCGCCTCGCCGTGCGGCAGGGGATGGCGAGCCGCATCCCGCTCCTCTTCGTCGGGAAGCTCCGCCTCTCCGACCTCGGCGTCCTGCACCAGCTCGTCGAGGACAAGATCGTCCAGCCGCCGCGCTACCTGCCCCCGCCCTACGACGACCTGCGCGGTCTCTCCGCGTGGATGTGCTACTCGAACTTCCTGAACACCATCGACCTCAACAAGGCGGCCGAGGACTACGCGGCGATCTTCGCGGGGAAGTCGGCGGACTACTGACATGGGGCGGTTCCACGGAGCGAGCTTCGACCCGTCGGCGAAGGAGGTGCGGGCGTTCGCCGCCGACGAGCTCGCGTCGGAGCTCGCGAACCCGTCCGCGTTCGTGTGGGCCGACGTCGAGGGCACGGAGGAGGAGTTCGCCGCGGTCCTCGACGCGTGCGGGGTCGGCCGCGCGCCGCTCGCGGGCTTCGGGGCGCCGGAGATCCTCCCGCGCATCGTCGAGGGACCGCGCGCCGTCTCCTTCCACCTCTACGAGGTCGAGGACCCGGACCGCCACCTCGACACGTCGCACGGGCTCCGCGAACTCCGCGTCGCGAAGCTCGTCGTGGTGCTCGGGAAGGACTTCGTGCTCACGTTCCACGCCGCCCCGGTCCAGGCGGTCGAGGAGCTGAAGCGGGGGTGCGCGGACGCGTTCCGGCTCGCGGGGAGGACGCCGGGGTTCATCGCGTTCCTGCTGCTTGAGCGCTGCGTCTACGACTACGCAGACCTCAATCTCGCGAACGACAACGTGCTCGACCAGCTCGAACCGTCGGTCGCGCAGTCCCGCCGGGCGCTGCACGCGGACGTCGCCGTCGCGGGGCGGAACATCCTCACGCTGAAGAAGCTGACGACGAGCCTCCACATCGTGCTGATGTCGCTCGGGACGAAGCGGAGCCCGTTCGTTTCCGACGAGGGCCGCGCCGCGTTCCGGGGCATGCAGGACAGCGCGCTCGCCGTGCGGTCGGCGGTGGACAGCTCGCGGGACCTGCTCGACGGCGTCGTCGCCGCGATGCAGGCCGAGTCGTCGCACCGCACGAGCGAGGTCGCGGCCGTGCTGACCGTCGTGTCGGTCGTGATGCTCCCGCTCGGCCTCGTGGCGGGACTCTGGGGCATGAACTTCGACGATCTGCCGCTCGTGCGTCATTCGCACGGGTTCTGGATCCTCGTCGGCGTCATGGCGGCGATCGCGGGGACCGCGATCGTGCTCTTCCGCCGGCTCGGCTGGTTCGGCTCAGCGCGCGGCGGCCGCGGCCGATGAATCCCGCGGGCATGCCCGCGAACGATTCCGCGCCTCCGCCGCTCCCCTACCCTTCGCCGGCGAGGACCATCCTGCCCCCGTCCGCCCGCGCGCTCGCCGCCGCGCTGCTCCTCGGGTTCTCGTCCGGGTTCCCCCTGGCGCTCACGGGCGACGTGCTCGCGCAGATGGTGACCGAACGAGGCCTCACGCTGGCCGCCGTCGGCGCGTTCGCCGCGGTCGGGACTCCGTACCTCTTCAAGTTCGCGTGGTCCCCCCTGATCGACGCGCTGCCCGTGCCGGTCCTCGCGCGGGTCCTCGGCCGCCGCCGCGCATGGATCGCGGTGTCGCTCGCGCTCCTCGCCGGAGCGATCGCCGCGACGGGGTTCGCCCAGGGGGCGGAGTCGATCGTGCCGCTCGCCGCCGCAGCGACCGCCCTCGCGTTCGCGAGCGCGACGCAGGACATCGTGATCGACGCGTGGCGCTCGGAGCGCTTCCCCGACGGCGCGGCAGCCGCGGCGGCGTCGGCGCACGTGACCGGCTACCGGGCGGGGATGCTCGCGACCGGGGCCGGCGTGCTGATCCTGCGTTCTCACGGACTTCCGTGGGATCTGCTCTTCCTGCTCTCGGCCGCGTGCTGCGTCGTGGGCGCGGCGGGGCTCCTCTTCGCCGACGAGCCCCGCGCGTCCGCAGCCGCTTCGCCCGACGTGCGGAACCCCATGCGCCCGTTCACGGAGATGCTCTCGCGGCCCGACGCGGCGTGGATGCTCCTCTTCGTCGCGCTCTTCAAGCTGCCCGACGTGGCTGCGGGCCTCATGGCGATGCCGTTCTTCCGTCAGGCGGGATTCGACCTCGGCGAGGTCGCCGCGATCCGGAACGGGCTCGGGATCGGGTTCACGATCGCGGGGACCATCGCCGGAGGGCTGATCGCCGCGCGGATCGGACTCCGCCGGGCCCTCTGGATCTACGGCGCGCTCCAGGCGGTCAGCAACCTGGCCTATCTCGTGCTCGCGCTGCACGGTCCGGGCGCCGCCGCGCTGACCGCCGCCGTCGCGGTGGAGAACGTCTGCACCGGGCTCGTCACGGCGGGGTTCCTCGGGTTCATCCAGAGCCGCTGCTCGCCGGGCCTCGCGGCCACGCAGTTCGCCCTCCTGACGAGCCTCGCGGCGCTCCCGTCCCGCCTGGGGGGAGCCGCGGCCGGCGCGATGGCGGAGTCGCTCGGCTGGCCGTCGTTCTTCGCCTGGAGCGTGGCGCTCGGCGTCCCCGGGATGGCGCTCCTCGCCGTCCTGTCCCGGCGCGGCCGGGGCTCCCTCGGCGACGCCCCGGCGCCCGTTCCGGAGGGCGCGGCCGCCGTGTAGAGTCCCCTGCTCCACCCGGACAGGAGAACCGACATGGCCACCCGCACCCCGAAGCTCGCGCTCGCGCTCGCCCTCGCCGCGGCGCTCTCGTTCGCCGCGCCCGCCGCGTTCGCCTCCGAGGCGAGCGACGCCCACAAGCAGCTCCTCGAGAAGCGGAAGGCCGCGAAGAGCGAGAAGGACAAGGACAAGCGGGCGGAGCTCGAGACGGACATCCTCGCCTTCTGCAAGGAGCGCTCGGACGCGCTGAAGACGCAGAAGCTCTCGCGCATGGACACGTGCTACCTCGGCCTGATCCAGTCCGCGGCGGGGCTCCACGACGACGCGGTCGCCACGTGCAAGGCGGCGGTCGAGTCGAAGGAGGAGACGAAGTACGGCACGTTCATCCACATCTCCTACGTCGACGTCCTCGTCGCGAAGGGCGACGTGGACGCGGCCGCGGCGGAGTGCGAGAAGATGCGCACGGCGTACGAGGGGCAGAAGGAAGTGAAGGTCGCGTTCGGCAACGTCGGCATGGCGATGCGGAAGGCGAAGCAGTACGAGAAGAGCGCGAAGCTCCTCGAGACGGCGGTCGAGCTCGGGACGTGGGAGTTCGTGAAGACCGTCGTGAACAACTGGCTGCTCGTGGGGAACAAGGAGCGGGCCGTCGCGATCGCGAACGTCGCGGTCGAGAAGGGCCCTCCGGCGATCAAGGAGGACATGCAGGTCGTCGCCGACTTCGCCGCGAAGGTCGGCACGAAGATCGAGCTCCCGAAGTTCGACGGGTTCGTCCCGCCGACGGAGCCGCAGCTCGAGGGGAAGGTCGTCGTGCTCGCCGCGTGGAACCTCTCGGCCCGCACCACGGAGCGGACGCTGAAGGTCCTCGACATGGTGAAGAGCGGCTTCGGAGACGACGTCGCGTGCCTCGCCGTGACGACCTACTACAAGAAGAACGCCGAGACCGGAAAGCTCGACGAGTCGGTCACGCCGGAGCAGGAGCGCGCCTGGGGCTCCACGATCCGCGACAACTTCACGTACGGCGGGCGCATGGCGTGGTTCCCGTCGGAAGCCGACATGAAGTCGATCGGGGTCGCCGCGCTCCCCTACTTCTGCGTGATCGGGAAGGACGGCACGCTCCTCTTCGGCCACACGATGCAGTTCGGCCCGGACTCGCCCGACTTCGACATCCTGGGCGACGTGATCAAGGCCGCGCTGAAGTAGCGGCGCGCTTCGCGACGGTCGCACCCGCGAGTGGCGCGATCCCCCCCCGCGGCGCCGCCGCGGTGGACGGCGATGCGCTTCGCATCGCCGCATCCGCGAGTGGCGCCATCGCTCCCCGCCGCGGTGGACGGCGATGCGCCTCGCATCGCCGTATCCGCGAGTGGCGCCATCGCTCTCCCGCGCCGCCGCGGTGGACGACCGGCGCGCTTCGCGACGGTCGTATCCGCGAGTGGCGCCGTCGCTACTGATACCGCAGCGCCTCCAGCGGATCCAGCCGGCTCGCCCGCCACGCCGGGAAGATGCCCGACAGCACGCCGACGCCGAGCGACACCGACACGGCGAGCAGCGCCGCGTCGGCGGAGAAGTTCGACTCCCACTCGTAGGTCCGCGACACGACCTCCGACGCGGTCCAACCGAGCGCCACTCCGGCGATGCCGCCGGCCACGGAGAGGAGCACCGTCTCCGTGAGGAACTGGCCGACGATGTGCCGGCGCTTCGCCCCGATCGCGCGGCGCACGCCGATCTCGCGGGTGCGCTCCGTCACGGTGGCGAGCATGATGTTCGCGATGCCGATGCCGCCGACGAGCAGCGTGATCCCCGCGAACGCGAGGAGCGCGCGGTTGAGCGTGCGCTGCGTCGTCCGGCGCTGCTCGAGGATCTCCACGGGCACGGTGATCCCCCAGTCCTGGTCCGCGTGCGACTGGCGGAGCACGGTGCGGATCATGCGCGCGCAGTCGATCACGTCCTGCTCGCGGCGAACCACGGCCACGATCGAGTTGAGCTCGATGTTCGACGCCTCGAACGACCCGGTCGCGCGCGACATGGAGAGGAGCCCCACCCGCGCGAGCACCGTCTCGTAGGGCACGTAGACGTCGTTCTCGCCCTTCGTGGACCGGTCGCCGCTCGCGAGCGCCCGCCGGGCGAGCCCCTGGAACTCCTCGGTCTCGAGCACGCCGACGACCTCGTACACCTGCTCGCTGATGCGGAGCCTGTAGCCGAGCGGCTCGCCGTACCAGCCGATCGAGCGGAGGAGCGGAAGGCTCACCACGCACACCGTCCGGCGCTCGCGGTCGTCGTCCTCCGAGAGCCCGCGTCCCGCCACGACGCGCAGGTTCACCGCGGGGAGGTGCCGGGGAGTCACGCCGAGGACCGTCACCTCCTCCTTCCGGCTCCCGTGCCACGCCTGCCCCTGGTAGCTGTGGACGGGGAGCACCGCCTCGAGGCCCGGCACGGTCTCCTCGATCTGCGCGTGGTCGCGGAACCGGAGCCCGTAGTTCGAGATCATGCGCCGCTCGGCCGAGCCCTGCTTCGTGTCGGCGGGCTTCACGCTCTGGAGGATGATGTTCCGCACGCCGAGGCGGTCGATGTCGCGGAGGATCCGCGCCTCGGCGCCGCGGCCGAGCGCGAGCATCGTCGCCACCGACGCGATGCCGAACACGACGCCGAGCGTCGTGAGCATCGAGCGCAGCGGGTAGCCGAGGAGGTTCCCCGCGGCGAGGCGGAGGAAGCCGAGGACCATCGTCACGCGGCGGCCCCCCGCTGCTCCACGACGCATCCGTCGCGCACCACGATCGTGCGGTCCGCGCGGGCGGCGATGTCCGGATCGTGCGTCACCATCACCACCGTGCGGCCCTCGGCGTGGATCTCGCGGAGGAGTTCCAGCACGGCGGCTCCGTTCGCGCTGTCGAGGTTGCCCGTCGGCTCGTCCGCGAAGAGGATCGGCGGGTCGAGGACGAGCGCCCGCGCGATCGCGGCGCGCTGCTGCTCGCCGCCGGAGAGCTGGGGCGGCCGGTGCCCGAGGCGGTGCGAGAGCCCCACGCGGGCGAGGTGCTCGGCGGCGATCCTCTTCCGTTCGAGGGGCGGGACGCCGGCGTAGAAGAGCGGCATCTCCGCGTTCTGGAGCACGGAGAGCTGCGGCACCAGGTGGAACGCCTGGAACACGAACCCGAGGCTGCGGAGGCGCATCTCCGAGAGTTCGTCGTCGCGGAGCGTGAGCACGTCGCGCCCCTGGAGGCGGTACGTGCCCTCGTTCGGGCGGTCGAGGCACCCGAGGATCGAGAGCAGCGTGGACTTCCCGGAGCCCGACGCGCCCATGATCGCGACGTACTCGCCGCGGCGCACGTCGAGGTCCACGCCGCGGAGGATCTCGACGCGCGCGTCGCCCTGCCCGTGCCACCGGCGGATGCCGCGGGCGTGGAGCACCGCCTCCGCCGCGGCCGCGGGGGGCGCGCCGCCGCCGCCGTTCACGGCTTCCCGCCGCGCGGCGCCTTCCGCTCGCCTTCCTTCGCGTCCGCGGGCGCGGACACGCCGGGCGAGCCGCCGTCGCCGGAGGTCGTCGGATCGAACAGGAGCACGCCGTCGCCCGGCGCGAGGCCCGCCGTGACGACCGCGTACTGCTGGTTTCCGCGCTCGATCGTGACCGCCGCGCGGGACACCGCGCCGCCCGACTGGCGGTACACGTGGAACTTCCCGCGCTCGCTGAAGACCGCCTGCACGGGCACGGCGACCACGTCCTTCAGCTCCTCCACGAGGATCTCCACCGTGGCCGTGAGGCCCGGCTTCAGCTTCATCGCGGACACGTCGCCGTCGATCTGGACGTCCACGTTGAAGCGCTTCACCCCGTCGCCCCAGCGCTGGTTCTGCTGGGCGGCCATGGGCGCCACGCGGAGGACCTTCCCCGTGATCGTGCGCTCGCGGGCCGTCTCCACCGCCACGGTCGCCGTCTGCCCCGGCTTGATGCGGGAGATGTCGGCCTCGTGGATCGCGACGACGACCAGCATGCTCGTGAGGTCGGGGAGGGTCAGGAACGGCTGCCCGGAGTAGACGGACTCGCCCACCTTGACCTGCCGCTCGTCCCACGGGTTCCGCGCGTCGCCGTAGACGACCATTCCGGCCGAGGGCGCGCGGATCACCATGTTCTCGAGGTTCGCCTTCGCCTCCGCGAGCCGCGCCTCCACGTTCCGGAGCTCCCCGCGCTGCCGCTCCACGGCGCTCTTCCGCTGCGCGAGCCGCGCCTCCGAGCGCTGCTGCGTGCGCACGATGTCCTCGCCGGCCTTCCGCACGTCCGACTCGCGCTGCTGCTTCGCCTTCGGGGCCTCGTACCGCTCGTACGACTCGAGGTCCAGCGTGGCGAGGTGCACCTCGCTCTCCGCCTTCACCTTGCGGAGCCGCTCCTCCTCGACCTGCTCCTTCGTGACGAAGCCCTCCTTCTCGAGGTCCGGCATCTGCTCGAAGCGCCGCGTGGCGCGCTCGAGCTCCGACTTCGCCTCCGTCACCCGGATCTCGCGGCGGCTCTTCTCCTGGACGAACTCGCCCTTCTCCCAGCGCTCGAGCTCCACCTCCGCGAAGTGCTTCTCCTGCTCGGCGTCGCGGATGTCGGACGCGTTCTGCCCCGTCTGGATCTCGAGCTCCGCCTCGGCGGCCGCGACCTCGCCGCGCAGCGCGATCACGCGGTTCTCGAGGTCCTGCACCTGCTTCAGGGTCTCGGTCGAATCGAGCTCGCAGACGACGTCGCCCGCCTGGACCTGCGAACCCTCGTCCACCAGCGACACGATCTTCGCCTGCCCGGGGATCTTCGGGCGGACGAGCACCTGGTTCGCGGTCTTGAGCGTGCCCTTCTCCGTGACGGTCACCCGGAGGTCGCGCTTCTGCACGGAGTGGACGGCGGACTCCGGCGCGGCGGGGATCGCCTGCTCGCCGGGCCCGCACGCGGACGCCGCCAGGCAGAGCGCCAGCAGCGCGGAGGCCGTGATCCTTCGGTTCAGTCTCGCCACGTTCCGTCCTCGTTCAGGGTGAGGGTGCCGAGCGCGCGGAGCAGCGCGAGCCGCGCGATCTCCACGTTCGCCTTCTCGCGCACGAAGCGGTCCTTCGCGTCGGCGAGCGATGCGAGCGCGTCGGTGAGGTCGCGGTTGCCGATCTCGCCCTCCTCGAACCGCAGCCTCGCGATCTTCACGTTCTTCTCCTCGCTCGCCACGATCTGGCGCTGGATCTCGAGGCTCGACTCGGCCGAGCGCAGGTCGCGGAGCGACTCCCGCACGTCGAGCACCACCTGGTCCTCGCGGAGCGACAGGTCGCGGCGCGAGCGCTGCACGGCGATCCGCGCCGAGCGCACGGCGCCGCGCTCGTCCACGCGGTCGAGGGGGAGCTCGAGCGAGAAGCCGACGCCCCACGTGTCGCGCTCGAGCGGGAGCACGTCCCTGTACCCGTGCGACGAGGCGGCGCGCGCGCCGGTGAGGTCGAGACGCAGGTCCGGGAGCAGTTCGCGCTCGCGGATCCGGAGCTTCCGCTCGGCGTCCTCGGCCTGGTCGCGGGCCGTCATCAGGTCGAGGCGGTTCGCGAGGCCCGTCTCGACGGCGCGGCGGAGCTCCATGTCCACCTTGCGCGGGTCGGGGATGGTCTCGGCGACGTCCAACTGCGCGGTCGTGTCGAGCCCGAGCAGCACCTTGAAGCGGTCGAGGCGCGTCTCGTAGTCCTGCCGCGCGTCCACGAGCGCGTTCTCGGCGGTGAGGTACTCGCGCGCCGCGCGGAACTTGTCCACCTCGCTCACGCGGCCGAGTTCGAAGAGCCGCTCGGAGCGCCGGCGGAGGAACTCGAACGACTCGAGCGTGGACTCGCGGTTCCGGATCACCTGCCTCTGCGAGACGAGCCCGTAGTAGGTGCGCTGGACCTCGAGCGCGAGGTCCTGCCGCGACAGCTCGAACGCGCGGACGTCGTAGAGCGACTGGCGCTCCGCGTCGGTGAGGGCCTCGTGCGACGCGTCGTATCCGGCGCCGCGGAGGAGCGGCTGGCTGATCCGCGCGGAGAGCGCCGCGTCGGCGCCACTCGGGGACGCGTCGCTCCGGCCGGACGTCTTCCCCGCCGCGCCCGTGACGCTCGCCTCGGCGCCCGTCGGCAGCACGGCGCGGGCCGTCACGTCGCCGCCGCCGTCGTCGGTCTCCTCGCCGTCGTCGCGGCCGGCGAGGGCCCACGAGAGCGTCCCCGAGAGCCGCGGCCCGATCCTGTTCCGCGCGCTCCGGAGGGCGAGGGCCGACTGCACGAGCCCGTCGCGGTCGCGGAGGAGGTCGCGGTTGTGCCGGCCGGCGAGGCGGAGCGAGGCGGGCAGGTCCACGACGGGCGGCACGTCGGCGGGCGCGTCGTCGCGCACGGTCCGCTCGGCCGCCGCGGACGAGGACCGGGCCGCCGTCCGCTCCTTCTCCACGCGGGCCGCGAGCTCGCCGAGGATCTCGCCGGTCTCCCGCTCGCTCTTCGCCAGGGAGGCCGACGCGCAGCCCGGGGCGAATCCGGGGGCCGCGGCGCACGCGAGCGCCGCGAGCATCCGTCGAATCCGGCCGCGTCGGCGTCCGTCCATCCGGGAGATTGGACGTGCCGCGTGCGGGCTTCCTTCCTGAAATCCGGATGGCGAGCCGCTACCGTCGCCTCCATGGCACGAACGGTCCGGATCCACGCGAAGGACGCGCGCGCGATCGCGCTCGGGCACCCGTGGGTGTGGCGCCAGGCCGTCGCCGAGCGGCCGAAGGGCGCGCGCCCGGGCGACGTCGTGGACGTCGCCTCCGACGACCGGCCGTTCCTCGGCCGCGGGATCTGGGACCCGGACGCGTCGGTGCCGGTCCGGATCTGGACGCGCGACGACACGGTGCGCCTCGACGCCGCGCTGATCGAGCGGCGCGTGCGGCAGGCGGCGGCGCTCCGCGACGCGGCGGCGGTTCCCGCGCGGACCGACGCGTTCCGCATCGTCAACGCCGAGGGCGACCGGCTGCCCGGGATCGTCGTCGAACGCTGGGGCGACTTCGCTTCGGTGACGCTCCAGACCGCGGCGCTCCGGCCGTGGGAGGATCGCATCGTGGCCGCCGTGCAGGCCGCCGCGGCCCCGCGCGGGATCTACGTGCGCGGCGACGACGCGTCGCGCCTCGCCGCCGGCGAACCGGCGCCCGCGGAGTTCACCGTGCGCGAGCCGTCGGGGATCTACGAGGTCCAGCTCGGCCGGCCCGGGAAACCCGGTCTCTTCACCGACATGCGCGAGGTCCGCGCGCTCTTCGCGCCGATGCTCCGCGGGCGGAGCTTCCTCAACCTGTTCGCGCACACCGGAGCGTTCAGCGGCGCCGCCGCCGCGGCGGGCGCGGCGGAGATCGTGTCCGTGGACCTGTCGCCGCAGTTCCTCGAGGTCGCCGAGCGGAACGTCCGCGCGAATGCGCCGGCCGCCGCGCCGCCCCGCCACGAGCGCGTCTCCGGCGACGTCTTCGAGGCGCTCCGCAGGTTCGCGTCCCAGGGCCGCACGTTCGGCGCCGTCCTCGCCGACCCGCCGACCTTCAGCAGTTCGAAGGAGAGCGGCGCCTTCAACGTGAAGGACGACTACCGCCGCCTGGTCCGCATGTGCCTGCGCGTCCTCGAACCGGGCGGGCTCCTCCTCGCCGCCACGAACTGGCGCGGCGCGGACCGGGAGAACTTCGTCCGCCTGATCCACGACGCGGCCGAGATGGAGCGCCGCGACGTGCGCCTCCTCGCGGCCCTCGGACAGCCGGCCGACTACCCCTCGCTCCCGCTGGTGCCCGAGACGCGCCACCTCGAAGCCGCGCTCTGCGCCGTCTCGGACTGACGGGAAACGCCGCTGCGGCGCGCACGGAGATAGGATCGGGCGATCGTGATGCTCCGCGCGCGGACCGGACCGGCGGCGAGGCTCCTCGGCGCGGCGGCGCTCGGGGCGGCGGCGGCGTTCGGCGCGGTGATCTCGACGGCGTGGATGCCGCGCGGCGCGGCGCCGGAACGGGCGCTGCCCGAGGCCGCGGCGGGAGTCCCGCTCGTGGACCCCGCGGGCGTCCCCTACCGGTGGGACCTCGACACCGGGCAGCCGAACGTCGTCGGCGGGAAGGTCACGTTCTACGTGGACCCGCGCGGCACGGCCGACGGGATCACGGGCCCGAAGACGCCCGCGAACGCGGTGCGCGACGGGATCGCCGCGTGGGAGGTCTCGACGACGCGGATCCGCTTCCAGGAGGACGCGTCGCGCACGGCGACCGGCCGGAGCGGCACGGACCGCGTGAACTGGATCGGATGGGTGTCGGGCGGCCTCTCGCCGCTCACGTTCGCGGTCACGTTCCCGACCCGCGACGGTTCCACGGTGCTCGACATGGACGTGGTCCTCAACGACGCGTCGTTCGCGTGGGACACGCGCACGCCGGGGTCGCCGGGCGTGGCCGACATCCAGTCGCTCGTGACGCACGAGTGGGGCCACGCGATCGCGTGCGACCACGTGCCGCTCCGCGCGTCCACGATGTACTTCTCCGCCGACGCGGGGGCGATCCACCTGCGGTCCCTCGCGCCGGACGACGTGGCACTCGCGGGGTCGATCTACCCCAACGCCGCGTTCGATGCGACGACGGCGACGCTCCGCGGGAGGATCGCGCTCTCCGGCGTGTCCGACGCGCGGTCCGTGCACGTGATCGCCGTGTCGCCCGCGACCGGCGAGCCCGCCGCCTCGGCGCTCACGGCCCCCGACGGCTCGTGGGAGATCCGCGGGCTTCCGCGAGGGAGCTACCGCGTGCTCTGCGCGCCGACGCTGCCGCTCGGCGACGCGATGAACCTCTACTGGCGCTCGGGACGGACGAACTTCCTCCCCGCAGTCCTCCCCGACGTCGATCCCTCCGCCGTCGCGAACCCGGTCGTCGCGCGCACGGTGCGCCTCGACGACCAGGACGACGTGACCGTCCCCGATCTCTTCGCCGGCGTCGTCGCCTCGCCGCTCGAACCGAACGACTCGCCCGCGAGCGCCACGCTGCTCCCGCCCGGCGGCGCCGCGTGCGGGCGGTTCGAGTCGGTCACCGACGACGACTGGTACGCGCTGGACCTCGTCGCGGGGGTTCCCGTCACCATCGCCGCGCTCGCGTACTCGCTCGGGAGCGACGCGAACCCGTCGCTCCAGCTCCGCGATCCGTCGGGGACCGTCGCGGGCGACGTGACGGACATCCGCCCGTCGGCCACGTTCTCGACGCAGCCGGACGGCACGGACCGCGACGCGCGGATCGTCGGCTTCGTGCCGAACGCAACCGGGCGGTGGACGGTGCGCGTGCGGGGTGAGTCGGGCGCGACCGGCACGAACGCGTGGTACGTGATCCTCGCGACCCCGGTGTCCGACGCGCCGAGCGCGCAGCTCACGACGATGACCGCGTCGCCGGACCGGCTCGACGCGGGCACGTCGCAGACGTCGCTGCTCGCGATCGTGCCGCGGCGCGAGGACGGGGAGCTCGTCGGCGCGGGGGCGACGGTGCAGATCGCGCACGACGGCGGCGGCTTCGCGTCGCCCGTCGCCGACCAGATGAACGGCACGTACACCGCCACGGTGACCGCGGCCTCCGCGCCGGGGCGGGACCGGTTCTCGGTGACGGTGCAGACCGCGCGCGGGACGGCCACGAAGCAGGACGCGGCGGAGATCGTCCACGTAGGGCCGGTGAGCACGACGGCATCGCTGCTCGCCGCGTCGCCTCGGCGCGCGGCGGCCGACGGCCAGGACGTCATCACGCTGACCTACGTGCCCCGCGACGCCGCGAGCGAGCGTCTCGGCCCGGGCCGCTCGGTGCAGTTCTCGTTTGCGCCGACCGGCGGGTGGACGGCGACGGCTCCCGCGGACGACGGCGAGGGCGGGTACGTCACCGAGGTTGCCGCCACGGACGCGCTCGCGCTCGTCGCGTCGGGGCGGGTGCCCCCGGCGGAGGGCGGACCGTCGCGCACGGTGAAGTTCGGGTTCGGGATCGCCGACGTGGTGGCCGACGCCCAGGCCGACGTGGCGCAGATGCTCGCGGTGCCCGACCTCGCGCGCGGGGTCGTCCGCCGGCTCCAGCAGGCCGCGGGCGCGCTCGACGCCGCGGCGGCTCACGCAGTCGGCGAGGGCGAGGACGTCGGCGCGCGGAAGCGCGCGCTCCGCAAGGCGAAGTCGGCCGCGCGGAAGATCGCCGCGGCATCGGAGAAGGCCGCCGGCGCGCTGTCCGATCCGGGCGCCGCGAACGACCTCGCGCGATCGATCGAGCAGGCCGCGCTTGCCGCGAAGAGCGACGCCGTGATCGAGACCGGGAGGGACCAGCGCCGCTTCGACGACGCCACCGCGCGGATCGACGCCGCCCGGGCGGACTACGAGGCGGACGACCTCCCGGCCGCCGCATCCGGCTGGTTCCGCGCGTTCGAACTCCTCGCGCCCCTGCTGTAGGGGTGCCGCTGGACCACTCTTGAGGGGGGGAACTTCGCTCCCCCCCCGCATCCCCCGCATCGCTCCTGCGGAGGGGCACTTCGTTCCCCCCCGCATCCCCCCCAAGTTCCCGGCTTGAGACGGCATATCTCTCGGATTGAGAAACGGCCTTCGCACCCTCGCCCGGAACACGTCGTTGGCGGCGGCCGCCGCTGCGTGCCTGCTGGTCGCGGCGACCCCGGACCCCGAGCCCGGCGCGGCGCGCGCGGTCCGGGCGTTCGGCGCGGCGACGGCGGCGGAGCGCGACCGCGCTGCGGCCGAGCTCGCCGGGATGGGTGCCGCGGCGGTCCCCTCGCTGGAGCGGGCCGCGGCCGA
>JAJVHW010000092.1 GCA_022072415.1 Planctomycetota bacterium
CCGAGCGAAAGCCCGCACTCCGCATGCACCGCGAGCAGCTCGCGCCGCTCCCGCTCGCTCCATCGCCGCCGAGTCGCCATCGCACGACCTCCTTCGTCGTGCCGGAGTCTTCACGCCGCCGCCGGGCGGCGCCAGATGGGGGGTAGCGGACGCTTACGGTACGTCGATGGCGTGCTGACGGTGGAGGAGTATCCGGATCGGATCAGGGATCTCGAAGAGTCGCTTCGCGGCGTCAACACCATGATCCAGGTGACGCTCATCCTGGGGACCGCCGCCCAGGTCGGAACGCTGCTGCAGAACCTGCTGGCGCGCATTCCCCCCGGCGGTCCCGGCTACGCGATCCTCGTCGCATCCGGAGCCGGACAGGGTGCGTCCCTCGGAGTTGGCGCGGTTGCAGTCCCTGCTGCATCGGTTTCCGTGGTTCCGCTCTGGAACTCCCTGCTCGCGACGATGGGCTTCGCGTTTGCGATGTCCAACCAGGCTCCGGGAGGATCGGGGAGCTCCGGGTCATCAGGGTCCGGCTCGTCGGGTTCGAGCGGCGGGTCTGGCAGCAATCGCTCATGGGGAGACGCCGCGAACCCAAACAAGCTCCATCACGTGTTCGACGAGCCTGGTCACAAGCTCGGGCCGCTACTCGATCGCTTTGGATCGAAGGAGGCGGCAGCGGAGGCGCTCAAGAGCGCAGCTCAGATGCTTGTCGACAAACAGGGCATTACTGGGGTGTTTGAACGCGTCGTTCGCGTGGGGGGGATCGACGTCACGGTGCGAGGTAAGGTAATCGACGGCGTCGCTCGGATCGGCACGGCGTTTGTGCCGTAAAATGGCGGTGAGACCATGGAGCGGTTGAACGATTTGGAATTGGCGGTGATGGCGAAGTTGCTGGCCGGGGACCATCCCGTGTTGGCAGCCCTACGCCAGCAGCTTCGCAAGGCGTCTGCAAGCGCAAGGCGCTTGACCGGCGTTGGCTTCTTCACAGACCTGGATGTACCAGCAAGCGCGCCGCGCGCACAGGTCGCGCCAGGTCGAGTCCACGTCGGCGATGTCGAAGCGCAGATTGAGGGACTGAGAAGCGGTGCCGGCTTCGTCCTGTTCGTCGAGGACGGGTACCTGCGCACGCTAGAGGGATACACATATGACGAACCATGGCCCGCGAGTGTAGGGCGAGTAGCGCTCACGTACACCTCACCCGGAGGACGCGACCTCAAGTCGCTCCTCAGTTGAGGCGGTCAGGGAGGAGGCGAAGGCCGTAGTCGCCCGTGCCATCGTGCCATCGTGCCATCGTGCCATCGTGCCATCGTGCCATCGGGGACTGCTTTCACTTCTGGCTCCTCGCTGTCCCGAATGGGTAGCGCGCCCCCCTCGTCCGCCCTGCTCCGTAGCTTCGCGGGATGGACACCACGAAGCTGTTCGAGGCCGCGCTGGGCATCCTGCCGCCGTGGCGGGTCGCCGGGATCGAGTTCAAGGCGGGCGAGAAGAAGGGGCATGCCATCGGGGACTGCTTTCGCTTCTTCACTTCCGGCGTCAGCGTAGTCGTCCCCATGGCGCCCCGTCCAAGCCCACCGCCGCCCGCCCCGGAGCCGAAGTCCGGGGGTTCCTCGACGGGCAAGGGCCCGGATGCGATGGCCGGCGGCTCGCTCCTTCCGCCAGACTCGCGTGGGCAGACGCCGCAGGCAGGCGCCGGTCCCGAAGTCGGCCGCGATGCGGGCGACGGTGCCGAGCCGGTCAAGCCCGGCGACGCACCCACGTCCGTCGGCCCCGGCGGCCGGCGGCGCCGGGCTGCTTGCCGCCTGCCGCCGCGGCGGCGTGGTCGGCGGCGTGGTAGACTCTCGGCATGACGACCGACGTCCTGCTTGAGCGGATCGTGGCCGATCCCAGGGTGCTCGCGGGCAAGCCCGTCGTTCGGGGCACGCGCATCTCGGTCGAACTCGTGATCGACCTGCTCGCGCGGGGCTACTCGAAGCAGCAGGTCCTCGATCAGTACGAGCACCTCGCGATGGACGACGTCCACGCGTGCCTCGCCTACGCGCGCGAGGTGCTCCAGTCCGAGCGCGTGTACCCGACGGAGCCGTAGCCGGGCGCGATGCGGTTCCTGGCGGACGAGAACTTCCCCGGTCCGGTCGTGCGCGATCTGCGGGCGCAGGGACACGATGTCGTGTGGGTGCTCGATGCGATGCGCGGATCGGCCGACAGGGACGTGCTCCACGCCGCGCAGGTCCAGCGGCGCGTGCTGCTCACGTGCGACAAGGGCTTCGGCGAACTGGCGTTCGGCACGGCGCTGCCCGCGGAGTGCGGGGTCATCCTGTTCCGGCTCGGCGGCCCGGACCCTGTTCAGGACAACGCTCACATGCTCCGGGTCCTCGTAGGGCGGGACGACTGGACCGGGAACTTCGCCGTCGTGACGGATCGAGGCGTGCGGCTGCGGTCGCTTCGGCGGGGCCCCAAGATGGGCCCGCCGAGCCACGACTGATCGCGCCATCGGGAACTGGAGCGCCAGCAAGCCCGCGGAGGGAGAGCGGATGAACGAGCCGCACGAGGAAGGCCCAGCGAGCCGCCTCGACCCCGTGCCATGCACGCGCAGCCAGTCGGTCTGCGATGGCGACGTCTGCGATGACGACACTGGGAAACGCCTTGCAAGACGCTGCGCCCCGGACACAGAGCCGGACCCCCGCATCGGCCGGTCTGCAAGGCGCACGAGAAGCGTCACGCCGGCCCGGGCGCAGAACTGCAGCTCCGGCTTGCGCGATCGGCGGCGTCCCGTAGGCTTGCAGGGGCCGCAGGAGAAAGGCGTCCGGGCGCGAAGGCGGGCCCCGGCGCGGCGGCGGACGCATGGGGGATCATTCGCATCAGGGCGACGGGGACGATCCGAGTGACGAGTCGGCGGGCCGCGCATTGCATCGATCGAGTCCTGGCCGCCACGATGGCGCGCATCCCGGAGGAAGCGATGAGCGGACGATCCGCGGCTGGCTGCAACTCAGGGCTGCGGATCTCGATGACGCGAACGGTCGGCTCGCTGGTGCGGGCGAGGAGGCGCTCCGGATGCTCATGGCGCGCGTCCCGCCGCGCGACCGCCGGAGGGCGCGCGACGATCTCGAGGACGCTGTCTGGACCGCAGTCTCCCGGTTGATCGAGGCGCCGGAACTGCTCACCGCCGATGTCCGGAACGCGGAGGTGCGCGTTCCGAACTGGATTGCGGGCGTTGCATGGAGCGCCTACCTGACGGAACGGATGCTGCGACTGCGCACACGATCCACCGAAGGACTCGAGCTTGCGGACGGCAGTCGAGAGAGAGAGAGAGAGCATGGATCGTGCCAAGAGGGTGGCTTCGATGATGAAGTGACTTCGCATCATGTCGCCGACGATGAGCTCGACACCGTCCCGCTCGATTTCGTCGCGCTTTCCGCACCCGGGTGCGCCGAACCGCCCGTGCCGCCAACTCCGCCTGCGGCACCGGATCCGCGCGCCGAGCGCCTCCGCGCGGCGCACCTGACTCCGGCACAGCGCGACGTGCTCGACGCCCGGGCCCGCGACGAGTCGTTCGCGGAGATCGCCCGGATGCGGGGTGTCTCGGAGTTCGCGGCCCGCGACCTGGTGCGACGCGCGAAGCTGCGCGCGGCCGGCGGCCGGCGACGCATGTCGGCTGCGGCTCCCTGGCTCGCGGCGGCCGCGTTGCGCGCCGAACGCGAGGGGCGAACGATTGAGGCGCGGATCCTCCGGCTCCGCATGGACGGCACGACGATCCCGAAGATCGCTGCTGCACTCGGCGTCACGATGGGCACGGTGCGCGGCCGGCTCGCCGCCGAGTGGCAGCGGGAGTGCGAAGCGCAGCGGCGCGCGCGATCGAAGGCGCCGGCCGGCTCGCCGCGGTCCCGGTGAGCGTCCACGCGAAGGTCGCAGACGGCGGTCGCAGTCGCACCCTGCGCCGACGCCGGATTCCGCCCGGCGCACGGAACGCCCTCCGTTCGTGAGCCTTGACGGCTTCCCGTGAACAGGCATCGCCGCCGGCGCAAGCGCCCGGCGAATGGAGTGAGCGGGAACACGGCCGCACGAAGGCCGTCCCCGAACGTCGGCGTCGGCCGGGGACGCGGCGGCGGCGCGACGCGGCGAACGTGCTGCGACCATCTCAGGCCCCTGATCTCGGTGGCTTATCCGATAACCCCACAAGATGTGGTGGATTCTCTCTTGCGTCCCTCGATGCGTCCTCGTAGCTTCCGGAATCGGAGCCGTTCCGAATCGCCCGGCCGGAGGAGCGCAGCCCTGCGCGACGCCGCGGCGGCTCGGGGCGGCGCGAACCGACAGGCGCGGAGGCGCGTCGCTGCGATCTGAGGCGCAGCAGGAGGGCGGCGTGAGCAACATGGGCAACCTGGAGAAGCTCGGGATCCTGATGATCGTGATCCTGGTCGTCGTGGTGGGGGTCGTCGCCATCACGCCGAAGGAGAAGTCGGAGAACCTGTTCGGCCCCGAGGCGCCGCTGTCGGTCGCGGGCGAGGACGACGTTCCGCCGCTCTCGATCGATCCGATCGCGCCGCCGGCGGCGAACGGTTCCGGCGAGATGAAGAGCTCCGACGTCACGGTGATCGTCAACGACCACGGCGGCAACGGCAACGGCGGCGGCGCACCGCTCCCGGCTCCGGGGAACGGCGGCGGCACCCAGGCCGGAACGCCGCCCGCGCCGACGCCGACGCCGACGCCTCCGACCCCGGCGCCCTCGGCCGTCCCCGGCTTCCGCGAGGTGAAGGTCGCCAAGGGCGACACGCTCATGATCATCGCGAAGCGCGAACTCGGCGCGTCGAGCAAGTGGCCGACGCTGGTCGAGGCGAACCCCGGTCTCGACCCGAAGCGCATGAAGATCGGCCAGGTCATCAAGGTCCCGGTCGCCGCGGCGACCGCCGCGAACGCGGTCCCCGGCCCGGCTCCCGCGCCCGGCCCGACGCTGACCCCGACCCCGGCCCCGGCCCCGGGCGTCGTCGAGGTTCCCGGCGCCGGGCCCGCCCCGGTGCCGACGCCGTTCCCCGTCCCGACGCCCGCCCCGGTCTCGGCGCGGACCTACAAGGTCGTCGCCGGCGACACGCTCTCCGACATCGCCCGCCGCGAGCTCGGCTCGGCCGGCAAGGTCTCGATGCTCAAGGAGGCCAACAAGGACGTGCTGAAGGGCGGCGACCGGATCACGGTCGGGATGACGCTGAAGATCCCGTCCTCCTCCGGCACGGTGGCGCAGCGGAACGACGGCACGACCCCCGCGCCGGCTCCGCTCCCGTCCACCGATGCGCCCGGCGTCTACACCGTGAAGTCCGGCGACACGCTCTCGTCGATCGCGTCCCGCATGCTCGGCTCGAGCTCCCGCTGGCGCGAGATCCTCGCCGCGAACGAAGCCGTCCTCCACGGCTCCGAGCGGCTCTCGGTGGACATGAAGCTCGTGATCCCGGGCGACGTCCGCGCGCGCTAGTCCGGCCCCACGCGCAATCACAGGGCGGTCGCGGGGTTCCGCGGCCGCCCTGCTCGATTCCGGGGCGCCGCCCTGCCGATGAGGGATGCGGGCCCTGCCGCCCGGAGGATGCCATGCGTCGCACCGCTCTCGCCGCCACTCTCGTGTTCGCCCTTGCCGCCTCCGCGGCTGCGGGGGACGGTCCGCGCACCGCGACCGTGAAGCTGAAGACCGGCCGGTCGATGCGCGGGGCGGTCCTCGTCGAGGGAGTGTGGGAGAAGCGCGACGCGTCCGGCGCGTGGGTCGCCGCGAAGCGCGAGGAAGCGGGGGCCGGCGTCCGCGTCTGGTACGTGGACGGGCTCGACGGCTTCCTGTTCGTCCGCGCCGCCGACGTCACCGACGTGTCGATCACCGGCCCGTTCGGAGACGCCGAGAAGCGCGCCGCGGAGAAGCAGCGCACGGAGGCCGAGCGCCGCGCGGCCGAGGAGCGGAAGGCCCTCGCCGAGAAGCGCGCGAAGCAGGCGGAGGCGGACGCCGCCGCGGCCGAGGAGGCGCGGAAGTCCGAGGAGGCCGCCGCAGGCGCCAGGGCGAAGGCGGAGCACGAGGCGCGCGTCGAGCGATGGAAGAAGCTCCTTGACGAGTTCCCCGCCGACCTCTGGAAGGTCGAGACTCCGGCGGAGATCGACCGGCGCCGGATCGTGATGGACCTTCTCCCGACCGCGCAGGAGAAGCGCTTCCTCGCGGTGTTCGAGGACTGGAAGCTCGCCCTCGAGTGGAAGAAGGCCGAGGACGAGCGCAAGGCGAAGGAGAAGGCCGCCGCCCAGACGCCTGCGCCGACGCCGGCACCGGCACCCGCGCCGACACCCGCGTCAACGCCCGCGCCGTCGCCCGCCGACTCCCCCTCGAAGTAGCCGAGCCGGACGTCCCCGGGCTACACTCGCCGGGATGACCTCCTGCTGCGCGTCCTACCGCCGCGTGATCAGCGGCGAAGCCCACGGAATCGGCCCCGCGCTCGCCCGCGGCGCCCTGTCGGTCCTGAGCGTCCCGTACGGCGCCGCCGCGCGGTTCCGCGACGCGTGGAAGTCCGGCGACGAGGTCGCCGTGGACATGCCCGTGATCTCGGTCGGGAACCTCACCGCGGGGGGCACCGGGAAGACGCCCGTCGTGTCCATGATCGTGGACGATCTCGTGCGCCGCGGGCGTCGGCCGGTGGTCCTCTCCCGCGGCTACAAGGCGTGCGAGGGGCAGGCGAGCGACGAGGCGCAGGTCCTCGCGCGGCGGCACCCGGGCGTGCTGCACGTGCACTCGGCCGATCGCCTCGCCGGCGCCGACCGCATCGTGGCGGCGCAGCTCGGCGACGTGATCGTGCTCGACGACGGGTTCCAGGTCCGGAACCTCCACCGCGACCTCAACGTGTGCTGCATCGACGCGACGAACCCCTGGGGCTACGGGTCGGTGCTGCCGCGCGGGCTTCTCCGCGAGCCGCCGTCGGCGCTCTACCGCGCGCGGCCGGTGCTCGTCACGCGGACGGAACTCGTCGCGCCCGCCGTGGTGGACGAGATCCGGAGCGAAGTGCTCCGTCACTCGCCCTACGCGACGGTCCTCGTGTCGCGGATGGCCTTCACGAAGCTCACCGACGCCGCGGGCGCGCCCGCCGGGTCGCCGTCGGACCTCGCCGGGAGGCGCGTGCGCCTCGCGTCGGGGATCGGGAACCCGAAGGCGTTCGTCGCCGGCGTGCGCGGGCTCGGCGCGGCCGTGACGGGGCACACGGAGATGGAGGACCACCACGCGTGGTGCCAGGCTGAGGCGGACGCCCTCGCGAAGACCGCCGCGGCGGAGTCGGCCGACATGGTCGTCGTCACCGCGAAGGACGCCGTGAAGCTCGCCGCGCTCGCGTGGCCCGCGTCCGCGCCGCCGCTCCGGTCGCTCGACATCACCGCCGAGGTGGCCGACGCCGCCGCGTGGAAGAAGCTGATCGACGGGGCGCTGGCCCGCGATTGACCGCGGACGCGCCGACGGGCGAGGCCGCCGCTCCCGCCGCGCGCCGGGTCACGCTCAGACATCGCGCGGAGTACGCCGCGATCCGGCTCTTCGCGGGCGCGGTCCGCCTCCTCGGCGTGCGGCTCGGCGTGTGGATCGCGCGGCGACTCGCGCGGCTCTACTGGTGGGCCGACGCGCGGCACCGCCGCGTGGCGTCGTCGAACATCCGCGAGCGGATGGGGCTCTCCGCCGACGAGGCCCGCCGCCTCGCGCTCGAGAGCTTCCGCCACCTCTTCACCAACGCGGTGGAGATGCTCCACTTCGACCGCGAGGTCGCGCGCCGGGGGTTCGACGCGGTCGTCGTGGCGCCGGGCGCGGAAGCGGTCGGCGAGGCCCTCGCGCGGGGGAAGGGCGTCATCGTCGTCTCCGGGCACCTCGGCAACTGGGAGGTCATCGCGCGCGTCTTCGCGCGGCACGGGTGGCCCATCTCCACGGTCTACCGCTCCCTCGACAACCCGCTCCTCGACGCGTGGGTCGCCACGCTCCGGTCGAACCACGGGCAGGAGATGATCGAGAAGCACGGCGCCGCGAAGGCGCTCCTCCGCGCCGTGCGGAAGGGGCGGCTCGTGGCGCTGCTCGTGGACCAGGGGGCGGGGCGGCACGGGATCGACGCGCCGTTCTTCGGGGCTCCCGCCTCGACCATTCCCACGCCCGCGGAGTTGGCGTTGCGGACCGGGGCGGCGATCATCGTGGGCGTCCCCGCCCGCATCGGCCCGGGGTTCCGGCACGAGTTCCGCCTCTCGACGCTCGAGGCGGCCCCGACCGGCGACCACGAGGCCGACGTCCTGCGGGTCACGACCGAGATCAACCGCCGCCTGGAGGACGCGATCCGCGCGCGTCCGGAGCAGTGGCTCTGGGCCCACCGGCGGTGGAAGCGGAAGCCGGACGACGGGACGCAGAGTGACGTGACGCACAGCGACGAGGAGACGTCCGCCTGACGAAGAAGCGCAAGCCGAAGCCGCCGCGCGAACGGCCGATGGACCTCTCGGCCGTCGGCACCCGTCCGCTCGCGGGGCGGCCGCACCTCGTCCGCATCGCCGACGCGGGGACGCCGACGCTGCCGTCGGAGCCGCTCGCGGCCTTCCTCGGCTCGCTCCCGGACGTGCTCGCGGTCCGCGAACTCCGCGCGCTGTCGAGGCACGTCGCGGCCGCGCACGCGGGGGGCCACGGAGTCGCCGCCGCGATGGGCGGCCACGTCGTCAAGACCGGCTGCGCGCCCTACGTGATCGACCTGATCCGCCGCGGCGTCGTCACGTCGGTCCACATGGCGGGCAGCACGGCCATCCACGACTGGGAGATCGCGGCGTGCGGCGGAACGTCGGAGGACGTCGCGAAGGGCCTCGGCGAGGGCATCTACGGGATGACCGACGACACGGGCCGCGCGTTCTCCGCCGCGGCGGAGCGCGGGGCGCGCGAGGGGATCGGCCTCGGGCGCGCGCTCGGGCTCGGGATCGTCGAGGCGGGGCTCCGGCACGCGTCGGGGTCGCTCCTGGCGGAGTGCGCGCTCCGCGGGATCCCGTGCACGGTCCACGTCGCGATCGGCACCGACACCGTCCACATGCACCCGGCCGCCACGGGCGCCGCGTGCGGCGAGGCGACCCACATCGACTTCCGGATCGCGTGCACGGTGGTCTCGAAGCTCGCGCACGGCGTGTGGCTGAACCTCGGCTCCGCGGTGCTCCTGCCGGAGGTCTTCCTGAAGGCGGTGACGGTCGCCAGGAACACGGGCAACCCCGTCGAGGACCTCACCACCGCGAACCTCGACATGCTCCCGCACTACCGGCCGTCCACGAACGTCGTGAAACGACCGCCCGCGCGGGGGTTCAGCCTGACGGGGCACCACGAGATCATGATCCCGCTGCTCCGCGCCGCCGTCCTCGCCGCGATGGAGGCGCCGAAGTGACCGCGCCGGACGAACTGGTCCGCATCGTCCGCGAGCTCGGATCGCCCGTGGTGGTCGTCGTCGGCGACCTGATGCTCGACCGCTACCTCTTCGGCGAGTCGTCGCGCATCTCCCCCGAGGCGCCGATCCCGGTGGTGCGCGTCGTCCGCGAGGAGGAGCGTCCGGGCGGGGCGGCGTCGGTCGCGATGAACGCCGCGGCGCTCGGGGCCCGCGTGCGGATCGTCGGTGTGACCGGAGACGACGGCGACGGGCGGCGGCTCCGCGAGCTGCTCGCGGCCGCGGGGATCGACGTGTCGGGCCTCGTCGTCGTGCCGGGACGGAAGACGACGCAGAAGACGCGCGTCCTCGCGGAGGGCCGCGCGCACCGGAACCGCCAGCAGGTCGTCCGCGTGGACCACGAGGACGCGGCGCCGTGCGACGGCGACGCGGCCGCGCGGATCGCGGGAGCCGTGGCCCGCGCGGTCGCGGGCGCGGGGGCGGTGATCGTCTCCGACTACGCGAAGGGCGTCGTCACGCCGGAGACCATGCGGAGCGTCGTCGAGTTCGCGAAGGCGGCGGGGGCGCCCGTGCTCGTGGACCCGAAGGGGAGCGACTACGCGCGGTACCGCGGAGCGTCGATCGTGACCCCGAACCGGAGCGAGGCGCATGAGGCGTCCGGCGTGGCCCCGACCGACGCGAAGCAGGCCGCCGCCGCCGCGCGCAGGATCATCGAGCGCGCCGGCGTCGGCGCGGCGCTCGTGACGCTCGACCGCGACGGCATGGTGCTCGTCACCGCCGACGGGCGCGAGGAGGTCGTCCCGACGACACCGCGCGAGGTCTACGACGTGACGGGCGCGGGCGACGTCGTGATCGCCACGCTCGGCGTCGCGCTCGCCGACGGCGCGGACCTCGGCGCGGCGGTGCATCTCGCGAACGCGGCCGCGGGCGTCGAGGTCGGGAAGGTCGGCGCGGTCCCGGTCACGCGCGACGAGATCGCCGCGGCGCTGGCCGCCGCGTCCGGCGGCGTGCACGGTCCCGGGAACGTCCTTTCGCGGGACGCCCTCGCGGCGCGGCTCGCCGACCTGCGCCGCGCCGGGCGCTCGATCGTCTTCACGAACGGGTGCTTCGACGTGCTGCACGCCGGGCATGTGCGCTACCTCGCGTTCGCGCGCCGGCAGGGCGACGTGCTCGTGGTCGGCCTCAACTCCGACGACTCCGTGCGGCGCCTGAAGGGCGACGGGCGTCCGGTGAACGGGCAGGACGACCGCGCCGAGGTGCTCGCCGCGCTCGCGTCGGTGGACTACGTCACCGTGTTCGGCGAGGACACGCCGCTCGACGTGATCCGGGCGCTCCAGCCCGACGTGCTCGTGAAGGGCGAGGACTGGAAGGAGAAGGGCGTCGTCGGCCGCGACGTGGTCGAGGCGCGCGGCGGGAAGGTCGTCCTCGCGCCGCTCCTCGAGGGGCGGTCCACGACGGCGATCGTGGCGAGGATCCGCTCGACGTGACGGCCCGGATCGTCCGCGACCGGGAGGCGCTCGTCCGCGCGCTCGACGCGGAGCGGGCGGCCGGGCGCTCGATCGTCCTCGCGAACGGCTGCTTCGACCTGCTCCACGTGGGGCACGTGCGCTATCTCCTCGGAGCCGCCGCGGAGGGCGACGTGCTCGTCGTCGCGATCAACTCCGACGAGAGCGTGCGGCGCAACAAGGGGCCGGCGCGTCCGCTCCAGCCCGAGGACGAGCGCGCGGAGATCCTCGCGGCGATCGAGGGCGTGGACTACGTGACCGTGTTCGGCGAGGCGACGGCCGACGCGCTGATCCGCTCCGTGCGGCCCGACGTGCACGCGAAGGGCACGGAGTGGCGGGCGGACAACGTCCCGGAGCTTCCGACGCTCCGCGAGGTCGGGGGGCGGGTGGCGATCGTCGGCGACCCGAAGTCGCACAGCTCGACGGACCTCGCGGCGCGGGCGCGGCGGGCCGCGGACGGGCGATGATCGGGGTCTCCCTCGCGAAGTACGTCGAGGGCCTCGAGGAGGGGACCCGCGGCGAGGCGGTCCAGCGGAAGGCGCACCGCACGGTGTGGCGCGTGGACGAAGGCGAGGGCCCCGGGTGGCACGCGAAGCGCGGCGCCGGGCCGAAGCGGGCCGAGATCCGGCGCGAGGCGAGGAACGCGCGGATCGCGTGGGAGAGCGGCTTCGGCGCCCGCGTGCTCGCGGACGGCGAGTGGCGCGGCGCGGAGTGGCTCGTCACGGAGACCGTGGACGGCGACCCGTGGCCGATGCTCTACGACACCGGATTGAACTCGCGTCCGTGCGAGATCGACCTCGCGGCGCTCCTCCGCCGGCTCCACGACGCAGGCTTCTCGTTCCCCGACCTCGCGCCCCATCACGTGCTCCGGTGCGTGGACCCGGCGCGCATCGTCCTCATCGACCTCGCGCGGATGGAGGTTTCGCCGCGCCCGGTTCCCGCGGACGTGCGCGCGCGCGACCTCGCGGCGTTCCTCTTCGGCGGCGGCCCGAACTGGCTCGGATGGTCCTACCGCGCGTGCCGGATCCGCCTCGTCCGCGACGCGACCGGTGCGTCGGGTCGCGACCTCCGCCGCATGTGCGACCTCGTGGAGCGCGGGATGTTCCGCCTCGCGTCGCGCACGCGGTGGAGGCGCGACGCGACCTTCGTGAGTCCGTTCCTCTGCGACGTGATCGAGGAGGCGACGGGGCGCGAGATCGCCGAGCCGAGGCGCGACACGGTCCTCGCGCCCGGCCGCACCGAACTCGTGCGGAAGCTCCCCGACCGGGAGAACCGGCGCATCGACGACGCGTCGGACGGAACGCCCGCGGCGTGGGTGAAGGTGTTCCCGCCGGTCGCCCGCGGGTGGTCGCCCGCGATGCGTGAGGTCGCCGCGATCGACCTCTTCCAGCGGTCCGGGATCCTCGTGAACCACCTCGCCGCGTTCTCCGAGGACACGCAGGCCGGGTCGTTCGTCGCCGTCGCGCACTGCGAAGACGGCATGCCGCTCGACGACGTCCTGCGATTCGGCGCGTCCCCGCGGGAGCGGCGTGCGCTCGCGAGGGGCACGGCCGCGATCTGGCGGAGGATGCGCGACCGGGGGCTCCGTCACCGCGACGCCTACGCGTGCCATGTGTTCGCCAGGCGCACCGGGCCTCCGGAGGAGTTCGAGCTGCGGCTGATCGATCTCACGCGCGCCGGCCGTGCGCCGTGGCCGAAGGAGCGCTGGTTCGTGAAGGACGCGGCGCAGCTCTGGCACGGATCGCGGCTCGCGGGCGCGACCGCGACCGACGCCGCGCGGTGGCTTCGCGCGTACTTCCGCGAGGACCGGCTCTCCGCCGCGGCGAAGCGGTTCGCGCGGAAGGTCGCCGCGAAGGAGCGGAGCATCGAGGCGCGGGCCGCCCGCCGCCGGAAGCGCGCGCGATGAGGGTCGCGGTCGTGATCGACCGATGGGCGCCGTCGCGCGGAGGCGCCGAACGCGCGACCGCGGACTTCGCGCGTCATCTCGCGGCCTCGGGCGACGAGGTGCTCGTCTACGCGATGTCCGCCGAGCACGGCGCGCCCGGGGAGTTCCGCCGGATGCCGCGCCCGGCAAGGCCGCGCGGCCCGCAGGAGCGCGCGTTCGCGCGCGCGGCCGTGCGCGCGGCGCGCGCGGACCGGTGCGACGCGGTCGTGGCGATCCGCCACGCCGAGGACTGCGACGCGTACTGGCCGCACGGCGGGCTCCACGCCGCGACGCTCGCGGCGGGGGAGGCGTCGAAGGGCCCGCTCCGGGTCGTGTCGCGGGCGCTGCACGGGGCGTCGGTGAAGCACCGCGCGTTCCTCTCGATGGAGCGCCGTGCGCTCGAGGGCGGAGCGCGGGTCGTGTGGTGCGTCTCGGATCTCGTCCGGCGCGAGATCGTCGCGGCGCATCCCGCATGCGCGGCGCGGATCGAGGTGCATCCGAACGGGGTCGACACGGACGCGTTCAGCCCGCACGTCAGGGCGGAGCGCCGCGCGGGCGTCCGGTCGCGCCTGCGGCTGCCCGACGCGCCCGTCCTCGTCTTCGCGGGGACTCCGCTCCGCCTGAAAGGGTGGCCGGTGCTGCTCCGGGCGCTCCCGCGGGTCGAAGGGCGGTGGCACCTGCTCGCGGTGGGGCCGACGCGCGTTCCCGCGCCGCTCCGGAGCCGCGTCACGCTCGCCCCGCGTCAGGATCCGCGGGACCTCTGGGCCGCGGCGGACCTCCTCGTCCAGCCGACCTGGCGAGACCCGTGCCCGCTCGCGACGCTCGAGGCGGCGGCGTGCGGCGTGCCGTGCGTGACGACGTCGGCGAACGGGGCGTGCGCGTCCGGCGTGCCGCCCGGCGACGCCGACGCGTTCGCCGCCGCGGTGTCGCGCGCGCTCGCGTCGCCGCCGCGTCCGGCGGCCGTGCGGTCCCGCGGGGACTGGCTCGCCGGGCTCCGCGCGTCGCTCGCTACTTCTTGAAGGTCACGCCTTCGACGGCCTGCCAGAGGGCGGCCTTCACCGGGTCCTCGGCGGCGTTGTTGACGACGCACTCCCAGTAGACGAAGAGCGACTTGTTCGGCATGAAGACGTAGACGCGGCGCTCGCACGACGACCACCACTTCCACGAGCCGCCGCCCTTGCCGCGGGCCGAGAGCACGTGCAGTTCGCGGCCGCCGATCATCTTCTTCTCGACGGCCGGCTGCCTGCTGAACTCCTCGAACTCCGCGCCCTCTTCCTTGTTGTGGCCCTCGCGCCAGCCCTTCTCGAACCACTTGATGAAGGTCTCGATCGTGCCGCCGGTGTCCGCCTGCGCCTTCCGCGCGTAGACGCGGACGCGCGCCCAGAGCATGTTCTTCTCGTCCGTGTTGTGCAGCATCACGCGGCCGCCGTACTCCGAGAACTTCTCGAACTTCCAGTCGGCGTGCTCCGGCTTCTTCATCGTCCAGCCGTAGGCATGGTCGGTGAACTCGGAGAGGCCTGCGGGATCGACCTCCTTCACGTTCGGGTCGGGGAAGGTGAACGTCTTCTTCTCCTTCTCCCACCACTCGCGCCACGTGCCGGAGTCGGCGATGTCCTGCATCGTGAGCGCCGTGAGCGCCTTCAGGATCATCCCCTTGTTGATGCCGTAGTTCTCCTTCGTCGCCGCCGCCATCTTGTTGTCGCGGGTGTTCTCGCTCAGCACGAGCCACTCGAGGAGCTTGTCCACCACGGCCTTCTCGCGCACGGTCCCGTAGGCCGTGATCGCGCGGCCCGCGTAGGCCGGGTTCGTGGGGAAGTACTTCTTGACCACGTCCTCGAGCGGGGCGAGGTGCGACTTGTCGGCGCAGTGCGCGAGCGAGTCGAGGACGGCCTGGTACCTGTTCGGATGGTCCTCGGCCATCTTCTTGTCCTCGAGCTTCGTCTTCAGCCACTTGGCGAGGTCGGCGCTCTTCCGCTTGGCGGCGGACTTCATCGCGGCGATGGCGACCGCCTCCGACTTCGCCGACTTCGCGAGGTCGGTCAGCGCGGCCGTGATCCGCGCGTCCTCCTTGCCGTCGAAGGCCACGATCGCCGCCACGGCGGCGTTCTCGTCCCCGGCCTTCGCCTTCTCGGCGAGGGTCTTCAGCCCGTCGTCGATCTCGTCCGCGAAGGCCGCAGCCGGCGCGAACGGGGCCACCGCCGCGGGGGCGGCGAACAGGCCGAGGGCGAGGATGAGGCAGGTGCGGGACGCGGTGAGTGCCATGGAACGGAGTCCTCCTCCGGAGACGTTCGACGCAAGGATCATACCAACGGGCGGAGGATCCGCGGCGGTCAAGGCTTGCGCGGTCCCGGCGGCGGGAGGACATTCGGCGGATGCGCCTCCGCGACGCCCTGCCGCAGGGGCTCCGACGCCGCCTCGACTTCCACCGGAGGGCCGTCCTGTCCTTCGCCGAGGACACCGCCGCGTCCCTCCCGCGGGGCGCGCGGGTGCTCGACGCCGGGGCCGGGGAGAGCCCGTACCGGGCGCTCTTCGAGGCCGCCGGAGCGAAGGTCTTCGCGCTCGACGACCGCCGGGGCGACGGCTCGTGGGACTACCGCGGGCTCGACGCGGTGGGCGACCTCCGCCGCATCCCCGTCCGCGACGGCGCGGTGGACCTCGTCTTCTGCACCGAGACGATCGAGCACCTGACCGACCCGCAGGACGTGCTCCGCGAGTTCGCCCGCGTGCTCCGCCCCGGCGGACGGCTCCGCATGACGGCACCCCTGACGTTCCGCGAGCATCAGGAGCCCCACGACTACTTCCGCTACACGCGGCACGGCGTGCGCCTGCTCCTCGAGCGCGCGGGGCTCCGCGTGGTGTCGATCGACCCGGAGGGCGGCTACTTCCGCATGATGGCCGACAAGGTGCAGGCCGCGCACCGCGTGCTCTTCGCGAAGGACCGCGCGCTCGTCTGGAAGGTCCTGTTCCTGGTCCTCCAGCCGTTCTCGATGCTCTTCTTCACGGTGCTCCTCCCGCTCCTCTGCGGGGCGCTCGACCCCCTGGACCGGCGGCGGAAGCACACGACCGGGTTCCTCGTGACCGCCGAGCGGCCCGCATGAGGCTCGTGATCCTGACCGAGGACGCGCACGGTCCGGTGACGCGCCACCGGTACCGCGCGGTGACGCCCGCGCTGGCGGCGGCCGGGTTCGGCGACGTGCGGATCGAGGAGGTCCGGAAGGGCATCGCGAAGCGCGCGCGGCTGTTCGCGTCGCTCGGCGACGCCGATCTCGTGCTGCTCTCGCGGAAGCTATTCTCCGGAATCGAGACCGCGCTGCTCCGGCGTTCCGCGAAGCGGCTCGCGTTCGACTTCGACGACGCCGTCTGCTTCCGCGATTCGACGCGCGGGCGCCCGAAGTCCCTCGTGCGCCGGCGGCGGTTCTCGCACGTCGTCCGGTCGGCCGATGTCGTGACCGCGGGGAACCCGTACCTCGCGTCGCTCGCGACCGAGTGCGGCGCGCGGAGCGTCGTCGTCGCGCCGACTCCGGTGGACACGGACCGGTACACGCCGGGTCCCGCGCCGAGGGGCGGGTTCCGCGTCGGATGGATCGGATCGCGATCGACGCGTCCCTACCTGTCGATCGCCGAGGCCGCGGTCTGCGCGTTCGTCCGCGCGACGCCGGGTGCGTCGTTCGCGGTGATGGCGGACTGTCCGCCGTCCGGGTTCGACGGCGTCCCGGTCGAGTTCACGCGGTGGAGCGAGGAGTCCGAGGTGCCGTTCCTCCGCTCGCTCCACGCCGGGATCATGCCGCTTCCCGACGATCCGTGGACGCGCGGCAAGTGCGGGTTCAAGCTGCTCCAGTCGATGGCGTGCGGCACGCCCGTGGTCGCGAGTCCCGTCGGCGTGAACGCGGACATCGTCGGAGCGGCGTGCGGCCGCCTCGCGTCGTCGGGGGCGGAATGGATCGGCGCGCTCTCGGCGCTCGCGGCGGATCCGGCGAGGGCGCGGGCGATGGGCGCGGCGGGGCGCGCGGAGGCGGAGGCGCGGTGGTCGTCGGCCGTGCTCGGACCGCGATTCGCCGCAGCACTCGCGGCGGCGGCGCGCGAGACGGACGTGCGAGGGTGAGCGTGGCCGCGGTCGTCGTGTCGTGGAACACGCGCGAGGCGTCGCTCCGGTGCGTGCGGAGCCTCCTCGCGGGGGGCGGCGCCGATCGCATCGTCCTCGTGGACAACGCGAGCGGCGACGGCACGAGCGAGGCCGTCCGGGCGGAGTTCGGCGGGCGCGTGGAGGTCGTCGCGCGCGCATCGAACGGGGGCTACGCGGTCGCCTGCAATGAGGGAGCGGCGCGGTGCGGCGACGCGGCGCGCGTCCTGTTCGTGAATGCCGACGTCGAAGTGCAGCCGGGTTGCGTCGCGGCGCTCGAGGGCGCGCTCGACGGAGACCCGTCCGCGGCGGTCGCGGGCCCGTCGTTCACGCACCCGGGCGGCGCGGCGCAGCCCTCGGTCCGCGGGCATCCCACGGGCGCGGCGCTCCTCTTCCAGCACACGGCGGCACGGTGGGTCCGGTACGGCCGTGCGGCGCACGAACGGTACAAGCGTCCGCTCGGGGACGCCGCGCCCGCGGCTCAGGCGGCGGTCCCCGTCGTGCTGGGCGCCCTGATGCTGGTCCGTGCCGACGCGTTCCGCGCGGCGGGCGGATTCGACCCGGGCTACCGCCTCTACTTCGAGGAGGCCGACCTCCAGCGCCGCCTCGCCGACCGCGGCGGGCGCGTGCTGTTCGTCCCGTCGGCGGCCGCCGTGCACGCCGGCGGCGCGAGTGCGGACCAGATCCGCGCCGACGCGCTCGCGTGGTACGTCGCAAGCCTCTTCCGGTACCTCGGCCGCTTCGAGCGCCGCGGATTCGGCTACCGCGTCGCGTGGAAGTCGCTGTTCCTCCTGAAGCTCCCGGTGGACGCCCTCCGCGATCACGCGGCGTGGCTCGTGCTGCGGCGGCGGGGGAAGCGGGAGGAGGCGGCGCTCTTCTGGCGCCTCCTCGCCGGACCCCTGTGGAGGATCCTCGTCGCATGACCCTGGACACCGCATCCCGCGTCGCGGTCGGCGCCGCCGTCCTCGCGATGATCGCCGTCCGCGCGCCGCACGGACAGCGCAGTCGCGCCGTGGCGGTCGCGAAGTCGTTCCGCGGGCGCGCGGAGGCCGCGCTGCTCACGGTCGCGTGGATCTCCTTCGTCGTGCCGCTCGTCTGGATCTGCGGCGGGATGCCCGACGCGACGGCGCGCGCGCACTCCTGGACGCTGCTCGTCTCGGGAGCGGTCCTCACGGCGGCCAGCCTCGTTCTCTTCCACCGCTCGCACGCCGACCTCGCCGCGAACTGGTCGATCACCCTCGAGATCCGCGAGGGCCATTCGCTCGTCACGTCGGGCGTCTACCGCCGGATCCGCCACCCCATGTACGCGGCGCTCCTCCTTTTCGGCGCCGGCGTCGCCCTGATGCTCCCCGACGTTGCCGCCGGTCCGTCGTACCTCGCCGCGATGGTCCTCCTCACCGCGCTCCGACTCGGCCCCGAGGAGCGCATGATGGCGGCGACGTTCGGCGACGCGTGGACCCGCTACGCCGCCGCGACGAAGCGCCTCGTGCCGTTTCTGTGGTGAGGCCCCGATAGCATCGGACGCGAGCCGATGGCCGCGTTTACCTTCGACCGGAACGTCTTCGACCCCGCGTACCTGCGGTCCCTCCGGAGGCAGATCCGGTCCTCGAAGTGGTTCACGGTGAACACGCTCAACCGCGACTTCGTGGGGACGCGGGGGTTCTCGGTGGTCTTCCGCAGGGACGCGATCCCCCGGGTCGCGCGGGAGTTCCCGTTCTTCGCGCCGTACCTCGACCGCCTGCTCGCGCAGGACTGCAACGCCTTCTACCTCAATCCGCTGGAGCTCGCGGCGGGCTCGCGCGTGGACCCGCACATCGACCGGAGCCTCCTCACGTACTGCGCCGAGGTCGCCCCGCCGGCGCTCGTCAGCGTGCTCTACGTCGAGATCCCGCCGGGCATGCGCGGCGGCGCGCTCGTCCTCTCGCGCAGGAAGAGGCAGCTCGGACGCATCACGCCGGAGGAGAACGCAGTCGTGCGGTTCGACGGCGATCTCACGCATCACGTGGAGCGCGTGGACACGCCCGGCGCGCGCCTCAGCCTCGTCTGCGAGCAGTACCGTCTGCGCGACGACGAGATGGAGAAGATGCCCGAGTTCACCGTCGAGTCGCGCGCCGGCCGGTACGGCTCGTAGCGTTCACACCGCGACGTGGTCGGGCGCCGCGGCGACCTGCTCCATCGTGAAGCCCGCATCCTCGATCATGCGCCGGTCCTGGTCGGCGCGGTTGCCCGGGGTCGTCAGGTAGCCCTCGGTGAAGATCGAGTTGGCGGCGAGGAGGCAGAGGGGCTGGAGGCTTCGGAGGTTCATCTCGCGCCCGCCGGCGGCGCGGAGGTCGGCCGCCGGGTGGATGAGCCGGAACACCGCGAGGACCTGCAGGCAGCGGAGCGGCGTGAGGCGGCGGCGGATCGAGATGCCCGTCCCGCCGAGCGGCGTGCCCGGGCGCGGGTCGAGGAAGTTGACGGGGATCGAGGACGCCTCGACCTCGCGGAGCGCGAACGCGAGGTCGAGCAGGTCCTCGTCGGTCTCGCCCATGCCCACGATGCCGCCGCTGCAGATCTCCATCCCTGCGCGGCGCGCCGTGCGGACGGTCTCCACGCGGTCGCGCCACGTGTGCGTCGTGCAGATCGTCGGGTAGATCCGCTCCGACGTCTCGAGGTTGTGGTTGAATCGGTCCACGCCCGCGGCGGCGAGGCGCGCGGCCTTCGCGTCGTCGAGGAGCCCGAGCGACGTGCAGACCTTCACGGGGATCGTCCGCTTGATCTCGCGCACCGCAGCGCAGATGCGGTCGAGGTCGGCGTCGGACGGCCCGCGCGTCGCCGTGACGATGCAGAACTTCCACGCGCCGTTGTCGGCCGCATGCCGCGCGGCGGCGACGATCGACTCCACCGTCTCGAGCTTCGTGCGGCGGCCGGAGTCGTCGAAGCGCGACGACTGCGAGCAGAACGAGCAGTCCTCGGGGCAGGCGCCCTGCTTCGCGTTCATCAGCACGTGGACGCGCACCCGGTTCCCGTGCTTCGCGACGCGGACGCGTCGCGCCGCGGCGAGGAGTTCGTACGCCTCGTCCTCCGGGGCGGCGAGCGCGAGGCGCGCGTCGTCGCGGGAGATGCCGCCCGCCTCGAGGGAGCGGTCGGCGAGAGACATCCAGTCGTTCCTGGTGATGTCGTTCCTCGTGAAGTCGTTCCTCGTAAGGTCGTTCCTCATGGGGTCTCCTCGGGAAGCACGGCGTCCACGGCGGCGGAGAGCGCGGCCGCGATCTCGCGAAGCACGTCGTCCGGCGTCGCGAGCGGAGGCATCACGACGACGACGTCGCCCAGCGGACGCAGGATGACACCCCGTCGGCGGGTCTCCATGCAAACACGGTGGCCGGCGCGGAGCGACGGCGGGAGCGGCTCGAGCGTGCCGCGGTCGCGCACGAGATCGACGCCGAGCATGAGGCCCTTCCGGCGGATCTCCGCCACGCACCGTCTCCGGAGGAGCGGAGCGAGCGCGGCCTCGAGGAGCGCGCCCTTCCGCTCGACGTCGGCCACGACGCCGCGCCGGTCCATCTCGCCGAGGTTCGCCACGGCGGCCGCGCACGCGAGCGGATTCCCGGTGTACGTGTGGCCGTGGAAGAACGTCCGGTACTCGTCGAACCGTCCGAGGAAGGACGCGTAGACGTCCTCCGTGGCGAGCGTGGCCGCGACGGGAAGGTATCCCCCGGAGAGTCCCTTCGCGACGCAGAGGAGGTCCGGCCGCACGCCCTCGTGCTCCACGGCGAAGAAGCGGCCCGTCCGGCCCACGCCGGTCGCGACCTCGTCGGCGATGACGAGCGCGCCCGCGTCGCGCGCCGCGTCGGCGATGCGGCGGAGCCATCCCTCGGGCTGCACGACCATCCCGGCGGCGCCGTGCACCACGGGCTCGATGACGACCGCCGCGACCTCTCCGCCGCGCGTGCGCAGGAGCTCGGCGGCGTCGACGCCTCCGCACGCGTCGCAGTCCGGACGCGCGCCGGACCGCCGGCAGCGGATGCACGGGGGCGCGGCGGCGCGGAGCGAGTCGAACAGGAGGGGGCGGAAGAGCCGGTGGAAGAGGTCGATCCCGCCGACGCTGACCGACCCGAGCGTGTCGCCGTGATAGGACCCGCGGAAGAAGACGAACTTCGTCCGCCGCGCCTCGCCCCGGCGCTGCTGGTGCAGGAACGCCATCTTCATCGCGGCCTCGGCGGCGGTGGAGCCGTCGTCGGAGTAGAAGACGCGCGTGAGACCGGGCGGCGCGCGGCGCACGAGCATCTCGGCCAGGCGGATCGACGGCACGTTCGCGAGGCCGAGCAGGGTCGAATGCGCGACGCGGCCGAGCTGTTCGCGGACGGCGGCGTCGATCGCGGGCTCGCGATGTCCGAGCGTGGTGACCCAGAGCGACGACGTGCCGTCGACGTACCGGCGCCCGTCGGTGTCGAAGACGTGCGGGCCCTCGGCGCGCTCGATCACGAGCGGGTCCGTCCACTCCTGCATCTGCGTGAACGGGTGCCACACGTGCGCGAGGTCGGCGCGGCGGAGCGCGTCGGTCGCCGCGGTCGGGGCCGGCGCGGCGCGGGCGGCGGCGAGGATCGCGGGGACGTCGAGCGCCGCGGACACGGCGTCGGCCAGGCGGTCCGGGTCGCCCGCATCGGACGGCGAGAGACGCGGCATCACCGACGGAGGCGCCACCCCCGCGGCGCGCGCGACCGACGCGGGATTCGTGCGCTCGGCGTCGCCTTGGGGCGCGTCCGATTCCGGCAGGAGCACGACGGCCGCGACACGGAGTCCGCGGGCGCGCGCGGACTCGACGGTGGCGGTCGTGTCGTGGATCGTCCCGAGTCCGAGGCGCCCGACGACCACCAGGGGGGCGCCGCACGCGGAGGCGAGGTCGGCGATCGTCCATCCCCACGCGATGGGGACGAGGAGTCCGCCCGCGCCCTCGACGATCACGAGGTCGCGGCCGTCGGACATCCTGCGGATCGCAGCGCGGACCGATTCCGGATCGACGGCGACCCCTTCGAGGTCCGCTGCGACCGCGGGCGCGAGCGGGGCGCGGAGGCGGACGGGACAGACGTCGTCGAGCGGCGCGTCGCATCCGGCCGCAGCGCGGAGAAGCTCTGCGTCGTCGTGCGGCGGCACGCCCGTGGCGGCGGCCTTCACCACGCCGACGCGGCGTCCGAGGCGGACCGCGGCACGCGCGATGCCCGCTGCGACGCAGGTCTTCCCGACGCCCGTTCCGGTGCCCGTGACGACGAGGATGTCAGCCACAAGGCGCCTCCGCGAGGGCCGCGAGGAGCGCGTCGGCGAGCGCATCGACGTCGGCCTCGGTGTGGGACGCCGTCATCGTGAGGCGCAGGCGCGACGAGCCGTCCGGCACCGTGGGCGGGCGGATCGCCGGCGCGAGGAAGCCCCGGGCCTCGAGTGCGGCGGACACCGCGAGCGCGCGGCCCGGATCCCCGAGGACCACGGGCACGATGGCGCTCGTCGTGCACGGAGCGTCGATCCCGCCGGCGGTCAGACGGGCGCGGAGCCGCGCGGCGAGAGCGAGCGCGCGCTCGCGCCGCCAGGGCTCGGCGCCGGCGATCTCGATCGCGCGCGATGCCGCGGCCGCGACGGCGGGCGGGAGCGCCGTCGAGAACACGAATCCGCGGAGCCGGTGGAGCAGGAGGTCGATCCCGTCGCGCGTCCACGCCACGAACGCGCCGTAGCTCCCGAACGCCTTCCCGAAGGTGCCGACGAGGAGCACGTCCGGCCCCGGCGCGAGGCCGGCGGCGGCGAGGGATCCGCGTCCCTCCGGCCCGACGACGCCGACACCGTGCGCGTCGTCCACGACGAGCAGCGCTCCGGCGTCCCGCGCGGCGGCCGCGAGTTCGGCGACCGGCGCGGAGTCTCCGTCCATCGAGAACACGCCCTCGGTCACGAGCACCTTCCGCGCGGCGTCGCGGGCGAGCGCGGTCCGGACCGCCGCCATGTCGCGGTGGGGCGTGACGGCGACGTCGGCGCGGGAGAGGCGGCAGCCGTCCACGAGGCTCGCGTGGTTCAGCGCGTCGGAGACGACGAGGTCGCCGCGTCCGGCGAGGACCGGGATGAGGGAGACGTTCGCGGAGTAGCCGGATCCGACGAGCAGGGCCGCCTCCGCGCCCGTGAACCCGGCGACGGCGCGTTCGAGGCGTGCGTGCGACGGGCGCGCGCCCGTGACGAGCCGGGCCGCCCCGGCGCCGGCGCCTTCGTCGGCGGCCGCGGACGTCATCGCGGCGGCGAGCCGCGGATCTGCGGCCAGGCCGAGATAGTCGTTCGACGCGCAGTTGACGAGGCCGTGCGCCGCGGCGCGTCCGCCGGACGCGAACGTGCGGATCCGCCGACGCATGGCGTCGGGGATCGCGTCAGCGCGGCGGGGGCCGCCTGCGGGAGACATCGGAGCGGCGGGAGACATCGGGTCGGTGATAACGCGGGGCGGGCGAAACGCCTACGGGTTCGGGGAGGGCACGCTGCGACGCCCGCGGGCGCGTCGGCGCGGATGACTCCCGCAGCGGGTTGTTCGTCCGCCGCCGCGACAGCCACTAACGTGCAGCGGCGCATGGAACCCTTCGACCGCATCCTCGTCCGCGGGCCGAACTGGCTCGGGGACGTCGTCATGGCGACGCCGCTCCTCCGTGCGGTGCGCGAGACGTGGCCGCGCGCGAAGCTCGCCGTGTGCGTGACTCCGGGCGGCGCGGCCGTGCTGGAGGGGCTGCCCTGGTTCGACGAAGTGATTCCCTGGAGGAAGTCCGAGCACGGGGGACTCGGCGGGACGTTCCGCTTCGCGCGCGAGCTCCGCGCCCGGAACTTCGACCTCGCCATCTCGTGCCCGAACAGCTTCCGCGTCGCCCTGCAGCTCCGCCTCGCCGGGATCCCGCGCCGCGTCGGCTGGGCCTACGGGGGACGGTCCTTCCTGTTGACCGACCGCCTCCGCCCCGAGATGCGAGGCCACCGGCGCGTGCCGCGTCCGATGCCGGAGTACTACCTCGACCTCGCGCGGCACCTCGGCTGCGAGGTCCTCGGCGACGACACGGAGCTCGCGACGACGCCGGCCGGCGAGGAGGAGGCTGACCGCTTCCTCGCGGAGCGCGGCGCGCGCGGCGAGCCGCTCGCCGGGCTGAACGTCGGCGCGTCGTTCGGACCGAGCAAGCTCTGGAACGCGGCGGGGTTCGCCGCGGTCGCTGCGGGGCTGCGGCTCTCCCGGAGGCTCCGTCCGGTGGTCCTCTCGGGCCCGGGCGAGGAAGCGATCGGCCGGGACGTGGAGGACGCGATCGGCGGCGACGTCGTCCGCACGAGCGACTCGAAGCTCTCGATCTCCGGCCTGAAGAGCCTCGTGCGGCGGCTCGCGCTGCTCGTCTCGACCGACACGGGACCGCGGCACTTCGGGATCGCGTTCGACGTGCCGACCGTGTGCGTGATGGGCTCCACCGATCCGCAGATGACCGACCAGCCCCGCACGCGGAGCGAGGTGGTGCGCCTCGCGCAGACCCTTCCCTGCATGCCGTGCCACGAGAAGGAGTGCCCGCTCGGGCACCACAAGTGCATGGAGGACGTGCGGCCCGCGGACGTGCTCGCCGCGTGCGACCGCGTCGCGGCGATGCCGCCTCGCGCGCGGCGGGGCCCCGCGCCGGTGCGGCGTTGAAGGCGATCGTCGCGCGCGGCGGCGAGGCGCGGTTCGTCGCGGACCATCCGGAGCCGCGGCCGGAGGCCGGCGAGGCGCTCGTGCAGGTGACCCGCGCGGGCGTGTGCGCGACCGACCTCCAGCTCCTCCGCGGATACAAGGGCGGCTTCGAAGGAGTGATGGGCCACGAGTTCGCGGGCGTCGTGATCGACGGCGGACCGCGTCCGGAACTGCGCCGACGGCGCGTGGTCGGCGAGATCAACCTGCCGTGCCGCGCGTGCGCGACGTGCATGGCGGGGCGGGGGAACCACTGCCCGTCGCGACGCGTGCTCGGGATCCTCGGCCGCGACGGCGTGTTCGCGGAGCGGGTCGCCGTGCCCGCAGCCAACCTGCACGCGGTCCCCGACGGCGTGGGCGACGACGCCGCGGCGTTCGCCGAGCCGCTGGCCGCCGCATACCGCGCGGTGGAGGCGTGGGACGGCGAGGGGCGCGTCGTCGTCGTGGGCGACGGGCGTCTCGGCCTCCTGTGCGCGATGGCGTTCGCTGCGTCCGGCGCGCGGACGACCCTCGTCGGACGTCACGAGGCGAAGCTCGCGCGCGCGGCGGAGCGCGGCATCACGACGGCGATGGCGTCCGAGGGCCTCGCGGGCGCGGACCTCGTCGTCGAGGCGACGGGTTCGCCGTCGGGCCTCCGCGACGCCCTCGCGATCGTCCGTCCGATGGGCACGCTCGTCCTCAAGACGACGTGCGGTGACGCCGATGCACCGCGGCCGTTCGACTGGAACCGGGTGGTCGTGGACGAGATCCGCATCGTCGGCTCCCGTTGCGGACCGTTCCCGCGCGCGCTCGGCGCGCTCGCCTCCGGCGCGGTGGACGTGCGCCCGCTCGTCACGGCGCGGTTTCCGCTCGCCCGGGGCGCGGACGCGCTCACTGCCGCCGCGGACCGGCGGCAGGTGAAGGTCCTGATCGAGACGGAGTAGGTCGTCGGACGACTCCCTCGCGTAGGATCGCGGCCCATGAGCACCATGCACACCGGGCCGATCCAGACCCCGCCGTCGCGGAACACGATGGGAATCGTCGGGTTCGTCATCTCCCTGATCGGGATCCTCTGCACGTGCGGCGTGCTGAGCCCGCTCGGACTCCTGATCTGCCTGTTCGCGGTGTTCCGCGCGCCGCGCGGGTTCGCGACGGCCGGGATCATCCTCGGCGTGCTCGGGACCATCCTCGCGGCGTCGGTCGCGTGGCTCGCGTGGCAGGGCATCAGCTACTCGCTGGAAGCCGGCGTCTCCGTGAAGAACGCGATCATGACCGTGGCGGGCGCGGGGCAGGCCGCGCAGGAGATCCTCGCGGTGACGCCGGGCTCGCTCCCGCCGGACGACCAGGCCGCGGCCATCGCGAAGAAGCACACCGACGGATGGGACCGCCCGTTCACCTGGCTCGCGGAGGGCGACGAGCGGCTGCTCGTGTCCGCCGGCCCCGACGGGGCGTATGGCACGGAAGACGACTGGAAGGTCCCGATCAAGGCCGACGGCGGGAAGTGACCGCGCGCTCGTACATCGCGACGATCCCCCCGATCCACCGGTCCTCGTCGAAGAGCGGCGCGCGGGCGCGCGCCTCGGCGGAGAGCTCCGCGTGGAGCGCGCCGTCGCGGAGCAGCCGCTCGATCGCCGCGGCCATCGCGGCGTCGTCGCCCGGCGGCGCGTAGAGCGCGGCGCGTCCGCACGCGGCGCGGCAGCCGGGCACGTCGCTCGCGACGACGGGGACGCCCTCGGTCATCGCCTCGGCGAGGAACACCGGCAGCGCTTCGCTCCGCGTCGCGAGCACCGCGAGCCGCGCGCGCCGCAGCAGTCCGCGGACGTCCTTCACCCCCGTCAGCACCCACGCCTTCCCGCCGGGGACGTGCTCCGAGGCCCGGCGCGCGGGGACGAGCAGGTCGCCGTCGCCGCAGAGCACGAACCGCGCGTCGAGCGACGGGTCCACGCGCCGCGCGGCCGTGAAGTAGCCGACCGGGTCCTTCGGGTCCGCGAGCCGCGCAGCCATGAGGACCAGCTTCCCGCCGAGGATGGCCGACGGCGCCTCCTCCGCAGGTCCGCGCGGAGGGACGGGGTTCGTCACCGCGACGGCGCGCTCCGGGGCGCAGAGGCCGGCGGCGACGCACTCCTCCGCCTCCGCCTCGCTCACGCAGTGGAAGAGCGCCGTGCGCGGCGCGAGCCGCCGCTCGAGCGCGCGCCAGAAGCCGCGTCTCCATGATCCCGCAGCGTGATACGTGAAGTAGAGCCCGTGCGGCGCGTAGACGACCGGCACCGCGCCGGCGGCGAGCCGCGCGAGCGCGCCGGCCTTCGACGCGTGCGCGTGGACGAGGTCGTGCCCCGGGATCAATTCCGCGATACGCCCGAGCGCCGCGCGGTCGGACCATGCGACGCCGCGGGACATGTCCAGCCGCTCGACGCGCCAGCCGTGCGCGGCCGCGGCGTTGAGGAGCGCCGTGCCCTCGGTCCCGGACAGGATCGCCGTTCCGGAGATTCCGCGGTCCGGCAGGCGACGGAGCAGCGCCTCGATCACGCGGGCCGCGCCGCCGATGCCCGGGCGCGCGACGATCGCGACCTTCACGGGCGGCTCCCGAGGACGCGCGCGTAGAGCGCCTCGTGCTCCGCCGCCGCGTCGCCCATCCGCGCGGCGAGATCGGGGTTGCACACGAGTTGCAGCACCGCGTCGGCCAGCGCG
>JAJVHW010000089.1 GCA_022072415.1 Planctomycetota bacterium
GGCCTGCGCGAGGCGCTCGCGTCGGACCCGGCGCGGCGCGCCGCCCTCGGCGCGGCGGGGCGCGCCGTGTGCCTCGAGAGCCGCGGCGCCACCGAGCGCATGCTCCGCATCCTCCGCGAGCGACTTCCCGGTCCGTCGGCCGCCTCCGTCTGATTCCCTCCGCGCGAAGGCGCGGCTTTGCGACGATGCGACGCACGCGATTCGCGCCGCGGACGACGGCGCCCACCTCCGAGGAACGAGCATGAGCGACCGGTCCCTGTTCACGTCCGAGTGCGTCTCGATGGGGCACCCCGACAAGGTGGCCGACCAGCTGAGCGACGCGTGCGTGGACGCCTTCCTCGCGCAGGACCCCGACGCGCGCGTGGCCGTGGAGACGCTCGTCACCACGAACACCGTCGTGCTCGCCGGCGAGGTGAAGGCGAAGCCGGGGACGGAGGTCCTCTACGAGAAGCTCGCGCGGAAGACCATCGCCGACATCGGCTACGACGACCCGGAACTCGGGTTCGACGCGTCGTCGGTGAACCTGCACCTGCTCGTCCACGCGCAGTCCCCGGACATCTCGATGGGCGTGGACCAGTCCTCCGGCGTCCTCGGCGCCGGGGACCAGGGGCTCATGTTCGGATACGCGTGCGACGACACGCCGGAGCGGATGCCGCTCCCGATCACGCTCGCGCGCCGGATCATCGACGGGCTCGTCGCCAAGCGGCAGTCGAAGGCCCTCCCGTGGCTCCGCCCCGACGCGAAGTCGCAGGTCACGGTCGAGTTCGAGGCGGGGCGCGCGGTGCGCGTCCACACGGTGGTGGTCTCGACGCAGCACTCCCGCGCGGCGACGCAGGCCCAGATCCGGGAGGCGGTCATCGAGGAGGTCGTGAAGCCGGTGATGCCGGCCGGGCTCCTCGACGACCGGACGGTCTGGCACGTGAACCCCACGGGGCGGTTCGAGATCGGCGGTCCGCACGGCGACAGCGGCCTCACGGGCCGGAAGATCATCGTGGACACCTACGGCGGGTGGGGGCGGCACGGCGGCGGCGCGTTCAGCGGGAAGGACCCCTCGAAGGTGGACCGTTCCGCCGCGTACATGGCGCGGTACGTCGCCCGGAACCTCGTGGACGCAGGGCTCGCCCGCCGCGCCGAGGTCCAGCTCGCCTACGCGATCGGCGTGGCCGAGCCCCTCTCGGTGCGCGTGGACACGTTCGGGACCGGCGCCGCCCCCGACGCGCGGCTGGCCGAAGCGGTCCGCCGGGAGTTCGACCTGACCCCCGCGGGCATGATCCGGGTGCTCCAGCTCCGCCGGCCGGTCTTCCTGGCGACCGCCCGCCACGGCCACTTCGGCCGGACGGGCCCGGGGTACACCTGGGAGGCGTCGGACCGCGCGGCGGCCCTCCGCAAGGCGGTCGGCTAGGACCGGGACGTCCCGTCGGAATCGAGACATTTCCTCGATTCCAGCCCCACCGCCTCCGCAGGCGGACAGGGAATGCGAGACTCGGGGGCGACGCGGGCCGCAGCCTGCCGCGAGCGCGGCCGGGCGCTTCCCCGCCCCCGTCTCCCCCCGCGGCCGGAGCCGCCGTGCCCCGGTCCGGAAGGAAGCATTTGAAACGGCGCTCGCCCCGCTGGTACATTGCCGCGGTTGGGCCACGGCCCCGGCGTAGGACGCCGGGCGGAGGTCCTGCCGCCGCGGACGACGGGGCGGCGGCGGAGCACGGCAGGAGGACACTGGGCATGCGCAGGCAGCAGAAGGGCTTCACCCTGATCGAGATCATGGTGGTCATCGCGATCATCGCCGGTCTCGTCGGGACGGTCGTGATCGTGATCCCGCAGGTGCAGGAGAAGTCCCGCAAGACTTCCTGCGCCCAGAACCTGGGGCAGCTCGGCACGACGTACGTCGGCATCCGCCAGGAGAAGCTCGGCAAGATGAAGTACGACGGGGCCGCCCTCTTCCTCTCGTGGCGGAAGGCGAAGAACCCCATCCGCGAGCGCGAGGAGCAGGTCCTGATCTGCCCCGGCGACCAGACGATCACGGGCGACTTCGGCTCGCAGAAGGCGATCGACGCCTACAACAACGTCGATCTGGCCTCGCCGCCGGACGACCTCTGCTCCTTCGCGGTCCGCGACTTCACGAACCACCCGACCAAGGTGAGCTCCGGCACCGCCGAGATCATCGCCTGCGACAAGCAGGGCGCCGACGGCGAGACCGACCACCACATCGACGGGCTGAACATCGTGATGGACAACGGCTCCGCGAAGTTCTTCTCCCGCGAGGAGCTCAGCATCAGCCCGAACGACAAGGTCAAGGTCGGCCCGGACGCGGCGAACCCGATGCTGAAGACCGTGATCTACCGCGCGAAGGCCGCGGCGAAGAAGGAGTAGCTCCTTCCCCGAGGAACGGAGAACACCCCGATGCGGATCAAGACAGTCCTCGGCGCGGCGGGAGCCGCCTGCGCCCTCGCACTCGCGCTCGCCGCGGCCCTGCCGTCGCAGGCGGTCGCAGGCGGGCGGCGCCTGATGCGGTTCGAGGCGGGAACGCTTCAGCCCGTCATCGCCGGCGCCAAGACGAAGAAGTCCACGAGCTACGTCCTCGACTACTCGATCTCGAACGAGTCGGGCGGCGCGGCTCGGCCCAACGTCCGCCTCGAGGTGCAGACCCTCGACACCCGGCGGACCCACGGCGACGCCTACGACGCCGCGGTGTTCGCCGCGGTGGGCGGCGGCACGGCTCCGTCCTCCACGGCGCAGCTCCGCGCCGCGGAGATGGCGGCGGGCGCGAAGGCGTCCGGCCTGGCGAACTTCGGCGCGATCGACCCGAACTCGGACAGCTTCCAGGTCCGGGTGTACGGCCTGTTCGACCCGGTCTACCGCGACCGCGAGGGCCGCGTGTGGTCCGAGCGCCGCGTCCTCGTCCTCAGCTACGAGCGCACGGGCGACGAGTTCGACCGGCACCTCGACGAGATCCGGCTCACCGGCACGAAGGAAGTGGTGGACGGCGAGCCCGTGCTCGTCCGCGAAGCCCACGCCAAGTAGCCGAAACCCCCGGTTTCCCCCTCCGACGGCGTCCGCTCCCCGAGCGGGCGCCGTCCGCCGTTTTGCGCGAGCTCCCTGTGGGAGCCCCTGTGGGAGCCCCTGTCGGTGCCCCTGTCGGAGCCCGTTCGTCAGGCGCTGCCGGACGCCGACTGCAGACGCCGGCCGTGAATCCACGGCGCCTGGACACGTTTCGCGACACCGACCGATGAGGCCGTCGGGCGCCGGGCGAGACCTGCGGGACTGCGCGGGGGGACAGGTCGGTTCGTACCGGACCCGCCGCACCTACGGCAGCGCGCCCGGTCGAGTGGCGGGCGGATGGGATGTCCGCTCGGACTACCCGTCGAACCCGCCGCCGCGGGGCTTCGGGGGGGCGGGGGCGCGGAGCTTGAAGCGGATGCCGGCGTCGCCGAGGGCGGACACGACGAGGTCGTGGACCTCGCGGCAGGGGCGGACGCCGCGGGTCTCCACGCGGAAGATCGCGCGGAGGCGCGGCGCGGTCTCCACGTCGAGGAGCAGCCGGCCCTTCCCGGGGAACTCGGCGAGGAGCCGCTTCGCCAGCGCGACCGCCTGCTCCTCCGCGCCGGGCGGAGCGACGAGGAGGACCGACGAGATGAGCTCCTCGTACGCCTTCTCGAGGGGGATGAACCGCTCCACGCGGAGGTCGGGCTCCTCGCGCGTGAGGTCCACGCCCGCCTCGACGAACCCGATCGCCTCGTCGCCGAGGGCCGCGCCGAACTTCTCGTACTGCTCCGCGAACATCACGCACGGCGCCCCGCCGTCGAAGTCCTCCAGGCGGAACCTGGCGAACTTCCGGTGGACGTTCTTCCCGGACTTCGGGAACCCCGTCTTCAACTGCGTGACCATGCCGCCGACGAAGAGGCGCGCGCCGTTCTGGAGCGTCGAGAGGCGGTGGGTCGGCGTCTGCGAGAGCGCGCGGAGCGTGCGCTCGTGCCGCGCCAGCGGATGCGAGGAGAGGTAGAAGCCGAGAGCCTCCTTCTCCGCCGCGAGGACTTCCTTCTCCGACCAGGGCGGGACGGGCGGAAGCGACGGCTCGCCGTCCCTCTGCGCGCCGCCGGCCGACGCGGCGGGCGCCGCGCCGCCGAAGAGGCCCATCTGGCCGGCCTCCTTGTCCTTGTGCGCCTCCGCCGCCTGGCGGATGGCTCCGTCGATCGCGGCCATGAGCGCCGCGCGGTTCCGCGAGCGGCCGGCCAGCGCGTCCATCGCGCCGGACTTCACGAGCGGCTCCAGCGCGGCCTTGTTGAGCTCGGGGCCGGCCGACTCGCAGAGGTCCTCGATCGTGCGGTGCCCGCCCTCCGGACGCGACGCGACCACCTTCGCCGCCACCGCCGCGCCGAGCCCCTTCACGGCCGCGAGGCCGAAGCGGATCCGGCGCTTCCCGTCGGGTCCGTCCTCGACGGTGAACTCCGTCCCGGAGCGGTTCACGTCCGGCGGCAGGAGGTCGATCCCCATCCGGCGGAGCTCCTCCACGTACCCGACCATCTTGTCGGTGTTCCCCATGTCGCAGGTCATCTGCGCGGCCATGAACTCGGCCGGGTGGTTCGCCTTCAGCCACGCCGTGCGGTAGGAGAGGACGGCGTACGCGGTCGTGTGGGACTTGTTGAACGCGTACTCCGCGAACTGCTGCATCACGTCCCAGATCTGCCCGGCGATCTCCTCGGAGACGCCGTTCGACACCGAACCCTGCACGAAGTCGGCCTTGTACTTCAGCATGACGTCGAGCTTCTTCTTGCCCATCGCCTTGCGCAGCCCGTCGGCCTTGTTCAGCGTGAATCCGCCGAGCCGCTGCGCGATGAGCATGATCTGCTCCTGGTACACGAACGTGCCGTACGTGTCCGCGAGGAGCGGCTCGAGCGAGGGGTGCAGGTACGACACCGCCTCGCGTCCGTGCTTCCGGTCGACGAACTGGTCCACCATGCCGGTGGTGAGCGGGCCGGGGCGGTAGAGCGCGAGGATCGCGATCAGGTCCTCGAAGCGGTCCGGGCGGAGCTTCACGAGGAGGTCGCGCATCCCCGGCGACTCGAGCTGGAACACGCCGAGCGCCTCGCCCCGCTGGAGCAGGGCCCACGTCTTCGGGTCGGAGTACGCGTCCGCGCCGCGGCCCATGGCGTCGAGGTCCGCCTCGGTCACCGGCGTCTCCGCCGACCGCGCGATCAGCCCGAGGCACTTGTCGATGACGGTCAGCGTCTTCAGCCCGAGGAAGTCCATCTTGAGGAGGCCGATCTCCTCGAGCAGGTCCATCGTGTACTGCGTGACGACGTCGTCGCCGACCTTCTGGAGCGGGACGTGGCGGGAGAGGGGTCCGTCGCCGATCACGACGCCGGCCGCGTGGGTGGACGCGTGGCGCGAGAGCCCCTCCAGCCGCAGCGCCACGTCGAAGAGCTCGCGGTGCTGCGGCCCCTCGCGGAGCTGCTTCACCTCCGGGTCGCCGTCGATCGCCCCCTGGAGCGTGTCGTTGGGCCCGTTGGGGATCTTCTTCGCGATCGCGTCGATCTCCGGGAGCGGCACGCCGAGCACGCGCCCCACGTCGCGGATCACCGCCCGCGCGGCGAGGGTGCCGAACGTGACGATCTGCGTGACGTTGGACGAGCCCCCGTACTTCTCCGTGACGTAGTCGATCACCTTCGCGCGCCCGTCGCGGCAGAAGTCGATGTCGATGTCCGGCATCGAGATGCGCTCGGAGTTGAGGAAGCGCTCGAACAGCAGGTCGTAGTCGAGGGGGCACACGTCGGTGATGCGGAGGCAGTAGGACACGATGGACCCCGCGGCGCTGCCGCGCCCCGGGCCCACGGGCACGCCGCTCTTCCGCGCGTAGTGCATGAAGTCCCAGACGATCAGGAAGTAGGAGATGAACCCCATCGTCCCGATCACCTGCATCTCGTACTCGAGCCGCTCCCGCGCGCGGGCCGGCGGCGGATCGCCGTACCGGTCGACGAGCCCCCGCTCGCAGAGGTGGCGGAAGTACGTCTCCGGCGTGAACCCCTCCGGCGGCTGGAACCGCGGGAGGTGCATCTCGCCCTCCGGGAGCCTGACGTCGCAGCGCGACGCCACGTCGATCGTGGCCGCGAGGCTCTCCGGGAAGTCGGGGAAGAGCGCCGCCATGTCGGCGGGGGACTTCAGCCAGAAGTCGTCGGTGTTGTGCGCGAGTCGCTTCTCGTCGGCGAGGACCTTCCCCGTCGAGATCGCCATGCGCACTTCCTGCGCGCGGGCGTCGTCGCGGTTCACGTAGTGGACGTCGTTGCTGCAGACGATCCCGAGCCCCATGTCCCGCGCGAGCTTCACGAGGGCGGCGTTGTTCTCCTCCTGCCCGTCGGCGCCGTTCCGCTGGATCTCGATCAGGAAGTGCTCGCCGAAGAGGTCGCGGTAGAAAGCGGCCGTGTCGTACGCCTTCTTCTCGTTCCCCGTGCGGAGGAAGACCGAGATCTCGCCCTTCAGGCAGCCGGAGAGGACGAGGAGCCCCTCCCGGTGCTTCGCGAGGACGTCGTGGTCGATGCGGGGGTTGTAGTAGTAGCCGTCGATGTACGACGTGGACGAGAGCGCCATCAGGTTCCGCCACCCGGCGAGGTCGCGGCAGAGCACCGTCAGGTGGTAGGACGCGGCGTTGGTGGAGGAGTCCTTCTTCCGGTCCGTCCGCGCGCCCGGGGCCATGTACATCTCGCAGCCGAGGATCGGGCGGATGCCGGCCTTCCGCGCGGCCTTGTAGAAGTGGAGCGAGCCCGACAGCGTGCCGTGGTCGGTGAGCGCGACGGAGGACATCCCCCGCTCGCCGACGGCCTTGACGAGTTCGTCTACGCGGGCGAGCCCGTCGATGAGCGAGAAGTCGCTGTGGACGTGGAGGTGGCAGAAGTCCATCGGGCCATGCTACGGGCGGGAGAGGACGTGCCGCGCGGCGGGACGCGGCGCGCGCGCCGTCGTGACCGCGGCGTGTCCGAGGTGCGGCTGAATCGCTCCGGGAGGGGTCGGGCGGGGGATAGAAAGGACGTCATGAACCGCTTCCGCCGGATCGTCGCGGGCATCACCGCTCTGCGCCCCGCCGTCACGCTCCCCGTCGTGTTCCTCTCCGTCGCGGGATGCGCGGGCGGATCGTCGTCCGGCACGTCCGGCACGTCGGGCACGTCGGGCACGTCGGGCCGCGGGACGTCGTGGCTCGAGACGGAGGACAAGGTGCGCGCGGCGCGCGCCGGGGAGTCCACCGCGGCGACGTTCTCCCAGGAGAAGCGCGCGTTCATGGAGGAGGGGCTCCGGCAGTTCTCCCGCGGCGACGCGCGGTGGGAGACGACGCGGCGCGCGTGGATCGACCTCGGGCCGCGCGAGACCGAGTTCCTCGTCCAGACCATGTGGGCCGGACTGCTGCGCATGCAGGAGATGAACCAGCCGAACGAGGTGGAGCGCGCGCGCCACGAGCTCGTGCTGATCGGCCCGCCCGCGGTCCCGCTCATGGCGGCCGTGCTCCGCGAGGGCGAGATCGGAAGCTCCCGCGGCGGCGGCGACGGCGCCGAGCCGCGGCTCACGGTCGACGACATGCAGCGCCGCGAGGCTTCGGCGGTGCTGTCGCTGATCGGGCCCCCGGCCGTCCCCGCGCTCCTCGACGCCGCGGACCGCGCCGCCACGAAGAGCGGGAAGCGTTTCGCCCTCCAGGCGCTCGGGAACATGGGCGACAAGGCGGGGCCGTCGGCCGCGGTGCTCCTCGCGCGCCACGCGCAGGGCGGCGACGACCTCCTCGCCGTCGAGTCGATCCTCGGCATGGCGCACTACCGCGATCCGCTGACGCTCCAGGCGCTCTGCGGCGCGCTCCGCTCGGAGGAGCCCCTCGTCCGCGAGAAGGCGGCCGCGTCGCTCGGCGCACGCGGCGACGCGGAGGCGATCGGTCCGCTCGCGGCGGCCGCGTCGTCCGCGCGCGCCGCGGGCAGGATCGCCGAGGTCCAGAGGATCGAGCGCGCGATCCAGGCCATCGAGCGCGCAAGCGTGCGGGGCACCCGGTGAGCCGCGACGACGACTACAAGTTCGGGAAGCGCGGCGGCGCGTGCTCCGGCTGCGGCGGGGCGCTCCGTCAGGGCGCGGAGGCCGTGTCCGCGCTCTATCTCGACGGCGCCTCGTTCTCCCGCCGCGACTTCTGCGGACCGTGCTTCCAGGACGCCGCGCGACGCGGCTCGCCGTTCTCGTGGTGGAGCGCGGTCGTGCCCGTCCCCGAGCAGCGCAAGGCGGTCTTCGACCTCGGGATGGCGCGCGAGTTCCTGCTGCGCCTGCTCCGCGACGACGACCCCGCCCGCGCGTCCCTCCGCTACCTGCTCGTCCTGATGCTCATGCGGAAACGCGTCGTCGTCGTGGTCGGCCAGGAGGAGCGCCTCGGCGCCGAGGTGATGACCGTCCGCCTGCCGCCCGACGAGACCCTCCACGAAGTCGCGGCCGTCGAGATCGACGAGGAGGAGAGCCTCCGCCTCCGCGACGAGATCGGGCGCCTGTTCGACCTGGGCCCGGCCGGGTCCGGAACCCCGGCCGCGGCGCCGCCCGACGGGTAGCAGGCCTCCGCACGGTTCGGTCCTTCGTCGCCGGTCCGCTACCTCGCCGACGGCGTCGTCGCGGTCTCGGGCGGGAGCTTCTCGAGCAGTTTCAGCCGGCCCGTGTCGAGGACCAGCGCGAGGAGCAGGAGCGACGTGGCACAGGCGCGGTTCAGATCGGCGAACACCGGCGCGCCGGCGAGGCGTTCGTCGTCGCAGGTGACGCCGAAGCCGCTCTTCCGGCAGATGCAGGCGAGGGTGCCGTCGTCTCGCTGCGCGGAGACGATCAGGGGATGGACGCGGTCGCGGTACTTCGTCCAGACCTCCGCGCCGAGCGCGAGGCCGGCGAACGCGCCGTGGACGACGTTCAGGCACGGCGAGCCGTGGCCCTCCTCGGTGTCGCCCATGTGCGCGAGCCAGTACTCGACGGACCTGCGGTGCCCCGCGTCGCGCGGCGCCCCGAGGCAGCACTCGGCGAAGACCGCGCCGGCGGTCCGCCCCGCGTTCGTCACGGAGCCCGTCGCGCTGCGCTGGCTCGCGTCGTAGGGGAAGCTCCCGTCGGCGAGGCGGGCGTCGCGGTAGAAGCGGCGCGCCGCCTCGACTCCCGGCGTCGCGTCCTTCCCGAGGAGCGCGCGCGAGAGACCGACGACCGGGGCCGCGCAGTTCGCGGGCGCGACGAACGTCGCCGGATAGCCGCCGCCCGCGAACTTCATCCCGCCGAGCTCGCGGGTCTTCGGCGCGGCGTCCGTCCCCGGCCTGAACGCGTGATGACCCCAGCCGCCGTCGGCGCCCTGCGCCGCCGCGAGGATGCGGAGCGCCCGGCGCAGCCCGTCGAGCGACGCCTCCTTCGCCGCGTCGCGCGCGACCGACTCCGCGAGGAACAGCCCGCCCATCGCCGCGGGCCACACGTACTGGATGAAGTCCGACGAGTTGAACTGCCCCGGCACGCCGGGGAGCCGAGCCGGGTCCGCCGACTCTCGTTCGGCGCGGACGAGCCAGCGCAGCGTCGCGTCGCGGTAGCGAGAGAGGGAGTCGTCGCCCGTGACCGTCCGCGCATCGACGAGCTTCGCGAGACCGGTCGTCGCGACGAGGAACGGCTTCGTCGGCGTGCCGTCCCCGTCCACGAGTCCGGGGATCTTCCCGTCGAGCCACGCGAACGCGCGCCGCACGGCGTCGCGCCGCTTCGATTCGAACGCCGCGGCGTCTCCCGCGCCGGCCGATCCGCCGCCGCGCGCGGGCGCAACGCCCGGGCCCTTCTTCTCCGCGCGCCCGCCGCCCGGCTTCTCGTCGCCGGCCCGGGCCGCGCCGATCCACGGGAGCGCGGCCGCCGCTCCGGCCATCGCGCCGAGTCGGAGCAGCGTGCGACGCGGCACGGCTCCGCGGGACGCGGCGATCCTCCCCGGCTCCTCGTCTCCGACGTGCATGCCTCGTCAGACGCGCGGCGGCGGGCGGTGTGACATCGAGAGCGCGACGTGCGCACGGGGAGCGACCGCGCTTCTCCGCCACGTCGATCCACGGACCCGCGCGCGGGCCGGCGTCACTCCAGTTCGAACGCGATCGCCGCCGGATCGTCGTGGATCACGCGTGCGAAGCGGGAGTCGCGGAGGAGGGGGACGAGGTGGACGTCGAGTTCGGAGGCGCGGGTGCCGTCGGGATAGGGGCGGCGCCAGAGGACGACGAAGCGGACGGCGAGGCGGCGGACGAGGGCGGCCTCGAGGACGGGTCCGGCGAGGGTGCCCGAACGCACGTCGGCCGCGGCGCGGACGAGCGCCGTGTCGCGCGCGACGGCGAGGTGCGGGTCGATCCCCGCCGGGAACCGAAGGTCCGGGGCTTCGTGCCAGAGCGGGCCGAACTCCGACCAGTCGCCGGTGAAGACCATGTCGCCCGGCTGTGCGCGCTGGACGACCGCGGCCATCGCCGGAGCGATCTCCCGCGCGGAGGGGAGTCCGCGCACTTCGGACGCGGCGCGGAACGGCAGGATCGCGAGGAGCAGCGCCGCGCCGCCGGCGATGCCCACGTTGCGGAGACGCGTCCCCTCGAGGACCGGAGACGCCGGACCCGCCACCGCGAGCGCCGCCGCGACGAGCGCGAACGGTCCCCACGCGTCGATCCATTCGGCGCGACCGGTCGCGAGCCACGCGGTCCACACTGCGGCGACTGCAGCGCCGGCCGACGCCGGTGTCCGGCTGCGCGGAAGCGCGGCGAACGCCGCGATCACGGTGGCGGCGAGCGCGGCGCCGTGTCCCATCACGAAGTGACGCATCGCGCCGGCCGACCCGTCGAGGAGCGGGAGATGATCGGCACGCGCGCCGAGACCTGCCGCCACTCCGTCGCTGAAGGAGATGACCGCGCCGCCGACGGAGAAGGCGATCGCCTCGGACCGCGCCGCCAAGGCGGCGATCGTGCCCCGGTCGAGGGACAGGAGCCCGCCGCGCGCGTCGTGGAACCCCGGATGCAGCAGCACCGCGGCCGCGAGTCCGGCCGCGGCGCCGTACCCCTCGCGCCACGGGAGCCGTCGCTCCGACCACGCGATCCCCGCGAGCGCGGACAGAGCCGCGACCAGCGGGAGTTCCGGTGTGTGGACGGCGAGCATCGTCGCGCCGAGCGCGACGCCGCCCGCGAGCGGCCGCTTCGAGACGAGGAGCGCCCACGCGAGGAGCGCCCCCGCGGCCTGCGCCGGAGCGGCGTGGCCCGAGTGGAGGCGGAGCGTCGCCACCGCGGCGACCGGCAGGAGGAGACCCGTCCACAGGATCGGCCGCCGCGCGCCCAGCATCGCGAGGACGTGATGGACCGCGGCCGTCGCGAACGCCGCCTGGACGGCGAGGAAGACGCGGAACCCGTCGATCGGCGTCTCGGACGACGCCGCGAACGGCGCCGCGAGCCAGTGCCAGCCCCAGTGGAGATCCACCGGACGGAACGCGAGGGACGTGTACGGGAGCCACGGAAACGCGAGCCCCGTCCACGGAACCGCGCCGGCGGCGTACCTCTCCGCCCAGCGCGCGTGGAGGAACCCTTCCGATCCCGGCCGGTCCGACGGGATGACCCACGCCTCGAGGAGTCCGTGGAGCAGGAGCGCGGCGACGAACACCAGCAGCGTGCCGCGCCATGCCTGCCGGGTGGGAGGGTTCACCCGCGCATCCTCCGCGAGGGAGCGGACATCCGCCCGCGGAATCGCCGTGACCGGGGGCCCGGCTCGGGGGCGACGTCGGCACCCGTCGCTGCGGATCCGGATGCCAGCTTCTGCGAGACCGGGAAAGGTCGCAGCGCCGATGCCGTCGCCGCGACCGGTCCCGCGTTCGCGCGGAAAAATCGCGTTTTGCAGTAGAAGCGCAGGCTCGCCGTGGGGTAAAGTGGGGAAGTATGGGGCCCGATGGGGCCTCAGGGTGGGCCTGTGGGTGCCCGAGGAGCCGCCGCCGCAACGCGCGCGTTCTCTCGCGCACCCCCCGACCGGACCCGACGCCGTCCCGGTTGCGCGCGCCGCGTCTCCCCGCGGCCGCTCTCGAAGAGGAGTCCCGACCGCCGTGTTCGTGGGGAAGCAGGTCCGTCACCTCGACGACAAGGGTCGCCTCGCGATCCCTGCCGAGTACGTCGACCTCCTCTCCGAGCGCGACCGAGGCGCCCTCTATCTGACTCCCGGGAAGCGCGGCGGGATCTGGCTCGTGCCTCCGAGCTACTACGAGGGCGACTTCGTGGACGTGGTGGGTTCGTTCGAGGGCGGACTGCCCGACGAGTTCTTCCACGTCTGCCAGCGCCGCCCGCTCGACAAGGCGGGGCGCATCCTCGTGGACCAGGACGCGCGGGCCCTCGCCGGACTCGGCGACCCGACCGGCGGGGAGAAAATCCCGGTCGTCATCTGCGGGAGCGGCCGCTACCTCCAGGTCTGGCCGCAGGCCGAGTACGAGCAGCGCCAGACGCCCGCCCGGCACTTCGCGCAGAACCTCCCCGGCGGCGGGAACGCGTTCGGGAGACCGCGGCCGTGAACGCCCCGGTCCACCGACCCGTGCTCGTCCGGGAGACGATGGAGGCCCTGGCCCCGAGCGCCGGGGCCATGCTGTTGGATGGAACGGTCGGGCTCGGCGGCCACGCCGGGGCGTGGCTCCGCGCGACCGCGGCGGCCGGGGGGCTCGGCCGCGTGGTCGGGCTGGACCGCGACCCTGCGGCGGTCCGCATCGCGGCGGAGCGCCTCGAAGGCGAGTTCCCGGGCCGCGCGACGGTGCGTCACGCGAGCTACGAGGACGCGGCCGGCGTGTGCCGCGAGATCGGAGCGGAGCCCGACGCCGCGCTGCTCGACCTCGGCGCCTCGTCGATGCAGCTCGACGACGCCGCGCGCGGGTTCAGCTTCCAGGCCCCGGGCCCCCTCGACATGCGCATGGACTCCGCGTCCGGCGGCGAGACCGCGGCCGACGTCGTCAATCGCCGGAGCGAGGCCGACCTCGAGCGCATCTTCGCGGACTACGGCGAGGAGCCGGCCGCGGCGCGGGTCGCCCGCGCGCTCGTAGCGGACCGGCAGAAGGCGCCGTTCCGGGACACGCTCCGCCTCGCCGAGTCGGTCTCGCGGGCGGTCGGCGGCCGGAAGGGCCGCCTCCATCCCGCGACCCGCGTCTTCCAGGCGCTCCGCATCGAAGTGAACGACGAGCTCGGCCGCGTGCGCCGCGGGCTTCCGGCGGTCGCGTCGGTGCTCCGGGACGGCGGGCGCCTCGCCGTACTCACGTTCCACCGTCTGGAGGACCGCGAGGCGAAGCGGTTCCTCGAGGACGGCGAGCGCCGCGGCGCGCTCTCGCTGCTCCCCGATGCGCTCCCGGCGCCGTCCGAGGTCGCGTCGAACCCCCGCTCGCGGTCCGCGCGGCTCCGCGCCGCGCTCGTCACCGCCCGCCACCGCCTCCCCGAGGTCGCATGAAGGACCGCACGCTCCTCTCCGCGTCGATCGTCACCGCCTTCGCCGCGTCCCTCCTGGCCGTCCGCGAGCGCGCCAGCGTGGTCGAAGCGGGATACCGGCTCGCCAGCGCGCGGGCCGAGGGCGACGTGCTCCGCCGCGAGGCGATGCGCGCCCGGAACACCCTGGCGTGGGCGTCGTCGCCGCAGTGCGTCCTCGACCGCGCGAAGCGGTGGGGGCTCGGGCTCGACTTCACGGTCGCTCCGAAGCCGACGGCGGCCCCGGTCGCCGCGGGAGGTGCGCGATGAGCGCCGAGTCCGGCACGGAACAGCTCCGCCTCCGCTCCCTCTTCGGCTTCGGCCTGGTGCTCGGGGCGTTCGGCCTGCTCACGGTCCGCCTCGCATGGATCCAGCTCGGTACGCACCACGTCTGGGAGGGCGTCGCCGAGTCGCAGCACTTCTCGCGGCGGATGCCCATCCCCGCGGAGCGCGGGCGGATCACCGACCGGAACGGCCGGGTGCTCGTGCAGTCCGAGCGGTTCCCGTCGGTCGCTGTGGACCCCAAGCTCGTGCCGGACGGCGCGGTGTTCGCGCGGCTGGTGGAGCGCTGCCTCGGCGTCCCGCACGGGAAGACGCTCGAGACCCTCGGCCGCGGGAAGCGCTTCCAGTGGATCGCCCGCCAGGTCCGCGACCGCGCGGCCGTGGACCGGCTCCGTCAGGCATGCGCGACTGCGCGGATCGGCGGACTCATCGTCCGCGAGGAGCCGAAGCGCACGTACCCCTACGGGAGCCTCGCCGCACACGTCCTCGGCGCGACCGACCGCGACGGGAACGGGCTCGAAGGGATCGAGCGGATCCACCAGGCGCGTCTCGCCGGCACGCCGGGCTCGATCCACGTGATGCACGACGCGCTCGGGAACCCGGTCGAGACGTCGAGCTTCCGGCGCACGGAGCCTGTCCACGGCGACGACGTGCGGCTCACCCTGGACCTGACGATCCAGAGCTTCTGCGAGGAGGCGGCCGACTCGATCGCGAAGGAACACCGGCCGATGGGGCTGTCGGTCGCCGTGCTGCACGTGCGGACGGGCGAGATCCTCGGGCTCGCCTGCCGGCCGACGTTCGACCCGAACGATCCGTCGGGGGTGCCCGTGGACAGCCGCCGAGCGCGCTTCTTCACGGACTCCTACGAACCCGGCAGCGTGTTCAAGCCGATCATGATGGCCGCCGCGCTCGACGCCGGCGTCGTGAAGGCGACCGAGACGTTCACGTGCAACAACGGCGAGACGGTGATCGGGAAGCGCCGCATCCACGAGGACAAGCAGAAGAGCTACGGCACCCTCGACTGCGCGTCGATCATCGCGTACTCGAGCAACACCGGGATGGCGCAGATCGGCGACCGCCTCGGGATCGACGGGGCGAAGCGCGCGCTCCGCGCGTTCGGGTTCGGCGCGAAGACGTCCGTCGGCTGGCCCGGCGAGACGACCGGCGACGTGCAGGCGAACCGCCGCTGGTCCCGGAGCGACCAGCTCGCGTCGGTGTCCTTCGGCCACGCGATGACCGCGTCGCCCGCGCAGATCCTCCAGGCGTACGGCATCCTCGCGAACGGCGGGGAGCGCATCCCGATGCGGCTCGTGCTGGACATTCCCGCCGACTCTCGCGGAGACGCTCGCGGTGACGCTGGCGGAGACGACCGTGCGAGCGGCGCCGGGACCCCTCCCGCGGCCGGGCCCGACGCGTTCGCGTGCTCCCCGGAGACCGCCGCCGCCCTCGCGCCGATGCTCGAGGCGGTGCTCGAGGGGAAGGGCACCGCGGCCTACGTCTACAAGGAGAAGGACTACCGCATCGGCGGGAAGACCGGAACGGCGCAGAACCTGCGCACGGGCGGGCACATCTCGTCGTTCGCCTGCTACGGACCGGTCGAGGCGCCGGAACTCGCGGTGCTGGTGATCGCGGAGGACCCGAAGGCCGGGATCTACGGCAGCAAGATCGGCGCGTCGCGCGCGGTCCCGATCCTCCGCCAGAGCCTCCGCGTCCTCGGCGTGCCGATCCATCCCGAGCCGCGGCCGCTGAAGCGCAGGCCCGTCCCGGCGAAGCCGGAGGCGGCGCTGCCTCGCGCAGGCGGCGACGCGGCCGTTGGCGCAACTGCCGCTGGCGCAACTGCCGTTGGATCAACGGCGGTTGGATCAACTGCCGTTGGATCAACGGCCGTGGCATCAACGTCTGCCGGCACCACAGCCGAGACCGCGCTCGCGGCCCGGGACCTCCCGGAGAAGGGGGCTTCGCGATGACCCGTTCCGCCCCGACGTTCCGTTCGCTCGCCGCCGCCGCCGGTCTGACCGGCGCGCTCCTCGACGACGGCGCCGCGCTCGTGACCGGCGTCAGTTCCGACACGCGGACGCTCCGCCGAGGCGACCTCTTCGTGGTGATCCCCGGGACGCGCGAGGACGGCTCGCGGTACGTGGCCGCGGCCGCGGCCGCCGGCGCGTCGGCGCTGGTCGTCCCGCCGGGCTCGCGCGCCGTCGCCGAGGCGTCGGGGCTTCCGTTCGCCGTGTCCGGGGACCCGCGCGGCGCACTGGCGGCGCTGGCTTCGGCGTTCCACGGCGACCCCTCCCGCGGGATGGACGTGGTCGGCGTCACCGGCACCAACGGGAAGACGACGACGACGCACCTCGTCCGCGCGGTGATGGAGCAGGCCGGGCGGGGCCCGTGCGCCCTCCTCGGCACGATCCGCTACGAGTGGCCGGGTCACGACGAGGCCGCGAAGAACACGACCCCCGGCGCCGCGGAACTCCAGGCGATCCTCGCGTCCGCCCGCGACGCCGGGTGCCGCTCCGTTTCGATGGAGGTCTCGTCGCACGCGCTCGACCAGCGCCGCGTCGAGGGCATGCGCTTCCGCGGCGGGATCTTCACGAACCTGACCGGCGACCATCTCGACTACCACCGCACGATGGAAGCGTACGCGGAGGCGAAGGCCGGGCTCTTCCGCGGGCTCGGCGAGGACGGCGTCGCCGCCGTCAACGCAGAGGACGCGTACACGCCGACCATGGTCCGCGGCTGCCGCGCACGCGTCGTCACGTACGGGCTCGACGCGCCGTCGCGCCCCGAGGTGACCGCGCGCGAGGTCTCGATGACGTCCGACGGAGTCGCCTTCACGCTCGTCACGCCGTGGGGCGACGCTCCCGTCCGAAGCGCGCTGCTCGGCCGGTACAACCTGATGAACCTCCTCGCCGCGTCCGCGGTCACGACGGGGATGGGCGTCGATCCAGCGGCCGTCGCGCGCGGGCTCGGCTCGGTCCGCGGCGTCCGCGGGCGGCTGGAGGCCGTCGAGGCGGGGCAGCCCTTCACGATCGTCGTGGACTACGCCCACTCCGACGACGCGGTGTCGAACGTGCTGCGGAACCTCCGCAACGTGGTCCGCGGGCGGCTGATCGCCGTCCTCGGCTGCGGCGGGGACCGCGACCGCACGAAGCGCCCGCGCATGGCCCGCGCCTCCGCGGAGCTGGCCGACCTCTGCTGGTTCACGTCGGACAACCCGCGGAGCGAGGACCCGGCCCGGATCCTCGACGACATGCTCGCCGGCGTCTTCGGCGCACGGAACGTGCAGGTCGAGGCCGACCGCGCGGCGGCCATCGCGCAGGCGGTGGCGGCGGCGCGCGTCGGCGACTGCGTCGCGATCCTCGGGAAGGGCCACGAGGACTACCAGATCTTCAAGGACCGCACCGTGCACTTCGACGACCGCGAAGCCGCGGCCGACGCGGTGCGCGCGGTCCTCGCGGGCGACTCCGCCTCACCTTCGGAGTCGCGCGCGATTTCCCCAAGATAAGGTGTTCTTTCCGTGAACGACCCCCAAGAATGGTGGGGTCCTGCCGAGACGGCGGGAGGGACGCGATGCCGCCGAGCGAGTCGCCGCTGAGTAAACCGTTGAATCGACCGTTGAACAGGACGCCGTTGGTCGAATCGTCGTCGCACGGATCACGTGGCGCCGCTCCGGGCGCCGGTGCGCTGCACGGCGCCGCGCGCCGGCCCCTGTTCGACGTCGCCGAAGCCGCGCGCAGGACGCGCGGTGACATCGAGGGGCTGTCGCGCAACGCAGCCGTGCGGGGCGTGACGATCGATTCCCGCGAGGTGGCCCCCGGCGACCTGTTCGTGGCGCTTCCGGGGTCGAAGGCCCACGGGCACGAGTTCGTCGCCGGCGCGCTCCGCGCGGGCGCCGTGGCCGCGCTCGTCGAGCCGACCTTCCCGCCGCTGCCCGCGGACCTCGAGGCGCGGGCGGTGATCCGCGTCGCCTCGCCGCGCCGCGCCCTCGCCGACCTTGCCGCCGCGCACCGCCGGACGCTCCGCTGCCCGGTGGTCGGGATCACCGGATCCAACGGGAAGTCCAGCACGCGCGAGTTCGTCGCCCGGGTTCTCGAGCCCCTGGGCGACGTGGTCCAGTCGGTGAAGTCCTACAACAACGACCTCGGCGTGCCGCTCACCGTGCTCCGCGCCGACGCGGAGACCGCGGCGCTCGTGGTCGAGATGGGGACCAGCGGTCCCGGCGAGATCGCGCGGCTGGTCGAGATCGCGCGGCCGACCCTGGGGATCGTCACCAACGTCTCCGCCGCGCACCTCCAGGGGCTCGGCGACGAGGACGGCGTCGCGCACGAGAAGGCGTCGCTGCCGCGCGGGCTCCCCTCCGACGGGTTCGCCGTGCTGAACGGCGACGACCCGCGCGTCGCCGGCATGGCGCGGCAGACGCAGGCGCACGTGCTGACCACGTCCCTCGGGAACTGGCGGGCCGACGTGTGGGCCGCCGACGCGCGCCGGACGGCGCGCGGGATCGAGTTCTTCCTGTTCGGGAAGGGGCGGATGTTCCTGCCCGTCCCCGGCCTCCACAACGTGCGGAACGCGCTCCTCGCCGCGTCGTGCGGACTCCTCCACGGCATCACCGCGGACCAGCTCCGCGCGCAGTTCCGGCTGGTCCGGCTGCCCGCGCTGCGCATGCAGCGGCTGACGATCGGCGGGACGACGCTCCTCCTCGACTGCTACAACGCGAACCCCGCGTCGCTCGAGGCGGGCGTGGAGGAACTCGCCGCGCGTCCGGCCCGCGGCCGCCGCGTGCTCGTCCAGGGCGACATGCTGGAGCTCGGCGCGAGGTCGGCGGACCTTCACTACGCCGCGGGGCGGCACGCCGCCCTGCACGCGCTCGAAGGGCGCCTCGACTTCCTCTGGTTCGTCGGGCAGGAGTCCCGCGCCGCGTACGACGCGGCGGTCGAGTCCGGCGTGGACCCCGCGAAGCTCGGGTGGGCGCCGTCGGTGGACGAGGCGGCCGCGAAGCCGGCCGTCACGCTCGTCCGCGGCGACGTCGCGCTGCTGAAGGCGTCCCGCGGCATGCGCATCGAACGCCTCGCGGAGACGCTCCGCGCGGCCCGCGAACAGGAAGCGCGGAACGACGGCGCGGGGCCCGGTTCCAGGAGGGTCGGCTGATGGTGCACCGCTTCCTCCTCCCGCTGGGCGAGCACATCGGGAGCTTCGCCGTCTTCTCGTCGGTGAGCCTCCGCGCCGCGTGCGCGGCGCTCACCGCGTTCCTCGTGTGTCTCGTGATCGGCTCCGGCGTGATCCAGCGGCTCCGCATGCTCGCGTGGCGCGAGAAGACGTGGACCGAGTCCGAGAAGCTGACCGAGCTCAACCTGAGGGCGGGGAAGGAGGGCACGCCCACGATGGGGGGCATGCTCTTCGTCCTCGCGACCGCGTGCGCCGCGCTGCTCTGGGCGCGCCTCGACAACCGCATGGTCGTGATCTGCCTCTGGACGATGCTCGCGTTCGGCGTGCTCGGCGGGTGGGACGACCGCATCAAGCTGATGGGCATCCCCGACCCCGCGCGCCCGGGGAAGACGCTCCGCGGCATGCGCATGCTGCCGAAGCTCGTCGCGCAGGCGCTGATCGGCGGGTTCGCCGTGACGTGGGCGTGGATCGAGATGCACGGCACCGCGGGATGGACGCAGTTCCGGATGCCGTTCCTCCCCGAGGAGATCCTCTTCGCCGCGCCCGTGTTCATCGTGTTCGGCACGATGGTGATGGTCGCCACGAGCAACTCGGTGAACCTCACCGACGGGCTCGACGGGCTCGCGGCGGGCTGCGGCGCGATCGTGATCATCACGCTCGGGACGATGGCGTTCATCGCCGGGCGCTCTGGACTCGCCGCGTCGCTCGGCCAGGTGTTCGTCCCCGGAGGCGACGAGGTGGCGGTGTTCCTCGCCGCGCTCGGCGGCGGCGTGTGCGGCTTCCTCTGGTGGAACTGCAATCCGGCGAAGGTGTTCATGGGGAACACCGGGAGCCTCGCCCTCGGCGGCGCGCTCGGCATCTCCGCAGTCTGCGTGCGGCAGGAGATCCTGCTCATCGTGGCCGGCTTCGCCTTCGTGTGGGAGGCGCTGAGCGTCATCCTCCAGATCGCGTCGTTCCGGCTCCGCGGCGGGAAGCGCATCTTCCGCTGCGCGCCGTTCCACCATCACCTCCAGTTCATGGGCTGGCCCGAGAGCCGCGTGGTGATGAGCTTCTGGATCGGCACCGTCGTCCTCTCGGTGGTCGCCCTCGGCATGCAGAGGGTCCTCTGATGGGACGCGCCGACGCCGCGCGGTGGATCGTGCCGCCCGCCGGGCCCCTCGAGGGCTGGGCGCGGGCCGCCGTCGGCGCGGCGCTCGCGCTCATCGCGCTCAGCGTGCTGATGGTCTACAGCGCGTCGTCGGTGAAGGCGGGCCTCAAGTTCGACGACGCGGAGTTCTTCCTCCGCCGCCAGCTCGTGTGGGCGCTCCTCGGCGCGGCCACGCTCTGGATCTGCATGCGCTCCGATCCCGAGGTCCTCCGCCGGTGGGCGCGCCCGGCCGGGATCGCGGTGCTCGTGCTCCTTGCCGCCGTGCTCGTCGTCGGCACCGAGGCGAACGGGGCGCGCCGCTGGTTCCGGATGGGGCCCCTCTCGCTCCAGCCGAGCGAGATCGCGAAGCTCGCGGCCGTGGTGTGGCTCGCGCACCACCTCGACGCCGCCCGCGACCGCCTCTCCGACTGGAAGCAGGGGGTGCTCCCCGCCGTGGCCCCGGTGGGCATCGCCGCGGCGCTGACGATCGTGGAGCCGGACTTCGGCACCGCGCTCTTCCTGTTCGCGGTGGGCGCGGCGGTGATGCTCGTCGGCGGGGTCCCCGTGCGGCGCCTCGCGTGGTGCGGACTCGCCGCGCTGCCGCTGCTGGCGTGGCAGGTGTACGAGCGCTGGGGCGTGATGATGCGGCGCCTCCAGGGCATGGGCGGCGACGCCTCGCCCGCGTCGCACCAGGTGTGGCAGTCGAAGGTCGCGATGGGGTCCGGCGGACTCATGGGCGTCGGCGTCGGCGCGGGGAAGCAGAAGCTCTTCTACCTCCCGGAGGCGCACACCGACTTCATCCTCGGCGTGATCGGGGAGGAACTCGGCTTCCTCGGCACGATGCTCGTCGTCGCGCTCTTCGTCGTGATCGTGTGGTGCGGCCTCAAGGTCGCGATGGGCGTCGCCGACCGGAGCCGCTACGCGTTCCTGCTCGTCTTCGGCGTGATCTTCATGATCGGGCTCCAGGCCGCGGGGAACGTCGCCGTGGTGACGGGCTCGGTGCCGACGAAGGGGATCGCGCTGCCGTTCGTGAGCCTCGGCGGATCGTCGCTCCTCGTCCTCTGCGCGGCGCTCGGGTTCGTCTACGCCGCCGCGCGGCGGCACGATCTCGCGGCGGCGCGGGCGGCGGGCACGGCGGGCCGTCCCGAGGCGGCCGGCGGAGACGCCCTGCCGGCGGGAGGCGCGGCATGATCCGCAGCGTCCAGAACCCGACGGTCCTCTTCGCCGGCGGCGGGACCGGAGGGCATCTCTTCCCGGGCGTCGCCGTCGCGGAGGAACTCGCGCGGCGCGCGCCGGAGAGCCGCGTGCTCCTCGCGCGGACGCAGAAGGACGCCGTCGCGCGGCACGGCCTCGCGTGCACGCTCGAGACCGTCCCGGTGCAGTCGCCGCGCACGCCGTCGAACCCGCTCGGGTATCCGATCTGGGGCGGGCGCCTCGCCGCCGCGGTGCACCGCTCCACCGCGGTCCTCCGCGGACACAGGCCGCACGTCGTGGTCGGGCTCGGCGGATACGGCAGCGTCGCGCCGGTGCTGGCGGCGCGCGCGCTCGGCGTGCCCGTGATCCTCCTCGAGCAGAACGCCGTCCCGGGCAAGGCCACGCGGATGCTCTCCTGGTTCGGCGCGATCACCGCGGCGTCGTTCCCCGGCATGGGGGGCGCCGTGCGCGGGAAGGTCGTCGAGACGGGGAACCCGATCCGCCGCACGGTGCTCGACCGCCGCGCCGCGCACCGCGCGTTCGGCCTCTCGACCGCCGCGCCGGTGCTGCTCGTCGCCGGGGGGAGCCTCGGCGCGTCGGGACTCAACCGCCGGGTGGCCGACGGCATCCCGTCGCTCGTCCGCGCCACCGGCGGGCTGGACGCCGGCGACGACGGCGTGCCCTGGGCGCGCTTCCAGGTGATCCACGCGGCCGGGTCCGACGACGAGGCGATCCGCCTCTCGCGCCTCTATGCCGCGGCCGGGGTGCGGGCGTGCGTGCGGGCGTTCTTCGACGACATGGGCGCGGTCTACGGGACGGCCGACGCGTTCCTCGGCCGGGCCGGGGGGACCACGATCGCGGAACTCGCCGCCGCGGGGCTCCCGGCCATTTTCATCCCGTACCCGCACCATGCGGACCACCACCAGGAGAAGAACGCGCTGCCGCTCGCGGAGCGCGGCGCCGCGGTGGTCGTGCGCGAGGGTTCGCTCTCGCCGGACGTGCTCGCGGAGGAGTGCGGCGCGCTGCTCCGCGACGCGTCGCTCCGCCGCGCGCGCGCCGACGTGGCCCGGAGCCTCGGCCGGCCGGACGCCGCGGCGCGCGTCGTGGACCTGATCCTCGCGCTCGCCCCCGAAGGCAAGGACGCATGGGAATGAAGCGGAGGAACCGCCCGTGATCGGACGCCCCGGCATCTTCGACCGCAACCGCACCGTGCACCTCGTGGGCGCGGGCGGCGTCGGCATGTCGTCGCTCGCGCAGGCCCTCCACCACGCGGGGCACCGCGTGACCGGGTCCGACGTGAAGGACTCCGCGAAGCTCCGGAAGATCCGCGAGCTCGGGCCGCGGATCTCGGTGGGGCAGGCGCGGGAGAACGTTCCGCCGGACTGCGACCTCCTCGTCGTGACCGCCGCGGTGGACCAGACGAACCCCGAGGTGAACGCCGCGGTCGAGCGCGGCATCCCGATCGTCAAGTACGCGCGGGCGCTCGGCGAGCTGATGTCGCGGAAGCACGGGCTCTGCGTCGCGGGATGCCACGGGAAGACGACCACGACGGGCCTGATGACCAGCGTGCTCGTCCGCGCGGGCGCGGACCCGACGATGGTCGTCGGCGGCGAGGCCGAGTCCCTCGGCGGGAACTTCCGCGCGGGGCGCGGCGAGCACTTCGTCGCCGAGGCGTGCGAGTTCGACCGCTCCTTCCTGAACCTCGTGCCGCGCACGGCGCTCGTCACCAACATCGACGCCGACCACCTCGACTACTACAAGGACATCGGCGAGATCCACGAGGCGTTCCGCGACTTCGCGTCGCTGATCCCGCCGGACGGCTACCTCGCCACGCTGAACCAGCACGAGCGCGTGTTCCGCGACCCGGCCGTCACGTGCCAGGTGGAGACGTTCGGGCTCCGCGGGAACGCCGACTGGACGGCATCGGACTGGGTCCGGAGCGACGGCCTGTGGAGGTTCGACGTCTCGCACCGGGGGTGTCCGCTGGGCGAGTTCGAGCTCCGCCTCTCCGGGCTCCACAACGTCCTCAACTCCCTCGCGGTGATCGCCGTCTCGCACCGGCTCGGGCTCGACATGGACACGGCCGTCCGCCCCGCGCTCATCGAGTACCGCGGCGTCGAGCGGCGGATGACCCAGCGCTACGAAGGGCACGGGGTGCTCGTCCTCGACGACTACGCGCACCATCCGCGCGAGATCGCGGCGGTCCTCTCCGCGCTCCGCGAGGAGCATCGCGGACGGCGGATCCTCTGCGTCTTCCAGCCGCACCAGGCCAGCCGCACGCGCACGCTCCTCGGCGAGTTCGCGTCGGCGCTCGAGGGGGCCGACCGGGTGTTCATCCCGGACATCTTCGTCGCGCGCGACTCCGAGGACGACCTCCGGTCCGTCCATGCGCTCGACCTGGTCCGCACCGCGGCGAACCGCGGGGTGGACGTCACGTACGTGGAGCGCCTCGAGGAGGCCGCGTCCACGATCCTGTCCGAGGTGCGCGTCGGCGATCTCATCGTGACGATGGGGGCCGGCAGCGTGTGGGAGGTCTCCCGTGATCTCGCGGAACGCATGCGCGATTTCGACCGCCAGGTCATCGCCCCTTAGCACCCACACCACGATCCGCATCGGCGGGCCGGCCGAGGTCCTCGCGTTCCCGCGCGACGCCGACGAGGTCGCGCTGCTCGTGCGCGACTGCGCCGAGCGCGGCGTGCCGTGGCGCGTCCTCGGGCGGGGGTCGAACCTGCTCGTCGCCGACGCGGGGGTGCCGGGCGTCACGATCCACACGCGGGACCTCCGCTCGATCCGGTTCGGCGACGGCGGCCTCGTCGTCGCGGGGGCCGGGCTCCGGACGTCCACGCTCCACGCGGAGGCGATGAAGCGCGGGCTCGGCGGGCTCGAGTGCGTCGTCGGGTATCCCGCCACCGTAGGCGGCTCCGCCCGGATGAACGCGGGCGGCCGGTGGGGCGAGACGGGCGCGCGGATCGAGTGGGTCGCCGCCGTGGACGCGACGGGCGAGGTCCGCACGCTTCCGCGCGACGCGTGCAACTTCGGCTACCGCACGAGCGCCCTCGCGGGTCTCGCGGTGGTCGAGGTCGCGTTCCGCCTCCCGGAGGTGGACCTCCCCGCGTACCGCGCGGCGATCGACGCGATCCACGCCGAGAAGTCGAGGGCGCAGCCCCTCGCGGAGCCGAGCGCGGGCTGCATGTTCCGGAACCCGCCGGGGAACAGCGCCGGGCGGCTCGTGGACGCGTGCGGCCTGAAGGGCCGCGCGGTCGGCGGAGCGATGGTGTCCACCGTCCACGGGAACTTCGTCGTGAACCGTGGCGGCGCGACGTGCGACGACGTGCTCCGTCTCGTGGACGCGGTGCGCGACGAGGTCCGCCGGCGCACGGGCGTCGAGCTCGAGACCGAGGTCGAGGTGTGGGGCGCGGAGCATGTCCCCGCGCATGGGTAGAGTCATCGTGCCGTACGAGAACTCCGCCGCGCCGGCGCGCGACGGGGGTCCTGCCGGAGCCGCGGGAGATCCCGCGCGCGGTCCCGGCGGCGGCGAACCACTGCAGGATCGAGAGTCCCTGTCGGCGGAGCGGAGGGAGGCCGGATCGGCCCGCCCCGAGCCCCGAGCGGCGTCGCGATGCGACGCACGGAGAAGCCATGATCGTTCCCGAGAAGATGAGCCTGTCGGACTTCGTCAGCCGCCGCATGCACCCGGTCAAGGTGACCATCAGCCTCATGCGCCACGAGCTCCAGAACCACAGCAAGGGCGAGGTCACCGAGATGAGCAAGCACCTGCTCAACTCCGCGATCTCGACGCTCGAGCTGTTCGTCGAGGACTACGAGAAGCTCATCCAGACCACGGCGAAGGCCTCGGCCGCGGCCACCGCGGACCGCAAGTTCGTCGAGGACACCAAGCCGCTGATCTCGGCCTGAGCCCGTCGCCGTCAGGGACGGCGCAGGGACTCGGAACCGAACGGGCACGGAGCGATCCGCCGCTGCGGCGCGTCCGGGGCGTTCGCGCCCCGGGCGCTCCACGCGCGTGGACGCTTCGTGCCCCGCATGCATCGGGGCGCGCGCCTGTCGTCGACGTCACGGTCGAAGTCGCCGTTGAAGTCGCCGACGACGTCGCAGAGGACCTCGCCGACGACAGCGCCGTTGAGATAGCCGTTGACGTCACTCCTGACGTCACAGTTGACGTCACATCCGGCAACGCCGCTGACGTCACCGCAGAGGTCCCAGCAGACGTCGTCCGGGCCGTCGCCGGCGTCGTCGCCCGAGGCGTGCCGGTGCGTTCCGTCGGCACGGCTGTGGTTCGAACCGCCCGGACGTGCTGGTCGTTTGTGTCCGGAGGTCACGCATGATCGAGCCCTCCGATCCCGCCGCCGTGGACCACCCCGCCGTGGACGACACGGCCGTGGTCAACCCCGCAGTGGGCGACACCGCAGTGGACGGCACCGGAGTGTGCGACCGGGCCGGATCTGTCGCATCCCGCGGACGCGAGCACGGACTCGCCGTCCCGGCCGGGAGCGCATGCGCGGATGCCCCGGGGGCGTCCGCGGCAGGACCGGGCGGTCCCGCACCCGCCGCCGCGCCGCGCCGCGCGCCGAACCCGAGGGCCGAGTTCGCGGTCCGCGCGTTCCTCGTCGTGTCGTTCCTCGCGGTCTGCGGCGTCGGGCTCGTGCGGCTGCACGAGCGGACCTTGGCCTCGCCGGACGTCCGGTCCGACCTGGGCCGATGGGCCGTCGGTCCCGCGCCGTCGTGGTTCACCACGGCGGACGCTCGCGCGATGCGCGACCACTCGGGCCTGTCGGGATGGACCGCGTCGGCGGCGGACCCGGAGGTCGGGCGGCTGCTGGACTCCGCGCTTTGCGAGCTCCCGAACGTCCGGTCGGTGCGCCACATCGTGCGGCACGACGACCGCACGTTCGACGCCTGGGTCGAGCTTCGGCTCCCCGTGGCCGCGGTCCGCCTTCCCGGAACCTCCGAACGCTGGGCCGAGGTCGATGCCGAGGGCGTCGTCCTCGGCGCCCCGTCCGGGGCGCGTCCCGCGCGCGACGGGCGCCTCCTCCGCGCGATCCTCGGCGCGACGACGGCCGTTCCCGCGGCCGGCGGGCGAGCCGGGCCCGACGTGGCCGCCGCGGCCGAGCTCTCCGCGTCGCTCGACGAGACGTCCGAGACCGCGGGGTCCGAGGGGCTCCGTCTCCTCGACGTGATCGACCTCTCCAACTGGGGCGAGCGGAAGAAGCCCGGCGCGTCGGAAGTGACGCTCCGGATGAGCGGCGCCGCGGCTCCGCCCGGTGCGGGGGCGCGTCCCGCCGCGGTTCCTGCGTCGCGCGCCGTCGTCGAGTGGGGGAGGCTCTCCCACGACCCCGGCGAGGCGACGTTCGGAGCGAAGACGGAACGCCTCCTCCGCGTCCTCTCCGCGCATCCGACGCTGGCGGGGATCGACTCGGTCCGTGTCGCGTTCGCGGACGCCGTGATCGTGCCGTCCGCGCAGGCCCGCTGATGTCGGCGGAGATTTCGGGGCTCGGCTCGGGCCTCGTGGCGAAGGCCGGAGCGGAGCCTCCGCCGGCCCGGTTCCCGGCCGCGCTCGTCTGCGTCGTCGCGGTCGGCGGGGCCGCGGTGGCGTTCGCGGCATCGGCCGTTCCCGACGCGCCAGGCGCGGCGGCCGTGGTCGCTCCCCGGGCGATGCTCGGCGCATTCGGCGCGGCGGTGGCGGCGGCCCTGGTCCGCCCGTTCCCCGGACGCGCGATCTCCGAGACGTGCGCGCTCGCGGCTGCGGCGCTTCCCTTCCATCTCGCGCTCTCCGCGGCCGCAGGGGCACCAGCCGGGTTCCATGCGGCATGGGCCGCGGCCGCCGCCGGTTTCGCGGCGCTCGGAGTCTCGGCGTCGCGCCGCGCCGACGTCCCCTGGGCGGCTCCGTCCGTCGCGGCGCTCGCGTTCGCGCTGCCGGTCGCGGCATACGCGTGCGCGGACTTCCTCGGATGGCCGTCGCGCACGGCGCTGCTCGCGTCGCCCGTCACGTTCGCCGCCCTCGCCGCTCACGACGGCGCGCGCCTGGAGGCGGCCGACGGG
>JAJVHW010000080.1 GCA_022072415.1 Planctomycetota bacterium
GTTCCGGTCCCGCTCGATCGGGACGAGGTCGAGCACGTAGCGGTACTGCGCGGCCTTCCGGCAGTTCCGGAAGAGGCTCCACATCGTGTACGTCGTGACGGCGCGGTCGGTCACCGGCGCACCGCCTGGAGGGCGTCGGTGGCCTTCCGGATGCGCTCGACGCGGACGGACTCCGCGCCGAACGAGCGCAGCACGAAGCTCGTGAAGATCGTCGTGATCGCGCGTCCGACGCGCGTCGATGCGTCGATCACGCAGACGCGGCGCTTCGCGGCGAGCAGGTAGGACGCGTCCATGCGCACGCGCGCCGCGCCGTGGAGTCCCTCGGCGGCGAACACGGCGAGGAGGAGCGAAGCCTCGACGTCGTCGAGCGCGACCTTCGGGTCGAACGTGAAGCGGTAGATCGTGCGGGTCACTGGGGCCTCCGGGGGAGTCGGTCTCTCTCCTGCTCACCTACCGGCGCGCCCGGCGAAGTGTCGGGACGTAGCCCGAAAGACCCGCGTCGCCGAACGCGACGCCGATGCGGCCGATGGACTCGTAGACCGTGGTCCTCGGCCGGGCCGTCGCGCGCGCGATCTCGGTCGGCGTCGACGTGCGGAGACGCTCCGCCATGTTGCGCAGCGCCGGGTCGAGAGACCCCACCGCCGACTCGACGTCGAGCCGCATTTCCTGCGCAGCGCGCTCGTCGCGGTCTTCGCCGCGGTGGCGGCCGGCGTGCTCCTCCTGATCGAGGGTCCGCCAGCGCGGGACGACCTCGCCCGCGTCGTCGGGGATCATCTCGTCGAGGGACGACTCGGCGCGGCGCCAGTCGCGGCACGGTGCCTCGCGCGACTCGATGAGCGTCGCGACGTGGTGCTCGACGATCCGCGTCGCGAACGTGCGGAGCGAGGCCTTCGCCGGGTCGAAGCGCGGGAGCCGCTTCAGCAGGTCGATCGCGATCTCCTGCTCGACGTCGTCGGCGTCGGTGCGCGTGAACCCGGCTCGGCGCACGAGCTGGCGGGTCTTTCCGCGGACGACGCCCGCGACGTCGCCCCACACGGCGAGGAGCACCAGGACGCCGAGGCGCTCGCGCCCGCGGTCCGACGCGCCGTACGCGCGGAGCAGCGCCGCAGCGACGGCGTCGCGCCGCGCGCGGGACTCGGATCCGTCCCGCAGGAACGCCACGAATGCGGTCGGCGTGACGAACGGCGCGAGCGCCTCGTCGCCCCGCATCGTCTCGCCGTAGAACACCTCGAACCCCTTCCCGAGCACCTCGCGTTCGAGGTCCTCACGCGTCCGATCGGAGAAGAGCACGCACGCCGGCCTTCCCGGCCGGGCGTCGCGCGCCTCTAGTGGCCGTTCAGGGCGTCGTGCGCCTCTCGGTTTGTGGAATCAGTCGTGGACGCTCACCGGCCGGGGCCCGCGGGGGCCGCGCCGAGGGACGTCGCGTCGCGAACCTCGTTGAGAGATCCGCAGGTCCTGCACTTGCTCGTCGCGGGGAACCCCACGAGGTACTCGTGGCCCCGTGTGAGGCGGATGTGGAGCCGTCCCTCGCGGAGGACCGCGAGAAGCTGGCCGCACTGGACGCAGCGCCACTCCCCGCCGGAGGCGGGGGATCTGGCGATCGGCGGGGCGCTGCGCATCACGGTCCGAATGGTCGGAGAGAACGCGCGCGGCTTGGAGGACAGCGATCAGCCCGCACGAGACAGGGCACTCGCATCAGTCGTCGGGGGCGGCCCGCATCGGAGCGCCTCCAGCCTCAGTTCCGACCGGCACCTGGCGTCACGGGCGCCCGCTCAGCGGAGGGACGAGACAGATGGGGTGCACCCCGAGACAACTCAAGCGGGCGGCGGCTGGAAGGGCCGAAGAAGGACGGTTCGAGGGTTCAGCCGGTAGCCGGTGACGTCGTCTTCGCCGGTCGCGGCGCCGCTCTCGATCACGCCGGTACGAGAGACGGCGAGACCGGGGCCCTTCTTGAGCGCGGTCTCGATTTCGAGCTGGAGCCGGTTGATGCCCTTGCGCACGGAGCCGACATCCGCGAAGTGCTTCGCCCGGATCGCCCCGAGACGATCGGCGATTTCGGCCACCTTGAGCCACGTGTGGGACTCGGGCTTGCGGCACTCGCGCAGATCAGCGAGGAAGCGTTCCCACAGGATGCTGAAGATGTCGAACAGCGAGTCGGCGGTCGGCGCCACGACCGTGACCCCCTCGATCCGGACCGTTCCGGGTCCAACCTCGACGAGGAACTGCTTCCGGCGAGGCTCCACTGCCGCCCGCGGCGGGACGCCGGGTGAGGCCCGGTGCGCGTAGACGTGAACGGTCGGCTCGGAGATGTTCTTCGGCGGCCCGGCCTCGGCGATCCGCTGGACCAGGTCGGTCAGCTCGACTGTGCCGCGGATGAGATCCGCGAGCGCCGCGCGCCTCACCCACTCCTCGTTGAGGAAACCTGTGCGCAGCCGAACGGAATCCGCCGCGACGTAGCAGACCACGCGCGTCTTGGCCCAGGCGCGGTCCAGGTAGGGATCGTCCGGGCAGCAGTCGACGACGCAGACGAAGACCTCGGCCGTCCCGAGGTCGATGCGCCAGACGCCGTCGGCGAGACGCTTGACGTCCCGTCCGGCGCGCGCGGCCTCCGCCGCGACGAAGCGCGTGACGCCCTCCGGATCGACGTGCGTGCAGAGTTCGTTGTGGCGGCGCATCCCGCGGCGGTTAGGGAAGACCGGCCGCTCGCAGACGTCGCACCGGACCTCGTGCCCCGCCTCGTCGAGGCGTTCGTCGACGTAGATCTTCCCGCGGCAGTGACGGCTACTCGGTCGCGCCGCAGTTCCCCGCGGGTCGTTGCACCGCACGAACACGCACCGCTCCAGTCGGAGGATGCCCCGGCGCTCCAGCCCCTCGGCCGCGGCGATCAGGGACGCCGACGGCGATTCGAATCGACGCCCATCGCGCAGGAGCTCGGCGACGTCGACAGCGTCACCGACCTCGGCGGTGGCGCTTCTCCGTGGAGAGGATCTCAAGGCCATGCTCGTCCCTCATGTAGTCCTCGAAGGGAGTCCGCTCGAAGCCGTTCAGGCGGTGGTCGGTGTAGCGGACGTCGTACTCGCCGTCCTTGCCGTCGAGCTTCTCGAAGATCAGGCTGATGCGCTTGCGCCGATAGTGGACCTTGACACTGTCGAGATGCTCGACGCGGTGGAGCGGTTCGCCGAGCGCCCGCGCGAAGTCTGCGAGCGCGGGTCCGATCGAGTTCGAGGTTTCGTCGCTGACCTTGAGCTTCGGTGCCCCCTTGAGCGGCGAGTTCCGCACGGCCATCTCCACGAGCACGAGCGTGCCGCGGGACCGCGGCGCGACGTCGTCCAGGAAGCGCTCGATCTGCGCCGCGTAGGTGATCGTGCTCTCGTTGTCGTAGCGGCACGGCTTCCCGAAGTACTCCGTGGCAACGCAGTCGGCGATCTCCAGCGGCACCGCGTCGCTGCGGGACGAGATCTTCACGCGCTTCGCGCCCTCCTCGAAGTCGAGGATGATCCACTCCGGGTCGTAGCCGTGGACGACGGGGCCGCCGTCCGCCACGCAAATGTAGTGGCGCCGATGGGGCCGACGGATGAACACGAAGAAGCGCCCGTCCGACGCGACGACGTCCTTGAGTTCGCTCCAGCGCCCATCGTCCTTTCGCCGGTCGAACGCCTGCAGGATCCGCGTGAGCGGTTCGTGCTGAAGCACCTTTGCGAGTGAGTTCTCCGGCCTGCGCGCTTTGGTCGCGAGCTCCATGCGCGCGAACCCGGTCTTCTGGATCTTGTCGCTGTGGAAGAGCCGTCGGAGGTTCTCCGGCGCGGCGGCGTAGAGCGCGAAGACGAGGGCGAGCGTGTCGTACTCCTCCTCCGCCTCCTCGTCGGCGTCCTTGTCGTCCGACGGCTCGGGCGCCGGCACGCCGTTCGACGGCGTTGGCTTGCGGCAGATTGCGAGGACCTCCTCCGGAAGGCGCTCCTTCGAGAGTCCAAGGATCGCGACCTTGGACTTCCCCTTCGCGAATGCCGCGACCAGCACGTAGCCGAGAAACTCGTCCGCGCGCTCCGCGACGGTCGGCCGCAGCGCGCGGGTGGAGCAGTCGCCATCGATCCCGATCTGTCGGGCGAGGACCTGGAGTTGGTAGCCCGTCCTCTTCGCCACCCACCCGGACACGCCGCCGTTCTCCTCGAGGCGCCGGAGCACCGGCTCCCGCGGCATCTCGAGGTCGTCTTCCCAGTACTTCTGGCCCGGCACGCCGAGGCGCTCGAGCCGGTCCACGAGAGCGACGACATCGTTCGCATCTGACTGCGGCACGACAAGTCCTCCGTCCGAAAGGGGGATCGAGACTAGCGACGGCGGGGGACACGGGCGCCGCCAGGCTTCGCCGCTGCGGAACCGCGGGACCTTCGGACCCCCTTGCGGAACCTTGTTCCAGGAGGTTCCGCACGTCGTAAGTCCTCATTCAGAAACCCCTTCCGCCGATCCTGCGGAACCGCGGAACCCTCTCTACGGTGAGTCCCGTGCGCGCCTGCGCGCGCGGTAGAGAACAGGAATCGTCCTACGCGCGCGCGGGCGTGCGCACGGGGCTGGGAGACGAAACGTTCCGCGGTTCCGCGGGTCGCCACAAGGCCATGCGGCGCGCGCCCTTACGCCTGCGGAACCTCGTCCCGGTGCGGACAGCGGGGTTCCGCGCCTCCTGAAGGCCTGGCAGGGGCGTCGCCCGGCCACGACATCGCGCGTCCGCCGACGCGCCGACGTTTCGCGAGCCGCTCCGGTACGTGAGCAGTGTGAGCACACCTCGGCCGCCGGGCCCGGCGCTCTTCGTCGCGCCCGACCTCACGTACTTCGAGACCGCGTCGCCGGAGAGCTACGCGGACGACGTCACCGTCTGCGGCGTGCCGCACCGGCGGCTCGACGCCGCGTACTACGCGTGGCTGCGCCACAAGATGGACCTCGCGCGGAAGGCCGTCGCGATCCGCCGTCTCGCCGCCGCGGCGTTCGAAGCGCTCCGCGCCCGGTTCAACGCGGTCCACGCGCTCGCCGTCGAGCGGCTCGGCGGCCGGGCCCTGGCCGACGCCGTGAGGGCGTTCGACCCGCGCCGCTACACGCCGCCGCGCCCCGAGGACGACGACTTCGGCGGGAGCCCGGTCCGCGCCCCGCGTCCTCCGGCGAGGCCCCCGGGGCACGCCTTCCCGGCGTCGGGGGCGTGGCGGTTCACCGAGCCGGTCACGGCCGACGCCGTCGCGAAGGTGGACGCCGTCCGCGACGCCGCGCTCGCCCTCGGCTGGACGGAGGCGGGCCTCTACCGGAACCGCAGCGACCTCCGGTTCCCGTACGGCCCGGACCACGGCCTCGTGTGCTTCCTCGACGGCGACGCCACCGTCGGCGAGGTGACGCGGGAGTCGATCGAGATCGTGCGTCCCCGCGGCGCGCGGACCCGACTCCGGAACCCCGACGCCGTGCGACGGGAGCCCGCCGCAGCCGGAGTGGCGTGACGCAGGGCGGCACCCCGTGCATCGTCGGCGACTCGGCCCAGACGACCTGCGTCGCCGGGCTCCTCTTCGGCGCGGCCTGCTGCCCGGACGGCGCGTGCGCCTGCTGCTCTGCGGTGGCCGACCGGATGCGGCGCTCGGGGTTCCGAGCGGACGCGATCGCGCGGTCCGTCGCCCGCTCGCGCGAGGGGCTCATCGACCGGTGTCCCACTTGCGGCTTCCCGCCGCCCCCGCCGCTCGAGCGGTTCCCTGCCCTCGCCCGGCTCGACCGTTCCGAGCTGAAGCGGGCTCCCGCGACCGAGTGCGTGCAGTGCGGGCGGCAGCTCGTCACGGCGCGCAAGCGGTACTGCTCCCCGGAGTGCTGGAACGCCTACGTCTCGTGGACGAGGAAGCAGAGGCGCCTTGCGCGAGTCTGACATGGCCGGACCCTTGGGGTGTGCCGCGCCGCCCGCCCCACGCCTGCACGTCGCCCGGCTGCCCCGCGCTCGTCGAGTCGGGGGCGCGCTGCCCCGAGCACGAGCGCGCGCTGCGCGCCGAGTTCGACTCGCTGCGTCCCTCCGCGGCGCGGCGTGGCTACGACGCCGTCTGGCGGCGCGTCCGCATCGCGCACCTGCGTCGGGAGCCGCTCTGCCGCATGTGCGCCGAGCAGCGGATCACGACTGCAGCCACCGAGGTCGACCACATCGTCGCGCTCGCGGACGGCGGGACGCACGCCCCCTCGAATCTCCGCTCCCTCTGCAAGCCCTGCCACAGCCGCCGCACGGCGCGGGACCAGGCGTTCGTGCCGAGGACGTTCGCGAGGACCGCGCGGTGAGGTACGCGATCCCCCTCGCCGACCTCGACGCCGCGTGGCGCACCCCCGCGGGCGCGGCGCTGATCGATGCCGCCCTCGACGACCAGGACCGCGACGACGCGGTGCTCGTCACCGTCCACGGGAAGGACGCGGTCGTCCTGCGCGGGCCGGGGCCGCGGGTCGCGGCGATGGTGGCGTGGTTCGTCACCGCCGCCCGGAACGCGCCGGACGCGCCCACGGTGCGCGTGTTCGGGGACGACGGCGATGGGTGGCGGCGCGTGACCGCCGCACCCGCCGTCGGCGATCTGCCGGACGAGCAGCCCGCCTTCGAGGACGACGAGGCGGAGGCGGCCGAGGAGGCCCTCGTCCATGCGTGACGAGGTGGCAGCCGGGGGGGCGGGGTCGGACGTGGGCATCCGGCCGCCCGGGACCGACGCGCGCCTCGATGGGACGCGCGTGCAGGTATTGAACTTCCAGGGGAGCGCGCCGAGGCGCGTGTCGCAGCCGTGCATCGGATGCGGCGGCGACGTCGGCCCCCTTGGGCGGCGCGGTCGCATGCGGGTTCGGTGTCGACCGTGCCGCGCGCGCGCCGGGCTCGAGCGCAGCCGCCGCAGGTACGAACAGAACCCGCGCTGGAGCTCCCCGCGGCCGTGCCGCTTCTGCGGGAGCGAGTTCCAGCCGCGGCAGCGTACGGACCATCGACGGCGCGCCTGCTACGACTGCGGGCTCGTCCCGAACCGGCGCTGGCCGTGCGCGAAGTGCGGGACTCCGTGCGTCCGCCGCGACGGCAAGTGCGACGCCTGCGAGCGGGCGGCGCGGGTCCGCCCGGCGTGCGTCTGCCAGAGGTGTGGCGTCACGTTCGTCCCGAAGTCGAGCGACCGGTTCTCGTACTGCTCGCGCGACTGCGCGTTCACCGCGGCGGACGAACGCCGCGCCGAGCACGAGGCGGGCGCGGCGGCGTCGCACGGCGTGCTCGCCGAGTTCACGTGCGTCGCGTGCGGGACATGGTTCGCGTCGGCACGGCGGCGCAGCATCTGCTGGAGGAACTGCCGCAGAGACGCATCGCGCAAGCGGCTCTGGCGTCGGCTGCGGAACGTGCCGACTGTTCCGCGCGACTGCGCCGAGTGCGGCGGGACGTTCCTCGCGCAGCCGGACGCCCGCTACGCCTTCTGCTCGCCGCGGTGCTGCAACCGCACCAGGCGGCGCAACCGCCAGGCATCCGAGCGGCAGGGATTCCGGTCGTCCGTCAACTGGAACGACGTGGTGCGTCGGTGCCGGAACCAGTGCGGCATCTGCGGCTTCCCGATCCTCGCGAGCGCGGGGCGCGAGTGGACGGGCTCGCTCGACCACATCGTTCCCCTCGCGCGCGGCGGGCTCCACCGTCAGGACAACGTCCAGCTCGCTCACCTGGTGTGCAACTCGATCAAGAACAACGAGCGGCCCGGGTGGCGCGAGCGCCTGCGCGAACGCCTCCAGACGAACAGCCCCTTCGCGCACTACTTCGCGACAGAGGTGTGCTGTGGGTAGGCGCGGTCCCCCTCCGCTCCCCTCCGCGATGAAGCGATCGCGCGGGACGTACCAGCCGTGCCGGAACAGCCCGGCGGAGCCGCGCGGTACGGCCGGCGTCCCCGTTCCGCCGTCCGGGCTCGACGCCCGAGAGCGCGCCGAGTGGGACGCGCTCGGGCAGCGCCTCGCCGCGATGGGCGTCCTCCTGCGCGAGCAGGGCGACGCGCTCGAACTCCTCGTCCGCGCGAAGGTCCGCTACCTGCGTCTCGCCGCGAAGGTGCGCGAGATGGGCGAGGTCCTCGCGGACGCGAAGGGCGACCTCTACCGGAACCCCCACGCGATCGCGATGGAGAAGGCCGAGGTGGAGTTCCGGCGGCTCCTCCTGGAGTTCGGGCTGACGCCGGCCGCCTCGACGCGCGTGCGCGCCGACGCCGAGCAGGCCGCGGAGGGCGACGCGAACCAGCGGCGCTTCTTCAGCCTCGTCGCCGGGAAGCGCCGGAAGGCGGCGTCGCCGTGAAGCCCGCCGCGCTCGTCTACCTCCGGGACAACGTCGCGGCGCAGCGGCTCGCCGTCGCGTGGCCGCTCGTGCCCGATCGCACGCGGCCCGAGAGGGCGCTCGTCCGCGCGTGGGCGGAGCTCGCCGACGTGCCGCCGCACCAGGCGGAGTCGCTGGCGCCCGTGCTCCGCTCCCACGGGATCTGCCGCGACGACGGGACCGTCGATCCCCTCGCCGAGCAGTACATCGGCGCGCAGGTGCAGGCCACGATCCGAGGGCCGCGCCGGTGATCGCGCCCGACCTCCTCCCGCTCGCGCGGCCGATCGCGTCGCTCCGCGAGGACCCGCAGAACGCGCGCAAGCACGACAAGCGGAACCTCGCCGCCATCGCGGCGTCGCTCCAGGAGTTCGGGCAGCGGAAGCCCGTCGTGGCACTCGCGGACGGGACGGTCATCGCCGGGAACGGCACCCTCACCGCGGCGAAGTCTCTCGGCTGGACGGAGATCGCCGTCGCGACGTTCGAGGACGAGGCGAAGGCGAAGGCCTACGCGATCGCGGACAACCGCGCGGGTGAGCTCGCGTCGTGGGACGACAACCTCCTGGCGCAGACGCTGTCCGGGATCGACGAGTCGCTCCGCACCGCGTGCGGGTTCAGCTCCGCCGAGCTCGAGCGGCTCTGCAAGGCGGCGGGCGGCGGAGGCGGCGATCCCGACGAGGTGCCCGAGACGCCGGCCGAGCCGACCGCGAAGCGCGGCGACCTCTTCATCCTCGGCCGGCACCGCCTGCTGTGCGGCGACTCGACGAACGCCGAGGACGTTCGCCGCGTCCTCGACGGTGCGGCCCCGCGACTCCTCCTCACCGATCCGCCGTACGGAGTGTCGCTCGACATGGAGTGGCGCGACCGCGCGGGACTGAACGGGCTCGGGCCCGCGGAGTCGTCGTACCTCCAGCGCGGCGCGGGCCATACGAACACGGCGATCTCCGGCGACACGAAGGCCGACTGGAGCGACGCGTTCGAGCTGGTGCCGTCCCTCGACACGGCGTACGTCTGGCACGCGAGCGCGTACTCCGTCGAGGTCGGGCTGGGGCTCCGCCGCATCGGCTTCGAGATCAAGCAGCAGATCATCTGGCGGAAGCCGCACTTCGTGCTGAGCCGCCAGCACTACCACTGGCAGCACGAGCCGTGCTGGTACGCGCGGAAGGACGGCGCGGCGAAGTTCCGCGGCTCGCGGGACCAGTCGACGATCTGGGACGCCGCGTCGCCCAAGATGCTCATGTACCCCGCCGGCGAGCGCGAGGAGAAGGTCGACCACCCGACGCAGAAGCCGGTCGCCCTCTACACGCGGCCGATCGAGAACCACCTGGAGCCGGGTGAGGCGTTCTACGAGCCCTTCGGCGGCTCGGGCTCGGCGATCGCGGCGGCCGAGACGACGGGGCGGCGCTGCTTCGCGATCGAGCTCGACCCGAAGTACGTCGACGTCATCGTCGCGCGCTGGGAGCGGCTCTCCGGCCAGAAGGCCGAACGGAGGTCCGCGTGAAGCGCGTCTTCGTCTGCTCCCCGTACCGCGGCGACGTCGCGGCGAACGTCGAGATCGCCCGCGCCGCGTGCCGCGAGGTGCTCCGCCAGGGGGGCGCGCCCTTCGCACCGCACCTCCTCTACCCGGACCTCCTCGACGACGACGTTCCGGCGGAGCGGGCGCTCGGGATCGAGGCCGGGCGCCGCTGGCTCGCGATGTCCCACGAGATCCTCGTCGTCGGTCCAGTCACGGCTGGGATGCGGGAGGAGATCGCGACCGCCGAGGCGCTCGGGATCCCCGTCCGATACGCCGCGCCGCCCGCGACGCCGCGGGTCCGCGAGCCCGGCGGCCTCCTCGCGTGGCTCCGAGGCGTCCTGCCCGGCGCGTGGGAGGACCGCGCGGCGCTCGCCGCGATCGCGCTCGTCGTCCTCGGCTTCCTCCTCTGCCCGGGGCGATGACCGCGCGCCGCCGTCGCCGCCCGTCGCCGCCCCCGGCGAACTGGTGGGGCGAGGGCCCGGCGCCGTGGGAGCGCTGGCCCGGCGCGTCGCTGCGTCTCGACGACGCCGGCGGGCTCTACCACTTCGACGCGGCCGCTGCGGACCAAGCGTGCGACTTCTTCCCGACGTTCCTGCGCCATGTGAAGGGCGACTTCGCCGGGCGGCCGTTCGAACTCCTGCCGTGGCAGCGGGACCTCATCGTGCGCCCGCTCTTCGGCTGGAAGCGGGCGGACGGCACCCGACGCTTCCGGAAGGCGTTCCTCGAGGTCGGGAAGAAGAACGGCAAGAGCGGCCTCGCGTCGGGCATGGGCCTGCTGCTCGCGTTCGGCGACGACGAGCCGGGCGCCGAGGTCTACGCCGCGGCGGCGGACCGCGATCAGGCGCGAATCGTCTTCGGCGACGCCGCCGTCATGGCCCGCGAGAACCCGGACTTCCTCCGCGCGGCCGACGTCACGGTGCTCCGGAACGCCATCGTCCAGACCGCCACGAACTCGACCTTCAAGGCCGTCTCGTCCGAGGTCGGGACGAAGCACGGTTTCAACGTGCACGGGCTGATCTTCGACGAGTTCCACACCCAGCGGACGCGCGACCTCTACGACACGCTCTACAAGGGCACCTCGGCGCGACGCCAGCCGGTCGTCTTCATCATCACGACGGCGGGCGACGACCGCGAGTCGATCTGCTACGAGGAGTACGAGTACGCGAAGAAGGTGCGCGACGGCGTGATCGTGGACGAGCAGTACCTGCCCGTCATCTTCGAGAGCGACCCGGCGGCCGACTGGACCGCCGAGCGGACCTGGCGAGCGTCGAACCCGTCCCTCGGCGTGACGAAGTCAGTCGAGTACATGCGGGCCGAGTGCGCCGCGGCGCAGGCCGAGCCGCGCAAGCGGAACAGCTTCCTCCGGCTCGAGCTGAACATCTGGACCGAGAGCCGGACGGTCTGGATCGCGCCCGAGTGCTGGGAGGCGTGCCGACGGACCGAGCCCGCCACGGACCTCGGGACGCTCCCCTGCTGCGCGGGCCTCGACCTCTCGGCGTCAGCCGACCTCACGGCGATCGTGCTCGCGTTCCGCAGGCGCGACCTGGCGCGGCCCGCGGAGACGCTCGACGTGGAGACGAAGGAGGGCGCGGCGCCGCCCGTCCAGCATCGCCTCGTCCTCGACTACGAGGTGGAGATCGTCCCGTTCTTCTTCCTCCCGCGCGACGTGCTGCACGAGCGCGCGCGGAAGGACCGGGTCCCCTACGACGTGTGGGCCCGCGAGGGCTGGCTGCGCGTCACCGAGGGGAACGTTGTCGACTACGCCGAGGTCTACCGCGTCGTGCTCGAGGAGATCCGCGCGAAGCACAAGGGCCTCGCGCAGGTCGGCTACGACCCGTGGAACGCGAACCACCTGGCGTCGTCGCTCACCGCCGCGGGCGTGCAGATGGTCGAGGTTCGCCAGGGCTATGCGTCGCTCTCGGGCCCCTCGAAGCTCTTCGAGGCGCTCGTCCGCTCGCGGCGTCTCCGCCACGACGGGAACCCCGTCATGCGCTGGTGCGTCGCCAACTGCGAGGTCGCGACCGACCCGGCCGGGAACATCAAGCCTGTCAAGCCCGGCGGCGCGGCACAGGGGACGCGGCGGATCGACGGGGTCGTCGGCGCGGTGACAGCCCTCTCGCGGCTCATGGTGCTCGGCGACGCGGTCAGGTCGCCGTACGCCCATCGGGGCGTACGTACGGTCGGCTGAACCGACTGCGGCTGCCGCAGGGCGCGACCCGCTTCCTGTGCGCGGGAGTCCTCCGCAGAGGACACCCGTCCGGCCCCGAGTGCTCGACGCCCGGACCGCCCGGACTGTCATCGAGCGGCGCGATCCTTGCGCAGCTCGACCACAGACCGAGCCGTTCGAACGAGAAGGAGGGCGCTGTGAGCCTGTCGTCGTTGCTGGAGTCTCCCGAGGTCGTGGCCGTCCTCCGCGACGTCATCCGGAACCCGGGGCTCGCACCCCGACCTCCTATACGGGTCCCCTCGCTCGGCGGCTCACCAAGCAGGATGGGTACCGCGTTCGACTATGCCCTGCGGTTCGGACTCGGTGCCCGGTTCAGGGCGACGGCGCGCGCCAACGTTGCTGCGGGCGCAGCGTTCATGGCGATGTTCGACCCCGAGGTAGACGACGAGGCGCTGTCTCGGCTCTATCGGAACGCTGTCCGCGCTCTCTCTCGCTCGCCTCTCCGCAAGCACCTGACGCGGGCGGCGTCCGTTGCCTGCTTCGACCTCGCAGGCCTCGATCTACTTCGCCGCACCGGGTTGTACGACGATGTCGGCCGCACTCCGACGTCGGTGGAGATCGACGAGATCCACGCGCTCTACGCGATCGTGCCGTGGGAGGAGTTCCGGCCGCGCCGCGTGCTGAGGCTGAACCCTACGTTCGGCAGCGGATCCGAACTCCTGGGGGGCGCAGACGCCGATCTGCTCGTCGATGACTGCCTCATCGACATCAAGACGGTGAAGGAGTCGAAGCTCCACGTGGACTACGTGCGGCAGCTCGTCGGCTACGCCCTCCTCGCCAACGCGTACGGCGTGGACGGGAGCCGCGCGCAGATCGACATCCGCCGGCTCGGCGTCTACTTCGCGCGCGCCGGCGCAGTGCATCGGTTCGGGATGGAAGAGTCGATCGCCCGGGCAGATGAGCTGCACGTGCTGCGCCACCTGCTCGCACAGGCGCGTCGCGAGCGGAACCGGATCGGCGCGCGCGACCCGTTCCTCGACGCACTCGGAGTGCCCGCTGCTTCTCGTCGCGTGTCGATCCAGCGGCGTGCGTGAGGCGGGCTGATCGCGTTCGCGGTCGATGCTGCGCGGGTACCTACAATGCCCTGGATGCTGCTCCGCAACGCCACCGACTCGATAGCCCTCGGGCTGGAGGACTACCAATCCAGTGATCCGCGGCGCGTGCTGTCGGCGGTGCGCAACCTTCATGCGGGCGTGCTCCTCCTCTTCAAGGAGAAGCTTCGCCGACTCTCGCCCCCGGACTCGGACGAAGTCCTGCTCATGGACGACATCGTCCCGGCGCAGGATGTGAACGGGAAGGTCGTGTTCAAGGGCCACGGCAAGAAGACGGTGGACGTCGCTGAGATCAAGCGACGTCTGACCGCTCTGGGCGTGCCGGTGGAGTGGAAGCGCGTCGAGGATCTGACGACCATCCGGAACGACATCGAGCACCGGTACGCGAAGCACGATCAGGCGGCAATCCGCGGTGCGCTCGCTGACACCTGTGCGATCGTGCACAGCTTCATGCGCGACCAACTCGGTGCGGACCCGGCCGAGGCACTTGGGACTGCGTGGCCCGTCCTGCTGGGGATCAAGGACGTCTACGATCGCGAACTGTCGCAGTGCAGATCCGCGCTGGCGCAGGCGAGTTGGGCATCGCCGCTTCTTGCGAGCGCGGTGCCTGACGTCGCCTGCGACGAGTGCGGATCGCTGCTGCTGGCGCCGCAGCCTACCCGGTTCCAGAATCCGGATCTGACCTGCCGCTCCTGTGGCGCGACGCACGTGGCGTCCGACTATGCCGAGCGTGCGATGGCCAAGGCGTACCCGAACGACTTCGAGGGCGTCAGGTACGGAGAGGACCCGTCCGTGGGTGCGTGCCCGGAGTGCGGCAGCGAGACGTTCGTGGCTGCCGAGGACACGTGCGCGTTGTGCGGTGAGTCGTTCGACCGGGAGTGCGCACGCTGTGGAGACCAGATCCCGCTCAGCGAGATGAGCTCGCACCCGAACTGCGGGTACTGCGACCACATGATGTCGAAGGACTGAGGCCGCCCCGGTCAGCGGACGTGCGTCGGTGTGCGGTGTGGGTGGCACGACTCTGCACCGCCCCGAGACTCGGGGCGATGCCGGACGTTCCGTCCCGACGCAGCCTCGTCTCGCGCCTCAGGGCGGGCGCGCGCGCGTTCCTCCTCTCCGAGGAACCGCCCGAGTCCTTCTGGAAGTGGCCCGGCGTCGGCCGACCGACGCTCTCGGGGGTCAGCGTCACGGACCAGTCGGCGCTCCGCGTCACGGCCGTCCTCTCCTGCGTGAAGGTGCTCGCCGAGTCGATCTCGACGCTGCCGCTGATGGTCTTCGAGCGCCAGGCGAGTGGGGACAAGCGGCCCGCCGCCGAGCACCCGCTCTCGCCGATCCTCCACACGCTCTGCAACGAGGAGGCGACCGCGCAGTCCGTCCGCGAGACCCTCTGCGCGCACGTGCTGCTCCGCGGGAACGCGTACGCTCGCGTGGTCCGGGACGGCGGGGGCGACGTCCGCGAGATCTGGCCGATCGCGCCAGGGACGATCCAGCCGGCTCGACCGCGACGCGACGGTCCGCTCGTGTTCCGCGTATCGGAGCCCGGAGTCCGCCCCGAGACGCTGCGCGCGGACCAAGTCTGGCGCATCCCCGGACTCTCGTGGGGCGGCGCGACCGGCCTCTCGCCGATCGCGCTCGCCCGCGAGTCGGTCGGCCTCGCAATGGCGCTCGAGCAGAACACGGCGTCCGCGCTGAAGAACGGCGCCCGCATCGCCGGGATCGTCACGCACCCCCACGTCATGGAGGACCCGGAGTACCAGCGCTTCAAGTCCTCCTGGGACGACGCCTACGCGGGCGTCACGAACGCGGGCAAGACGGTGATCCTGGAGCACGGCGCGAAGTTCGAGAAGGTGGGGATGACGTTCGAGGACCTGCAGTTCCTTGAGCTGAAGAAGTTCCAGGTCGCCGAGATCGCGCGGCTCTTCCGCGTTCCGCTCCACATGCTCTACGACACGCAGGCGCAGCCGCGCGCCAACATGGAGCAGGCGTCGCTGGAGTTCGTCGTCTACACGCTGCGCCCGTGGCTCGTGCGGTTCGAGCAGACGATCGCGCGCGACCTGCTGCTGCCCTCCGAGCGCGCGCGGTTCTTCGCCGAGCACAACGTGGCCGGGCTCCTCCGCGGCGACTTCGCGGCGCGCATGGCGGGCTACGCGCAGGGCCGTCAGTGGGGCTGGTGGTCGGTCAACGACATCCGCCGGCTGGAGAACTTGAACGGCATCGGCCCCGAGGGCGACGTCTACCTCCAGCCGCTCAACATGACCCGTGCCGGCGAGCCGCCGCCCGCCGCCGCACCGGAAGAACCCGCGGCGCCGAACTCCCCGCCTCCGGACCCCGAGGCGCCCGACCCGCAGAAGGAGAACCCCTCATGACGACCCCGCTCCAGGGCGGCCGCGGCTACGTGCTCGCGCAGGCGGACGACGCCGCGCCCGCGCCGACCCTCTACCTCTACGACGTCCTCGGCGTAGACATGTTCGGTGGCGTCCTCGCGAAGCAGGTGATCGACGACCTGCGGGCGCTCGGCGACGTCCCGGAACTCGCCGTCCGGATCAACAGCCCGGGCGGCGACGTGTTCGAGGGGATCGCCGTCTACAACGCCGTCGCGCGCTTCCCTGCGACGGTCACCGTCCACATCGACGGGATCGCCGCCTCCGCCGCGACGCTTGTCGCCATGGCGGGGAACCGGATCGCGATCGCCGAGAACGCGATGGTGATGGTCCACCGCCCGTGGACCGCGCTCATGGGCGACGCCCCGGAGCTCCGTCGCCAGGCCGCGATCCTCGACAAGGCGTGGTCCTCGATGCTGACGACCTACCAGCGCCGGACCGGCCGCCGCGCGGCGACGGTCGAGCAGCGCGTCGCGGACGCGGGCGGCGAGTGGTGGATGACGGCCGCGGAGGCCGTCGCCGAGGGGTTCGCCGACGTCGTGACGAAGCCCGAGAAGGAGGCGCAGGTGTTCGGCCTCCAGCGATTCCGCCACGTCCCGGCGCAGCTCGCGGCGTCCGCCGCGGGCGCCGGCGTCGAGGAGTCGGTGACCGCCCCGCGCGTCGCCGAGATCGCAGCGCCGCGCGTGGAGGCGACCGTCCGCGACGTGATGCCCCTCGCACAGCGCCGGCGCATCGTCGAGGCGCTGCGTCTCGCGACTTGAACGACTCTGACGCGGCCCGATGCTCGACCGCGTCGACGTGAACCGATCCCCGGAGGCAGACGCCATGAGCAAGGTCCTCGAACTGAAGCGCGCTCGCAAGGAGCTCAACGCGAAGATGGGTGCCCTCGCGGAGAAGCCCGACTTCAACGCGGAGGACGAGAAGTCCTTCGTCGAGATCAAGGGCCAGTCCGAGGCGCTCGCGAAGCAGATCGAGCGGCTGGAGTTCGTGGAGGCGGACCGCGCGGTGATCGACCGCATCGATCCCGTCCCCTCGAAGCCGCGTCCCGACGGGGACCCCGCGAAGCCCGCGCGCGCCGCGGCCGACGCGACGAAGGCGGGCGTCATCTCGACGCGCAAGCCCGTCGAGAACCCCGGCTTCACCTGCGTCGGCGAACTCGTCTTCTGCGCGCGCTTCAAGCCCGAGGACTCTCGCATCCAGGCCCTCATGGAGATGGGCACCGGGGAGTCGGGCGGCATCGCGATTCCCGACGAGATCAACCCGACCATGAAGGAGGTCGCGCCGCAGGAGGCGATCATGCGCCCGCGCGCCACGGTCGTCCCGGCAGGCGAGTCGCCCGACGCGGACCTCGTGCTGCCGTCCCTCAACCAGGGGACGACCGGCAACCTCTACGGCGGCGTCGAGGTGGACTGGATCAGCGAGGGCGGCGACAAGCCCGAGACGGGCGCGAAGCTCAAGGAGACCCGCTGGACGCCGAAGGAGGTGGCGGCGCACATCGTCGTCACCGACAAGCTGCTCCGGAACTGGCGTTCCGCGAACGCGCTCATCGAGCGCATGCTCCGCGGCGCGCTCGTCGCCGCCGAGGACAAGGAGTTCCTCCGGGGGATCGGTGGCGCGGGACGCCCGCTCGGCGTCCTCGCCTCGAAGGCGCTCCTCAAGGTCGCGCGCGCGCAGGCGGCGAACGTCACCTACGCCGACCTCGTCAAGCTCGAGGAGAAGCTGCTCGAGGACGGCGAGGCGGTCTGGGTCGTCAACCCGCGCGTCATCCCGAAGCTCCGCCAGATGGAGGACACGGCCGGCCACCTGATCTGGCAGGAGGACGCGCGCGGGGGCTCGCCCTCGACGCTCCTCGGCCGCCCGGTGGTCCGGAACTACCGGAGCCCGGCGCTCGGGACGCTCGGCGACGTGCTCCTCATGGTCCCGACCTACTACGTCATCAAGGACGGGGTCGACGTCACGATCGCCGCGTCCGAGCACGCGCTCTTCAAGCAGAACAAGACCGTCGTGAAGGCCTTCAAGACCGTGGACGGCGGCCCCTGGCTCGACGGCGCTATCAAGCAGGAGGACGGGGAGTTCTACAGCCCGTTCGTCGCGCTCGACGTGCCGTAGTCCGCGAAGCCGCTCATCCCCGCCTGACCGAGGAGAACCACCATGCCCAGGAAGCTGACCGAGGCGCTCGCCTTCGACTGCATCGTCCCGCCGCAGGACGTCGGGACGGCCGACGTCACCGGCTCGTGGATCGACGTCACCGACGCCGGACGCTTCGCGGTGCTCGCGAAGGCGGGCGCGGTGACCGCGGCGAAGGTCCTCACCGTGCAGCTCCGCCAGGCGAAGGACGCCGCGGGGACGGGCGCGAAGGACCTCGGCGCACCGGTCACGTCGGTCGGCGCGGGCGGGAACCCGCCGGCGGACGTCGAGATCGAGAAGCGCTCCGACGAGCTCGACCACAAGAACGGCTACACGCACGTCACCGCGATCCTCGGGATCGACGAGAACGCGAAACTCGGCGCGGCGTACGTCGTCCGCGGCGATCGCCGGTACGTGCCGTAGGCCGGGGGCGTCTCGTGGGCCTCGTCCTCCTGGAAGCTCCGGCCGCGCCGGTGGTGTCGCTCGAGGAGGCGCAGGTCCACCTGCGCTCCGAGCACCCGGAGGAGACGGCACTCGTCGCCTCCCTCGTCACTGCGGCGACCTCGCAGGCCGAGGCGTTCTGCAGGCGTCGGTTCGTGACGCAGCGGTGGCGCGCGACGTTCGCTCGCTTTCCGGACGGCGCGCTCCTCCTCCCGCACCCGCCCCTCGCATCGGTCGAGGCCGTCACGTACGTGGACACCGGGGGCGTCACGCAGGCTCTGGCCCCGGCCGACTACGTGATTCGCACCGCCGAGACGCCCGGCGAGGTCATCCCGGCCTACGGGAAGTCCTGGCCCTCGACGCGAGACGTGCCGGACGCCGTCGCCGTGGACTTCACCTGCGGCTACGGCGACCCCGCCGACGTCCCCGAGGCGGTGAAGCGCGCCGTCCTTCTCCTGGTCGGAACGCTCTACGCGAACCGCGAGTCCGTCGCCCCGACCTCCATGCAGCCGATCCCGCACACCGCGGAGTGGCTCCTCGGACCCTTCGTCGTCCGAAGGTTCGCGGCGTGACGGTCCGTGCCGGCCTGCTCGACCGCCGCATCCGCCTCGAGCGGCGCCACGAGGAGACGGACGAATCCGGCCAGAGCGTTGTCCGCTGGCTCCCGCTCGCCACCGTGTGGGCGCGCGTCGAGCCGCTCGGCGGGCGCGAGGGGTTCGGGCAGCAGCAGTGGGTCGCGTCGGGCGAGGTCCGCTTCACGATCCGCTGGCGCGACGACGTGACGCCGCTCCACCGGGTCGTCCACGACGGCCGCGAGTACGACGTCGTCTCGGTCGCAGAGGACGGCCGTCGCGAGGCGCTGCTCGTCGTCGGCCGCGCGCGAACGGAGGGGCGGTAGCCGTGGCGGACGTCGCGGTCGTCGGCCTCCGGGAGCTCGAAACGGCGCTCGCCGAGATCCCGGCGTCGCTGCGCCGGAACGTCGTCCTCGCGGCACTCCGAAGGGCGGCGCAGCCCATCGTGCGCGACGCCCGCGCGCGAGCCCGCCGCGGGACCGACCCCCGCCGGCGCGGCTCGATGAAGCAGAGGAGGTCCGGCGAGTCCCTCACGATGGGCCCGGGCGCCGACTCGATCGCCGCGCGCGCTGTGAAGTCGTCGGTCGCGACCGAGGCGTCCGTCACAGTCGGGCCCGACCGCCGCCACTGGTACATGAAGTTCGTCGAGTTCGGCTCCGCGCGGCAGTCGCCGGTCCGCTTCCTGACGCCCGCCTTCGAGGTGAACAAGGAGGCGGCCGTCCAGCTCGCCGGCGAGGAGCTCTGGAAGTCGATCGCCGCGACGGCCCGGCGGCTCGCCCGGCAGGCCGAGTCCGGGACGATCTCCCGGAAGGCGGCGGAGGCGCTCCGCTCGTGACGCTCGGGAAGTACCTCCGCCTGGTGCTCACGGGCGACGCCGGCGTCGCGGCCGTCGCAGCGGACCGGGTCTACACCGAGGTCCTCCCGCAGGCGGGCGCGGTCCCGGCCGTCGTGTTCACCGAGGTCTCCGGCGAGGACGACGTCGCTCTCGACGGTCCGACCGATGTGGCGTCCCGCCGCGTGCAGGTCGACTCGTGGGGGAAGACGCGGGCGGATGCGACGGCGCTCGGGCACGCCGTCCGCGCGGCGCTGTCCGGTCACGTGGGCGCCGCGGCGGGCCTCGACGTCCAGGGCTGCTTCCTCGTCGCGGAGCGGTGGGACTACGACGCGGAGACCGCGCTCTACCGGACGAGCCAGGACTTCGACGTGTGGCTCGCGGGGGACGCGGCGTGACGCGGTCCCCGTCCTCCGGCCGAAGGCAAGGTCGTTCCGCCCGCTCCCGCGGAAGTCAGAGTCCGCCTCGATTCCACGGCGGCGACGACTTGAGGTCGGGGCGCAACCGGAGCGAATGTCCGGACCAAGGAGGTGCTCAGATGAAGCACGCGAAGAAGCAGACGAAGACCGTGGGGAAGCCCTCGAAGGGCTCGCCCCGCAAGGCCCCGAAGCTCGTGGTGGTGAAGGACGCCCCGGCGGCCCCCGGCGCGAGGCCGCGGGACCCGCGGCTCCCCGCTGCGGGGACGACGCTCGTCCGCCCCTACAAGGGGAAGGACTACCGGGTGACGGTGCTCGACGACGGGTTCCGGTACGACGGGCGGGAGTTCCGCTCGCTGTCGAAGCTCGCGTCCGAGATCACCGGGCAGGCGTCGATCAACGGCTTCCTCTGGATGCGGCTGACGGGCGGCCCGGCCGACGCGCCGAAGCCGAAGACGCCGAAGTCGAAGGGGAGGTCCCCCGCGCCGTCGGAGTCCGCTCCCGCGGTCGACCCGGGACCCGACGCGCCGAGCGTCTGACCCGACCGATCTGAAGTTCCCGCCCGGCGGCGCACGAGCGCCGCCGGGTCGCCGTTTGGGGCGAGCGAACGCCGTCTACTCGGGGATGTCCATGTCATCGTGAACGCCGACGCTCGCGAATTCGATCGTCCGTCCGCGCCCGTCGCTGCCCGGAACGTCCCACCAGTGGAGCCGCCGAGCCGATGCCGTGTTGTCCTGCAGCGAGCATCGCCACGCCTTCGCCGCGTCACGCTTCCGAACGCGCGTGGGGGCACCGGCCTCCCCGGACCGCAGTTGGTGAACCTCGCGTCCGGGCACCTGATGCGCCCGTTGCGCCGCGACCTGCGCGCACACCTCTACGACCTTCTCAACCGAGATGCCGTCGAGGTCTCTGAGCGACTCCAGGAACGCCCGTCCGACCCGCATGCGCGCCAGCGGGTATCGCTCTCGATCTCCCTCGTCGAACCGGCGGGCGTACTCGACCCGCACCGCAGAGAGGAACGCCGTCTCGCTGGACGACGGGTCGATCTGCCCGACCGCGCGTGCCGTGATGGCGGCGAGCCGGTCCTCCGCGCTGCGGTTCTCGCGGCGCAGCTCGGCGATCTGCTCCTTCGCCGAGCGCAGCTGCCGCATCAGCTCCTCACGGTCCGTCAGCGCGGAGTCGAGCTCGGCGGCCAACTGCTCGGCCCGCCTGACATCGGCCCCGTTCGCGGGCGCGGGTTCGGGCGGGGGTTCGTCGGCGAGGAACGCGGCCTGCCCTGGTCCCGGGGCGACGGGTGGCTTCGGCGTTCCCGTGTAGCCCTGCTTGATGGAGCCGCTGGCCTTCCGGCGTTCCGGCTCCAGGGTGAGGATCTTCACGTTGACGCGATCTCCGAGCTTGAAGATCTGGCTTGGGTGTCGGCGGTCCGTCCAGTCGATCTCGGCCCTCGGGACGATCAGAGCCGCCCCCGGGAGCACCTCGACGAGCACGTAGGAGGTCTCGATTCGGCAGATGGCGCCCCGAACGATGTCGCCCTCGCGGTAAACCTCCGGGAGTCGGCGCCAGGGGTCGACGCGAAGCCCTCGAACGGTGTACGCCGCTCGTCCGTCCGCCCCCGATCCGATCCGACGGACGCGCAGGTGATGACCGGGTTCGAGATCCGCAGCGAGGCGCTCGAGCGACACGTCGGAGTCGGTGACGAGCCCCGGCACCCCGTCGACCGACACCTCGATCGTCGCGCCCTGGATCCGTGCGACCACGGCGTAGCGGACCGGCTCCGGTCTCGGCGGTTCCGGCCGTGCTGGGCGCACGGGCTGCGATGCGGAAGGCGCGCTGAGGAGACCCTGCGTCGAGAACCGCGGAGTCCCGTCCGGCCACGGGCTGGTTGCGAAGACGGGGAGTTCGTCGCCCACACGGAGGCGCGCGGCGAGTACGTCGAGCTTCTCGTCGGTGTACCCGATGAGGCCCTCGGCGTCCGCGACGCGCACCAGGATGCGGGTCCCCTCGACTCGCGTGACGCGCGCCATGAGGACCGGCTTCCCCGACTTCGTGGAGATCTGGCGCGGCGGATTCGATAGTCCTTCTCCGCTTGGTCTCGGAGACGGTGGTTCGTCGCCGTCCGGTTCCCACCGTCCGAAGCGGCCGGCGCGCGCGTCGCCCTCGCAGATGGCGGCGATGACCCGTCTGCAGACCACGCTCGCGTCTGCTTCGTTGTAGGCGAACAGGAGCGGATGCTCGTAGGGGTCCGACGCGGCGGTGAGGCCGGGCCACCAGATTCGTGATGCCCCGCCGTAGACGTCGAGCCGCTTTGGGAGCGCGGTGCTCAGCGCCCACGTGTCCTCGCCTGTCCGGAGAGCGACAACAAGCGCCCGCGCTCCGAGCGTGCGCGCGAGGGCGTCTGGATCGATCGGGAACCCGCGGTCCCCCGGCCACGTCGTGAGCGCCACAACGGGGAGCGTTCGATCCATGGAGAGGAGTTCGTGGGCGGCGAAGTCGCCGACCTGCGGCGACGTGAGGACGCGTGCAGACGGGGTCCCGCGCGACAGCGGGCACTCCGGGTTCGCGGCGGCTCCTGCGGTCGCGTCGGGAGTCGGAGTCGCACACGTCTGTGGCGCGGCGTCGCCGCGGGTCTCCGCGGGAACGCGCTCGTGGGGGTCTGGGCCGGCGGGCTGTGTGTTCGTGTTCATCGCTTCGGTTCTCGTGTGCTGTCTAGTCGTCGCTGTCGCTGAGGTACTCGAAGTCCGCGTCGTCCGGCGGCCAGATGTGGTTGTGGACGGCTCCGCCGAACAGCTGCTCGTAGCCGCAGTAGGGCTTCTCCATCACGAGCGGGCCACTCGCGACGAGGATGGCAACGGCGACCTCAGCGAACTCGTCGTCGGAGATCTCCCGCCGCAACTGCTCCTCGGTCGGCGGCGGCACGGGTCCTCGCGCGGGCACGATGACCACGCCGTCGCGGAGGATCGGGGCGCGAATGGACTGGATCTGCTCCGGCGTGAGCTGGGGCTGCAGTACGTCGCAGACCGCAGCGGCCAGCGAACTCGCGCGCTCGAACAACTGGTCCATCGTCGTCGCGGGTCCGGAGATCCACGGCGCGCAGGCAGCGCAGACCCGCTCTGCGATCCGCGCGGCCACACGGTCGACGTCGGCAGGTGGCTCCTGAGCGCGGCGCAGGCAGTTCGCCGCAGCCTGCGCGATCGCGACACGGCGCTCGTCGGGAGCGGACGCGCTGACGCCCATTCGGCGGCGCATCTCCTGATAGCTGACGCCCTCGGCCTCAGCACGCGCGCGGATGGCGCGCTTGAGCTTCTTCTTCTCGGTCATGGTCCCGCTCCTTGCAGACGCCGACCCGCGTCCCCCCAGTCACGAGCCGACGCAGCCAAGAGCGAGGACGACCAGCGCTCGAGGAACCCAATCCCCTTCGGCTCGGTTCGGCGTCGGGGGGCGACGCCGGTGAGCTCGTGCCCCAAGCGAGGGCACACAGAAGAGCCTACACCGCGGTGCCACGTGCTCTCAAGTACCTCTCTCCGGGTTGCCCGACTCTGACACGCCGCGATCCTCGGTGTCGGAGGCATCGCGATGGCCACGCTCGCAGTCCAGCAGATCTCCCGCGCCGGCCTGAACCCCGCCCTCGCGGCGGCGGCGGCGGCGGGCGACGCGTTCCAGAACACGGGCCGCGTCTTCCTCCGCGTGAAGAACGCCCACGCGACGGTCGCGCGGACGGTCACCGCGGTCTCGCAGCTCCCCGCCGGCGCGATCCCGCAGGGCGCCGCGAAGGCGGACGTCGCGGTCGCGGTCCCCGCTCTCTCGGAGCGCTGGATCGGACCGTTCGACCCGGCCTCCTTCAACGACGCGAACGGCCGCGTCGTCGTCACCTACGACACCGAGGCGGACCTGACCGTCGGCGCGTACGCGCTGTAGCGGAGGAGGAGCACCATGGCGGCGACTGGCGCGAAGCTCGGCACGAGGACGCGGTTCCTGCGGGAGGACCCGGTCGGCAGCGGCACGTACGTCGCCGTCGCCGAGGTGAAGTCGATCGGCGGTCCGTCGCTCTCGCGCGACGCCGTCGAGGCGACCCACACGGAGTCGCCCGACGACCACGCGGAGTTCATCCCGGGGCTCGCGAACGGCGGCGAGGTCTCGCTCGTTCTCAACTTCCGGCCGGAGCACGTGAGCCAGGGGGCGACTGCCGGCCTGCTCAAGGACTTCCAGGACGGGACCGTCCGCAACTGGCGCGTCGAGTGGCCGCAGTTCGCGAACACGCCGACGCTGACCTTCCCGGGCTTCCTCACCGGGTGGGAGCCGTCCTCGGCCGCGAAGGAGCTGATCTCCGTCGCGGCGAAGCTCAAGGTCACGGGGAAGACCGTCGCCACCAACTTCGCGTAGCGCCACGGCGCCGAGAGGAGACCTGATCGATGTCGAACCCGCATCGTGGCGAGGCCTCGTTCGAGGTCGAGGGGAAGGCGTACCGCGTCCGCTTCTCGTGGAACGCGGCGGCCGAGTACGAGGAGGCGGCCGGGAAGCCGCTCTCGGACGCCCTGTTCGACATCGCCCGCGAACGGCTCTCGGCGCGCTCGCTCCGCGCCATGCTCTGGGCGGGCCTGCAGGAGCACCACCAGGACGTGACGCTGAAGGAGGCCGGGCGGCTCATCGACAAGATGGGCCGGAAGGAAGCGCAGCGCGTCATGGGCGTGGCGCTCCGCTACTTCTTCCCCGAGCTCGAACCCGCCGAGGAGCGCGCGCCGGACCCTCCGACGCCCGCCGCTCCGGCGGGAGCCGCGGGCTCGGCGTAGCGGACTGGCGGGACCGGGCGGCCGACGCCGGGATCCCGCAGGAGACGTTCTGGCGGCAGACTCCGCGCGAGACGGTCGTAGCGCTCCGCGCCCTGGATGCCCGCCGTCGTCGCGGGCACCAGATCGCCCTCTTCACGGCTTGGCACGTCGCGGCCTTCGAGCGGATCGACCGCCTGCCCGAACTCGCCCCCCTCCTCGAGCGGCTCGACGGCCGCGCCGACGAGGACCAGGACGCGGACGAGCAGATTGCCGCCGCGCGTTCGATCGTCGCCGCCTTCGGCGGAAGGGAGCGCTGACCGATGCCCGCCGCCGTCGTCGGCTCCCTTCGCGTCCTCCTCTCGGCGGACTCGGCGCAGATCACGTCCGATCTCGGGAAGGCGCGGGCCGCGGTCAAGGAGACTGGTGCCGAGATCCGCGGCATGGGCAGCGCGGGCGTCGCGCTGCGCGCCGTCACAGCGGAGATCAAGGGCGTCGGACCGGCGCTCCGGGGCGTCCAGCAGGCGTCGCAGATCGCGACCCAGTCCCTCGTCCTCCTCGGTGAGAAGACGACGCCCGCGGTGTCGGGTCTCACGAACGCGCTCGGCGGGCTCATCGCGGGCGGGTTCACGCCGCTCGGTGTCGCGCTCGCCGCGGTGAGCGTCGGGTTCTCCCTCCTCGCGAGCCAGAAGGAGGAGATCGTCTCCGTCTTCGCGGCGACCGAGGAGCGGGTCAAGTCCACGCGCGAGGGGCTGGAGAAGCTCCGGATCGAACTCGGGCTCCTGCGCCAGGGGAAGGCCGCGACCGGGGCGGACGTGGACATCGCCGGTGCCGAGGACGAGCTGCGACGGCGGAAGAACGTCGTCGGGCGCGAGCGGCAGGCGGGGTTCCTCGGGTCGGAGGGCGTCGGCTCCTTCTGGCGGAACCTCGGCTCCACGATCCTCCCGAGCAGCGGGTTCCTCCCGTCGATCGACTCGGCCGAGGAGGCGGCGCGTCGCGCGGTCCGCGAGCAGGAGGAGTTCCTCCGGACGCTGCGCGAGCAGCAGAAGGTGCAGACGGAGATCGATCAGCGGCGGAAGTCCACCGAGGAGACGGCGAAGAAGGAGGCGGCGTCGCAGGAGAAGATCGCCGCTGCCGCGAAGGCCGCCGCGGACGCTCTCGCGAAGTTCGACACCGCGGAGACGACGCGCGAGCGCGCGCTCCGCGAGAAGCGCGTGGACATCCAGAGCCTCCTCAACCCCGACACGTCGGACGCCTCGCTCGACCGGCAGAAGGGGAAGGTCCACGACGCGATCGAGGACCTGATGAAGGCGGCGAGGGCATCGCCCGAGGAGCGTCGCGAGCTGGAGGCGCGGATCCGCTTCGAGCGCGAGATGCTCGACCTGCTCGAGCGGGAGCAGGCCGTCCGGCGCGAGATCGCCGCGGTGACGGCCGCCGCCGCGAAGGCGGACGCGATGCGGAAGGAGAGCGACCGCGCCGCGCTGGAGGGCGACACGTCGCTCACCGACCGCGCGAAGGCCCTCGCGGCGGCGCGGGCCGAGCTCGACGAGATGCTTGGCTCGAAGGAGATGGCAGCGCTGCCGACTGCGAGCCCCGAGCGCGCCCGGCTCCTCGCCGAGTTCCGGCGGAAGGAGGACGGGATCAACCGGGACTTCGACGAGAAGGGCGTCGAGGCGCAGCGCGCGTTCCTCTCCCGCGTGGACGCGATCCGGCGGCAGGCCCAGGCGGCGGCGCTCGCCGACGACCGGAACCAGACGCGCATCCGTCTGGAGGAGGAGGACGTCCGCCACGACGCGGAACTCCGCTCCGTGAACGAGGCCGCGACGCGCGGCCTCCTCACCGAGGAGCAGGCGGCGCAGAAGCGGGACGCCCTCTACGCCGCGCACATCGAGTTCCGGCAGGCGATCACCCGCGAGGGTCGCGAGAAGGAACTCGCGTGGCAGGCGGACTACCAGCAGCGGCTCCTCGCGCTCGCCGGTGAGGGCGAGACCGACCAGACGCGCCTCGCGGCACTCGCGACGGAGCAGCGGCTCGCGGCGCTTCAGGAGGAGACGCGGAAGCAGGTCGAGGAGCTGCGCCGCCGCGGGGAACTCACGCGCGCGCAGGAGGTCGAGAACGCCGCCGCCGGGGCGCGCGAGCGGATCACGCGCCAGGGGCAGCTCCAGCAGGCGGTCACCGGCGACGACCTCGCCGCCGGGTTCCAGGGGCGGATCTCGCAGCTCCGCGAGGAGACGGCAGGCTGGGGTCAGCTCGGCGCGCAGATGGCGGACGTCGCCGTGAACGACCTCTCCGGCGGCGTCGCCTCCGCGCTGGAGGACATCGCCCGGGGGAGCAAGTCGGCGACCGAGGCGTTCCGGGCGTTCGCGGCGGACTTCGCGTTCCAGGTCGCCCGCATGATCGAGCAGGCGCTCATCATGAAGGCGATCCTCTCCCTGTTCCCCGGCCTGGGCGCCGCGGGTGGCGCTGCGGGCGCGGCGGGCGGGCAG
>JAJVHW010000011.1 GCA_022072415.1 Planctomycetota bacterium
ACGCGGCGGGCGCGGTGTCCGATCCGGGCCGCGACCCCGTGCGCGCCGCGTCCGCCGGGCCGCGGTCCTCGAGCGCCGATCCGGCCGCCCATCCGAGGAGCGCGGCGCCCGAGACGCACGCGAGGAACACGGGCCAGCCGGGAGGACGCACGCCCGGAGCGTACCGCACGTCCGCCGCGCGGCGCCGCGCTACTTCGACTCGTTCGCGAACTCGCCCTGGTTCTCCGACGCGATCCGGCTCATGATGTCGGCCATGTCGTCGGGGTCCTCGTACTTGCGCGCCGACTCGATGGGCGAGAGTCCGATGATGAGCGCGACGGTGTGGATCGTCACGCGGCGGAAGCGGTTGAGCTTCCGCACCTCCGACAGGATCGTCTCCCGCTCCTCGAAGCGGCCGAGCGACGGGACGCCGTCCGACAGGAAGTAGATCGTGTCGATCTCGGGCTGCGCGAGGCCGAAAGCGAGCGCGTCGAAGGTGGCCGTTCCTCCGCGGGGGAACTGCACCTCGAGCCACTTGATCGCGGCCTCGACGTTCTCCTCGCTGGCGAGTACGGCCGTCTTCTGCCACGGAGTGACGACGCCCGCGAACGTGGCGACGTTGAAGAGCGTCGGCGGCTCCTCTCCGTTCTCGCCGACGACGGTCGGCAGGTCCGACGTGTCGTTGGACTTCGCGTGCTTCGCGGGGATCTTCCCCCGGTTCTGCTTCGCGAGGTCGCGGAGCGCCTTGAAGAGCTCCTTGTGCGCCTTGTCGATCCGGCGCTCCTTCCAGTCGGCCGGCTTGATGCCGCTCTCATCGGGCGCGTCGGGCCACTTCATCGAGCCCGACACGTCGAGGATGAAGAGCACGCGGTCGCTCTGGATCGGGAACTTGAAGTAGCTCGCCGTCTCGCTGCCCTTGTAGGCCGGGTCGTCGGGGTTGATCCCGTCCTTCACCTTCTTCCACCACGACGTCCAGAGGTTCGGATCGACGTGGTAGTCCTTCTCCTGCTCGAAGAGCGACTTCGCGAGGCCCTTCAGCGCGGCGCGGGCCTTCTGCCGCGCGCGGAGGCGGCCGACCTTCAGCGAGTCGATGAGGGGCTCCACCGCGTCGCGGGTGCCGATCCGCGCGATGGCCTCGACGGCCGTCTCCGCCACGATCGGCTCCTCGCCGCGGATCAGGCAGCGCCTGAGCTCCGGGATCATGCCCGGATCGCCCCCGAAGCCGATCCCCTCCACGGCGCCCATGCGGATCCGCCAGTCGGTGTCGGCGAGCGCGGAGAGCAGCTTCTGCCGCCCGGCCTTCCCGTCGCACTTCCCGATCGCGCGGAGGATCTCGAACCGCACCGCGACGTCCTTGTTCTTCTCCCAGTACTGGAGGAGCACGGGCACCGCGGCGGGCCAGCGCGACTCGCCGATCGCGTCGATCAGCGACGCGTTGACGTCGTCCTCCTTCTGCGGAAGGCGCGTGATCAGGAACTCCCGGGCCGAGTCGACCTGCACGCCGGCGAACATCCGCGGCAGCGTGGACGCGAAGACCGGCTGGTCCTTCGACAGCGTGAGCGCGCGCTTCACCGCGAACTCGATCGTGTCCTGGTCGCCGCACTTCCCGATCGCGACGAGCGCCGCGATGCGCGTCGTCATGTCGCGGTCGTCCTCGAACGTCTTCTTCAGGAACGCGCCGGACGGCGGATAGCGCATGTCGCCGACGAACTTGATGGCGTTCCGCCGCGTGCGGACGGGGACGAGGTCCTGGTTCCGGCGGTTCTCCTCCCAGAGCTTGTTCAGTTCGTCGAGCTTCTTCTTCTTCTCGTCCTCCGGCAGCTTCGACGGGTCTTCCTTCGGCTTCTCGTCGGCCTTCGGCGCCGCGCCGCCGGGCTTGTCCTCGGCGAAGGACATCGCCGGGCGCGTGAGCGGGAACGCCGCGGCCAGAGCGGCGCCCACGAGCGCCGCCGCGAGGCCGGGAGCGAGCCTGCGGATCATCCGGGCGAGCATAGCGCGGTTCGGTTCGAACATGGCACCCCGAACCGACGCACCCCCCGTGCCACCCCAGTCCCCCGCCGGGGCGGGGCTCCGGTCACTCTCCGCCCGCGTCCAATCCGAATCCGAACGAGTTCGGCCACGGGCGCTCGCGCCATGTCGTGCCGTTCGCGGCCCGGGAGCCGGCGGGGTACGTGTCGCGCCCGCCGGTGTCCAGGAAGACGCCGACCGCGTGCTGGTCGTCCCGGAAGCTCCGGTTCGGCGTGCGGTAGATCGTGGCGGTGCCGAAGGGCGGGCGCGGCCAGTCGCCGGCGTTCGGGCCGGGAGGAGGCGCGTCCGGGGCCGGAGGCGGGTCGGCCTTGAATTCGTAGACGTCGTCCCCGTCGCGCTCCCAGAAGAGCCCGACGCTCGCGAGGTCGGCCGACCCCGCGCAGTTCGGGCGGAAGACGTACCGGTCGTTCCCGCCGCCGTCCACGAAGACGCCGATCGAGCCGTCGCGCGCGTGTCCCTGGTACTGGTTCTTCGGATCGGGGACGCCCTCGTTGTGCCGGTCGTCGCCCGCGAGGTCCACGTGCACGCCGATCGCGTAGTGCGCGCCCGCGCCGCTCGAGTACTTCCCGTTCTCGTAGACGTCGTCGCCGCCGCGGTCCTCGAGCACGCCGACGCCCCACCAGTACCCGGCGCCCTGCGACCAGCACTGCGCGTGATAGCGGTCGTCCCCCGCCGCGTCGACAAGGAGCCCCCAGCCGCCGGCGAGGCTCCGCCCGTCGCCGAGGTCCGCGCGCCGCCCGTACCCGCAGCCCTGCGCCATCGCGACGGACTGGTTGAGATAGAGCTCGCTCACGTTCCCGTCGTCGCGGCAGTGATAGACGTCGTTCCCGGCGAGGTCGAGGAGGAGCCCCGTCGCGAGCGTGGAGCCGAGCCCCTGCGACTGCTCCGCGCACTCGTAGCGGTCGTTCCCCGACGAGTCGAGCAGCACGCCGATCCCGACGTGCGCCGCGCCCTGCCCCCACTTCGTGCGCACCGTGTACGTGTCGTCGCCCGCCATGTCCCAGAGCACGCCCGCGCCGAAGAGCCCGCGGCCGAGGCCGTCGGACGCGACCTCGTAGCGGTCCGTCCCCGCGCGGTCGACGACGATGCCGAGACCGAGCACTCCCGACGCGATCGGGCCGCCGACCGAGAGCCAGCCGCGGGAGCCGCTCGTCGGCTCGTCCCTGGAGGTCCACGTGTCGTCGCCGCCGAGGTCGATCGCCACGGAGAGCAGCGCGCCCGCGGGCTCCGCACAACCGGCGCGGCGGCCCCAGCGGTCGTTCCCGCCGAGGTCCACGACGATGCCGGCGCCCGCGGCCGGAACGTCGTCGCCCGCGCCGAGGAGCGTCACCGAACCGAACCGGAGCGGCTGGGGGACCTGCCCGTCGGACGCGGCCGGCTGCCACCCGCCGAGTTCCTCGAGCGCGTTCGACAGGTGCGCGAGGAACAGCGCGGTCCCGTACGCGATCGGCCCGCGGTCGTGGCGCGACATCAGGTCGAACACGGCGTGTTCGCGCGTGGCGGACTGGCTCTCCGCGTCGTCGGTCCACGGGCCGACGAAGGGACGCATGCCCTCGAGCGACGGCTCGACGCCGTGCTGCTTCAGGATGCGCAGCGCGTCCTCGCGCCCCGCGCGGAGCCACGGCTCGGCGACGCGGTGCGCGATCTCGAGGCGGAGGATGAAGCGGACGAGAGGGAGCGCGCGGGGCTGCGGGCCGAGGAAGAGTCCCGTGCCGAGCGCCCGGTCGGCCTCTTCGAGCGTCGCTCCGTCGGAGATCCCCGGCCATCCCCACGCGGGGCCCTTCGGCGCCGCGTACATCCGCCCCGCGGGCAGGTCGGTCAGCGCGAAGCAGGTCTGCGCGACCTCGTCGAGGCGCCCCTTCTGCGCGGCGGCGATGAGCCCGTCGGTGATGCGGCCCGTCTCCCGCGGCAGGACGCGCGCATCGCGGAACAGGTTCTCGATCGGCCGGAGCAGATGCTCGCGCCCGCCGTACCACTTCATCTCCTCGAACGTGAAGCCGACGGCGCGGCCGTTCCGCTCCGCGCCTGCGAGGACCTGCGCCCAGACGTCGTCGGGGATGACGAGGTCGGCGCGGGACGCGGGCGCCGCGGGCGCCGCGGCCGCGGCAGGCGGCGCGGGCTCGGGCCGTGGCTCCGGCGGCGACGCGCACGCCGTCGCCACCACGCCCGCGAAGACGAACGCCCGACGCATGCTCACCCTCCCTGCGACTTCTCCTCGGGCGCGGCGTAGATCTCGCCCCCGCCCTCGCGGAAGCGCCGGCTCATCTCGTCCATGCCGGCCTCGGCGGCCCGCTCCACCGGCAGGCCCTGCGACGCGGCGTAGTCGCGGACGTCCTGCGTGATCTTCATCGAGCAGAAGTTCGGGCCGCACATCGAGCAGAAGTGGGCGGTCTTCGCGCCGTCGGCGGGGAGCGTCTCGTCGTGGTACCGCTCCGCGGTGTCGGGGTCCATCGCCAGGTGGAACTGGTCCTTCCACCTGAACTCGAAGCGCGCCTTGCTGAGCGCGTTGTCCCACGCCTGCGCGCCGGGATGGCCCTTCGCGAGATCGGCGGCGTGCGCGGCGATGCGGTAGGCGATCACGCCCTGCTTCACGTCCTCGCGGTCGGGGAGCCCGAGGTGCTCCTTCGGAGTGACGTAGCAGAGCATCGCCGTGCCGAACCAGCCGATCATCGCGGCGCCGATCATCGACGTCATGTGGTCGTAGCCGGGCGCGGCGTCGGTGACGAGCGGGCCGAGCGTGTAGAAGGGCGCCTCGCCGCAGGCCGCGAGCTGGCGCGTCATGTTCTCCTGCACCATGTGCATGGGGACGTGGCCCGGCCCCTCGATCATCGTCTGCACGTCGTGCTTCCACGCGATCTTCGTGAGTTCGCCGAGCGTCTCGAGCTCCGCGAACTGCGCGGCGTCGTTCGCGTCGGCGATGGAGCCCGGGCGGAGCCCGTCGCCGAGCGAGAAGGAGACGTCGTACTGCTTCAGCAGCTCGCAGATCTCCTCGAAGTGCGTGTAGAGGAAGTTCTCGCGGTGGTGCGCGAGGCACCACTTCGCCATGATCGACCCGCCGCGCGACACGATCCCCGTCGTGCGCCGCGCGGTGAGCGGCACGTAGCGGAGCAGCACGCCCGCGTGGATCGTGAAGTAGTCCACGCCCTGCTCGCACTGCTCGACGAGCGTGTCGCGGAAGAGCTCCCAGGTGAGGTCCTCGGCCTTCCCGCCGACCTTCTCGAGCGCCTGGTAGATCGGGACCGTGCCGATCGGGACGGGCGAGTTGCGGAGGATCCACTCCCGCGTCTCGTGGATGTTCGCGCCGGTGGAGAGGTCCATCACCGTGTCGGCGCCCCAGCGGATCGCCCAGACGAGCTTCTCGACCTCCTCCTCGATCGACGAGGTGACCGCGCTGGTCCCCATGTTCGCGTTGATCTTCACGAGAAAGTTCCGCCCGATCGCCATCGGCTCGGACTCGGGGTGGTTCACGTTGGCGGGGAGGATCGCGCGGCCGCGGGCGATCTCGTCGCGGACGAACTCAGGCGTCACGTCCTCGGGGATCGCCGCGCCGAACGAGTTGCCCCGGTGCTGCGCGAGGTACTCGCGCGCCTGGCGGCGGCGGAGGTTCTCGCGGATCGCGACGAACTCCATCTCCGGCGTGACGATCCCGCGTCGCGCGTAGTGCATCTGCGACACGTTCCGACCCGGGGCGGCGCGGCGCGGGGGCCGGGCCGACGGGAAGCGGATCGCGGCGACCCGCGGATCGGCCGCACGTCCGGTGACGTAGTCCGAGGTCGGGCCGGAGAGTTCCACCGTGTCGCCGCGCTCGGCGATCCACGCGGCGCGGAGCGGCGCGAGCCCGCGGCGGAGGTCGATGTCCACCGCGGGGTCGGTGTACGGGCCGCTCGTGTCGTAGAGGTATACGGGCGGGTTCGGCGAGGCGGCGCCGGACGGGGCGCGCGTCGCCGCGACGTCCACCCGGCGGAAGGGCACGCGCAGGTCGGCGCGGCTGCCCGTCACATGGACCTTCGCGGCGCCCGGGAAGGGATCGCGCGTGACGCCGGCCAGCGGCCCGGCCGGCACGCGCTCGTGCTTGCGGATCATGGAATGAGTGGCCTCCGGCCGCCGACTCTACGGCGCGGCGGGATGCGGACCTATGTTCGAGCGCCGCCCGCGGATTCGGCGCGCCGTCGCGGCCGCGTGTACCCTCCCGCGATGCCCGACCCGGCGCCCGCGTTCCGCCCGCTGCTGAAGTGGCCGGGCGGGAAGGCGCGGGAGTGGCCGGAGCTCGCGCCGCACCTGCCGCGGCGGATCCGCAACTTCGCGGACCCGTTCATGGGCGGGCTCGCCCCCTTCGCGCGCACTCCGTTCGAGGGCCGCGCGTTCCTGAACGACCGCCACGCCCGGCTGGTGGACCTGCACCTCCGCGTGCAGCGGGAGGACCGGGACCTCTACGCCGCCCTCTCGGCGCTGTCGCGGTCGTGGGATGCCCTCTCCGAGGCCTCCCGCGAACTCGCCCCCGTCTTCGCGTCGCTCGTCGCCGGCGCGCGGAAGGGCGCCGCGCCGTCGGCCGGGGACGCGCTCCCCGCGGCGTCCGAAGTCGTCCGCGGCGAGGAGACCCCGGTGATCGAGCGCATCGCCGCGAGCCTCGCCGACAAGGCGTCGCGCGTCGCACGACTCGAGACCCGGCACGCCGTGACGTTCGGGCGCGCGCAGCTCGCGGAGCACTGCGAGACGGCCGTCCGCTCCGGCTTCTACTTCCATGTCCGCGACCGCGAGGGCCGCCCCGACGCGCCCGGCGGGCCCGCCGCGTCCGCGACGGCCGACTTCCTGTTCCTGCGCGAGTTCTGCTACGGGTCCATGTTCCGCCACAACGCCCGGGGCGCGTTCAACATCCCCTACGGCGGGACGAGCTACAACGTGAAGCGCCTCGCTCCGCGGATCGAGCAGATGGCGTCCCCGGCCACGCGCGCGGCGCTCGCGCGCGCGGAGTTCCGCTGCGGCGACTTCGAGCCGTTCCTGCGGTCGCTCACCCTCGGCCGCGGGGACTTCGTGTTCGCCGACCCGCCGTACGACTCCGACTTCCGGAGCTACGGGAAGGACGCGTTCTCCCCGGAGGACCACGCCCGGCTCGCCGCCGCGCTGGCGGGGCTCCCGTGCCCGTGGATGCTCGTCATCAAGGAGACGGACCTCGTCCGGCGCACCTACCTCTCCCCCGCCATGCGGAAGTCCGGCGCTCGCGAGGTCCATGCCTTCGGGAAGACGTACGGGTACAACGTGCGCGGACGGAACGAACGGGCCGCGCGGCACCTCGTGATCGCGTGCCGCCCGTCGTCCCGCCATGCGTCGTGACGCGGAGGACCCCATGCCCCCGAAGAGCCCGAAGACCACCGGAACCCGCGTCGCGTTCAAGGCGGGGAAGCAGGAGACGGCGGGATACCTCGCCCTCCCGAGGAGCGGCACCGGCCCGGGCGTGATCGTCTTCCAGGAGTGGTGGGGCCTCGTCCCGCACATCGAGAAGACGTGCGACCGCCTCGCCGAACAGGGCTTCGCCGCGCTCGCGCCCGACATGTACTCCGGCCGCTCCACCACGAACCCGGACGAGGCCGGCAGGCTGATGATGGCTCTCGAGGTCCCGAAGGTCGCCGAGGACGTCGCCGGCGCGCTCGAGTTCCTCCGCACGCACAAGGGCTGCTCCTCGGCCCGCGTCGGCGTGACGGGCTTCTGCCTCGGCGGGCAGCTCGCGCTCTGGTCGGCGTGCAAGTACCCCGCCGCCGTCGCCGCGTGCGTGGACTTCTACGGCGTCCACCCGAACCTCAAGCCGGACCTGAAGCGGCTCCGCGCCCCCGTCCTCGGCATCTTCGCCGAGAAGGACGCCTACGTGAACGCGCAGGTCGTCGCCGACCTCTCCGCAGCCCTCGCGGCCGCGGGCAAGCACCACGACTTCAAGACCTACGAGGGCGTGAACCACGCCTTCATGAACGACACCCGGAAGGACGTCTACGACAAGACCGCCGCCGCCGACGCGTGGAGCCGGACGGTCGAGTTCCTCCGGGCGCACGTGAACTGACAAGTGACCGCGGCCGCGCCGAGCCGCCGCCGACCCCGAACTGCGGATTCGGTCTCGCCGTGATCGAATCTGCAGGAGAATCGAGCACGCCGTGACCGATTCTACAGTTCTCGGCGCCGACTACCGTACCGCCGCGAGCACGACGTACGCGCCGCACAGCCAGGACCGGCCGCTGCCGAAGACCTCGGACATCACCTCGGTGTGCGCGTCGGCGACGGCGCCGTTGCGGACCACCATCGCGAAGCGTCCGCCGGGGCGGAGGACGTGCCGGGCCTGGGAGCAGAAGCTCCGGGCGATGCGGAAGTCGCTGAAGTAAGGCGGGTTCGTGAGCACCGCGTCGAAGCCGCCCGCGGGGACGGGGATGCCTTCGAGGTCGGCGCGGAGGAGCGTGGTGACGCGGCCGGGTTCGGCAAGGCCGTTCCGCTCCACGTTCCGCAGCGCGCATCCCACCGCGCGGGCGTTGCTCTCGACCATCGTCACGCGCAGCGACGGGTCGGCCTTCGCGGCGAAGATGCCGATCCAGCCGCAGCCGGCGCCGAGGTCGAGCAGCGTCTTCTCGCCCTCCGGCTTCCACCACTGGAGGAGCGCGCGGGTGCCCTTGTCGAGGCTCCCGTGGCAGAACGTGCCGGGGCGCGTCTCGATCGAGAGCGCGATCGGGGCGGCGGCGTCGCCGTCCGCGCCGGCGAACGGGACCGCGGCGTCCACGACGTGCGCGCGCGGCGAGCGGGCGGACCCCTTCTTCGTGCGGACGCCGTAGGCGACCGCCCCGCGGTCGGTCGGCGTCCACGGGGTCACCTTGCCGAAGACGTGCTCGATCGCCTTCCGCAGCGCGCGGCCGTCGCCGTTGGTGGACGCGACGAGGCGCCCGCCGGGCGCGAGCGCGTCGTGGGCCGACTCGAGGACGTCCCACATGAGGTCGGACTCGCCGCTCGAGGGGAACGGCAGGAGGATCAGGTCGAACGGGCCCTCCGGGAGGTCCTCGCGCGCCTCGGCCAGGAGCGCCGGGGCGCCCTCGGCGGCGTTCATGTCGAAGACCGACTGCACCTTCCGCGCGACGTACGCGTCGAGCCCGAACCACCGCACCGCGGCGCCGGGATGGACCTCGCGGGCCGCGAGCGCCACGGCGCCCTCGGTGTCGAGCCCGGTGAGGATGCTCGCGACGGGCTTCTTCGGCATCGCCTCGATGAGGAGCCGCTGCGCGAGCGCCACGCCGCGCGGACTCCGGAAGGCGACGGTCTCCTTGCGGAGGGCGTCCGTCACCTGGGGGTTCGCGCCGGGGCCGCCGAGGAGGAAGGTTCTCACGGTGCCATCCTGCGCCGAACAGGCCGTTTCGCAAGATCGCGCCGTTCCCGTACGATCTCCGGCCGATGAGGGACAGGACCATCCGCGGCGCCCCCGTCGGCGCCGGCGCCGTCTCCGCGCTGCTGCTCGCGCTGGCCGGGACCGCGTTCCCCGGCGCCCACGAGGACGAGATCGCCGCCCGCGCCGCCGCCGCGCGGAAGGCCGCGGCATCGAGCGCGGAGCAGGGCCGGCGGGACCTCCTCTCCGTGCTCTCCCTCGCGCCGGGGGACCCCGAGCTCTGGGCGTCGCTCGCGCAGCTCGACGCGCAGGACCCCGACCGCGCGGCGCTCTGGCTCCACGGCGGCGCGTCGGCCGCGGCCGACGTCTCGGGCCTGAAGTTCCGGCCGGGGAAGACGTGGCCGAAGGCCGGCGAGGCCGACGTCGCCGCGGCGCTCCGCATCGCCACGATGCGGGGGAACCTCGCGAAGCAGATCATCGCGTCCGCCGCGAAGTGCGCGCCGGAGGACGTGGCGGCGATGCTCTTCCTCGAGCGCCTCGCCCCCGCCGCGACCGAGACGTCGCCGCTCCTCGCGAAGCCCGTGGAGGACGCGCTCGCGAAGGCCCGCGCGAAGGTCGTCGCGCAGAAGAAGAGCGTGCTCTCCGCGCTCGAGAAGGTGATGAACGCCGCGCTCGCCCGCGGCGACCTCGCGACGGCGCTCGCCGCCGCGAAGACCGTCCGCGGGATCTGCATGCAGGAGGCGCAGTCGAAGACCGGCGTGCCGCTCCCGCCGGACGCGGCGCGGCGCGCGGTGGACGTGATCGACCAGGTCCGCGCCCTGCAGCGGAAGCTCGAGCAGCCGCCTTCGCCGAGTCAGGCGCCCGACCAGCCGCCGGCGGTGAAGGTGTGGAAGCTCGAGGAGCTCCGCTCCATCCAGCCGGCCGACGTCCCCGAGTGGGATCGCGCGCACTCGAAGTGGGCGTCGCCCGGGATCGCGGTGTCTCCCGAGGGGCGCTACCGGATCGAGACGACGTGCGGGCTCCAGACGCTCCTCGCCGTCACCGATGTGATCGAGGACGTCCACGCGCGGCTCGTCGCGTGGTACGGCGAGGATCCGTTCCGCGAGAAGCCCGGCCTCGTGCGGCTCTGCCCGGACGACGCCGACTTCGAGGGCGAGGGCGCGCCGTTCTGGTGGGCGGCGGGGTTCCAGTCGGGGCACGTCACCACGATCATCGCGCGGTTCCCGCAGGCGGACGGCGTGGCCGGGACGCTCACCCACGAGTTGACGCACCGCTTCGACCAGTCGCTCCTCCCGGGGATGCCGGCGTGGCTCGTCGAGGGACGCGCGACGTACACCGCGCAGGGATCGCTCACGGCACGCGCCGCGGAGGTGGACGAGCGCGCGACGGGCTGGGGTCATCTCTGGGAGGCGAACGCGAAGCGCTACGGCGAGCGCGTGAACCTCGAGAAGCTGCTGCGGGGCCAGCCCGACGACTACCGGCACAACTACCCCGCCGGGTACTCGCTCTGGCTCTTCCTCTCGAGGTTCATGGGCTTCGACGCCGAGCAGAAGGGCGCGCGGCCGTTCGCGCCGCAGGTGAAGGCGTACCTCGAGAGCTTCCGGAAGGACCCGAAGGGCGACCCCGTCGCGCGGTTCGCGTCGCACTTCTGCGACGGGAAGCAGGGCCGCCCGAAGGACCTCGACGCCTTCTGCGAGCCGTGGAGGAAGTTCCTCGGCGACGGCGCGTCGGTGTCGCGCCCGCAGCCTTGGAAGGCGACGTGGATCTCCCGCGAGGAGGACGCGCGGCGCGACGCGCGCGGCTCGCGCATCCCGCAGCCGCCGATCTTCGGCCGGCCCACGTGGGGCCCGGAGCGTTCTCGTCACGATCCGGTGGACTCGGGCGCGGGCCAGGCGAAGCGCGCGGCGGAGATCCTCATCGCCAACGGGATGCGCGCCCCGGGGCTCGAGGCGCTGCGCTGGGCGGCGCTCGTGGACGCGACGGACCGCGACGTGTGGCAGCGCCTCGCGGCCGTCGAGGGGGAGAGCGGTGCCGCCTCCGCCGCGTGGTTCTCGAAGGCCGCGGCGTGGACGCTCGCGCCGTCGGAGGCGAACCGTCCGACGGGCACGCCCGGCGGCGAGGCGGGAGCGGCGTGGACGTCGGCGAAGGACCTCTGCGACGCGCTGGCCGAGGAGTCCTCGAAGGCGGGGACGGCGAAGCCGCTCCTCTCGTTCGCGCTCCGGGCGGACCGCGACCGGATCGCGGAGATCTGCGCGCTCCCCATGCTCGGCCTCCCGGCGGGGACCGAGCCCTCCGCGAAGCCGGCGCGCGCGCCGGAGCTTCCGCCCGCCCGCGGCGCGTTCATGTCGGGGCTCGAGGAGACGCGCTGGTCGCCGCTCGATTCGAGTCCGGGCGCGTGGCACCAGTCGGGGCCGGACCGGCTGGTCCTCGGTTCGTCGAAGCAGGACGTGGAGCGGTCCGACGTGCTCCGCGACGCGGGCGTGCGGCGCACGTTCGTGGCGGCGAAGGAGGACGTGTCCGGCGTCTACTCGGTGCGGACCCGGGTGCGCTACCTCTCGGCGTACGCGTCGGGGACGTTCGTAGTCGGGATGCAGGGGCGCGACCGCGGCGTCGCGGTGGACTTCTCGGGCGGCGACTGGATGTACGCCACGGGGAACGCCGCGGAGACCGACGGCTTCCGGCACCTGCACGTCCGGCTCACCGACCTCTCCCCCATGTCGGACCGCTGGTCCCCGCTCTCGGCGGGCGTCGAGTTCGAACAGCCGCGTCAGGCGTTCGAACTCGAGGTCCGCGTCGCCGGGCCGTTCGTCACCGTGCTCGTGAACGGCAGGGAGGAGATCTCCCACCGCGTGGTGACGGGGCAGCCCGTCGAGGGCCGCGTCGGGTTCGGCCTGCAGTCGGGGGTGATCGCGTTCGAGGAGGCGGAGGTGCGCCGCCACCGCGCACTCGGGCCCGACCGGCGGACGCTGGAACTTGCGCTCGACGCGCCGCTCTCGCTCGACCGCGCCGTGGCGTTCCCGTGGCAGACGGTCGTCGGACGCCGCGTGGAGGGCATCCCCGCCTCGCCGCTCGGCACGCTGCTCCTCGTCTACCCGGAGGACAGCGACATCGACCGCTTCTCGGAGATGGCGCTCGCCACGGAGGTGAACATCCACCGCGGGATGTCCGGCGATGCGCCGGTGCCCGTCGCGGTGGCGGTGCACCACTCGCAGAAGGACGACGCGTCGGAGGTGTTCGAGGCGCGGGAGCGGATCGGCATCGGCGAGGGACTCGCCCGGACGCACGCCGGCATCCCCGGACTGGAACAGGCCCTCCGCGAGCGGCGGGCGCCCGCGGCGGAGGAGGACATGGCCGGACCGGCGGTGGTGGAGCCGTTCTGGATCGCGATCGACGCCGACGGCGTGGTGCGCTCCGCGGCGATGCGCGGCGGCTGGTGGCAGGAGCAGTCGCTCTTCAGGTCGCTGGCCGGGAGATAGACGGCGCGCCTCGCGGCGCCCGCATCCGCGGGCGGCGGAACCCGACAGCCGCCGCGGCGGGAAACCCTCAGGCGTCGTCCCGAAACAAGTGGCACACTTCGCCGCGATGCAGCGAGCCGGCTGCAAGGCGGGCGAGCGGCGCCAACTCAACGGAGAGAGTTGCGGCGCGAGCCCAACGCAGCAGGCAGTTGAGATGACTGCCCGTTGCATCGCGGCAGCTTGCTGGCGTGCGGGTTGCGGTCCGTTCGTACAGGGACTTCCGGCGACGGACGTCGCAACCCGCATGACGAAGTGTGTCAGTTGTTTCGGGACGACGCCTCAGTACCCGCCCGACGCGCCGGGCCGCACCACGTCCTCGAAGTATGCGTCGCCGATCCGGAGGCCGAAGCGGACGAGTCCGTCCCCGCCGACGTGCGACGCCGCGCCGACGAACTTCACCGTGAACGCGCCGGACGCCGTGTCCCACGTGACCTTCGCGAGGCGGCCGCTCGACTTGCCGACGAACTTCGTCCCCTTCGCCATGAGCGCCGTCGCGGGGATCGCCCCGTTCTCCGTGCCGAGCACCGCTTCGACGATCCCCGACGGCGCGGGCGCGCCGAGGAGCTTCCCCTTCACCACCGTCGTCCGCACCGCGCCCGCGACCGTGGACTTCACCGACGACACGGCGAACAGGCCGTCGGTCGGCTGCGCCGCCGCGGCGCGGTACTTCCCTCCGGCGAGCGGGATGCGCTCCATGACCCGCGCCCCGCCGATGCGGAGCACGACGGTCACGCCGCCGGGCGCGGCCGGAAGGTCCAGCCCGGTGAACTTCAGCTTCACCGTCGCCTTCGACGTCCCGCGGATCCCGTACGCGATCTTCCCCGTCGTCGCCGGGTTCCCCGCGAGGAAGGTCACGAGCACCTCGTCGCCGACCTCCGGGAGCACCGACACCACGACGGGCGCGCCCGGATCGAGCGTCGCGCCGCCGGCATCGACGTTCGCGTTGATCTTCAGCGAGCCGAGTCCCGCGGCCCCGGCCGTCCACGTGAGGCTGGTGACGTCGAGGTTCGACGGATCGGCCGCGAGGCTCCGCGGCCAGTCCGGACGGAGACGCAGCACGAACCGCGCGACCGTGCCGTCGGACGCGCCGGCGGTGCGCGTGATGCGCAGCGTCCACACGCCGCGCCCGTCCTCGCCGTCGAACGCGCGGAACGGCTCCGCGCTCGACACGGTCCGCGGGAACACCCCCGCGAGCGGCAACGCCGATGCGGATGCGGCGTGCAGGTCCACGATCGTGCCCTGCGGGCTCACGAGGGCCGCGGCCAGCGACGCCATGTCCGGGTCGGCGATCGACGCGTCGAGTTCCACGGCGGTGATCGCGTCCATGCCCTCGAAGTCGGGCACGTTCACGGTGAACTCGTGCATCGCCCCGTCGAGCGTGAACGGCCCTCCGGCGCTGAACTCGACGAAGTCCGGAACCGCCGGGTCGGGCGGCACGGACACGTCGAGCTTCACGTTGGACCCGGTCATCGACAGGTTGAACGTCTGCACGCCGATCGCCTCCGACGGCTGCCCGTCGGTGCCGGAGACCGTCACCGTGATCGCGCCCGCGTTCGACGGGAACGGCAGCGCGTAGCCGCCGCTCGCGGAGGACTCCGTGTAGAACGACGACTGCGGCGACTCGATCCGCGCGCCGGGGATGCCCTCGCCGGGGTCGTAGAACCCGTCCCCGTCCTGGTCCTGCCAGCAGATGCCGGTGACGAAGCGGTTCGCGGCCGCGGGGACCGCGAAGTCGATCGTCAGGAGCCTCGGGCCGACATCCGTCGCCGGGCTCGTGTCGGCGACGACGCCGACCCCCGCCTCCACGAACGGCCGCGTGCCGCTGAAGTTCATGAGCGAGTCGCGGTGGCCGAGCGCGGGGCGCGTGTCGCCCATCGGCACGGCCTGCCCCCAGTCCACGGCGAACCCCGCGTGACCGTCGAGCATGTTGTCGGCGTACGAGAACACGCTCTCGCCGATCGAGCTCCACACGTACCCGGCCGACGTGATCCGCGCGCCGAGCGCCGGCTCGCCGCTCACCTGGTGGCTCTGCGTGTCGCGCTCCTTCATGAGCTCGGAGTGCGCCCGCGCCGCGGCGAGGAGGTTCGCGTTGAACGCGAAGGGCGGCTGGGGCGCGTAGCTCCGGAACGCGTCGCGGTTCTCCGCGCGCGTGTACTCCACGCCGGGGCGCTGCGAGGTGTAGAAGTTCACCGCGCTCGTGACGGACTGGAGCCCGTAGTCGTCGAACACGCGGTCGGCCTCCGCGTCCGGGTCCGCCCGGGCGCGGTTCATGATCTCCATGAAGAGCTGCTCCTCGTCGGTCGGGTCTCCGTGCGAGTAGAGGACCGGATCGGCGCGGAACGGCGGCCGCGGCTCCGCTGCGTCGCGCGCTTCGAAGACGGGCGTCGGGGGGGCGTGCGGGCGGCGCTCCCCGCCGGACGCCGGCGGGACGGGGAGCAGGAGCGCGGGAAGCGCGGCGGCGGCGAGCGTGCGGGCGTTCATGCCGGAAGCCTACCCCACGGAGCGGTTCCCGCCGCCGACGTGACGGAGGTCCGTTCGCGACGCGGCGGGCCCCGGGTAGTCTCGCCGCCATGCCAGCACACAAGAACGTCGTCGTCGGACTCGACCTCTCGAACGCGGACCTCCGCGTGGACGAGGGCCCGCTCTCGCCGGCCAGCCGCGCGGCCTTCGACTCGGCCGTGTGGGTCGCGAAGGCCCAGGGCGCGAAGCTCCACGTGCTCACGTCGCTCGACGTGGACCCCGCCGCGGCCGCGATGGTCGCCGCGGAGGAGAAGGCCGGGCGCGCGACGCTCCGGACCCGCGCCGCGAAGCGCGTGGCCGCCGCGGCCGCGGCCGCGAAGAGCGCGGGCGTGAAGCGGACGACGTCCGCCGCCGTGATCGGCGGCCCGTCCGCCGCGCTGCTCGACGACGTCTCCAGGAACGCCCGCGATCTGGTGGTGACCGGAACCCGCGAACGCGGCGAGGCCGCGCGGAACCTCCTCGGCAGCACGACGCTCCAGCTCGTCCGCCGCGCCGCGGCCGACTCGTGGATCGCGCGCGCGTCGTTCGGGAAGAAGGGGTCGCGCGTCGTCTGCGCGATCGACCTCGGCGACATGGCGCCGCACGTCCTCGCCGCGGCGGTGCGGATCGCCGCCGCCGTCGAGGGACCGCTCCACGTGGTCCACGTGGTGAACCTCGCGGCCGAGGACGTGCTCCGCGCCGGCGCCGCCGACACGGCGATCGTGCAGGCCTACCGCGCCGAGCGGCGCGAGCGCGCGCTCCGCGAGATCCCGAAGCTCGTCGCGCGGCTCACGAAGAAGGGCCCGAAGGCGAAGCTGCACATGCACGACGGCGACACCGCGCCGGTGATCCTGCGCGCGGCCGCGGAGCAGAAGGCCGACCTCGTCGTGCTCGGCTCCGTCGTCCACGGCGCCGCTGCCGCGCTGCTCGGGATCGGCCGCACCGCCGAGCGGCTCCTCGCCGAAGCGCCGTGCTCGGTGCTCGTCGTGAAGCCCCGATGAACGTCGTCCCCGTCGCGGGCCTCTCCGACCCGCGCGTCGAGCCCTACCGCACGCTCCGCCGGATCGAGTCGGTGCGGAAGGACGGCCTCTTCGTCTGCGAGGGCGCCCGCGTCGTGCGGCAGCTCCTCCGCAGCGCCGCGCGGGTGCGGTCGATCCTGTGCGCCGCGGAGTGGGTGGACGAGATGCGCTCGCTCGTCGCGCCGCGCCCCGAGTCCGCGGAGGTGGACGTCTACGTCGCCCCGAAGGACGCGATCGAGGGGATCATCGGCTACTCGCTCCACCAGGGCGTGATGGCCCTCGCCGAGACGCCGCGCTGGCCCGCGGTCGGCGACGTCGCAACGGCCCGGCGCCCGCACCTCTTCGTGGCGCTCGAGGGCGTCTCCAACGCCGAGAACGTCGGCGGCATCCTCCGCAACGCCGCCGGCTTCGGCGCGAGCGGCGTGATCCTCGACCGCGCGTCGCACGACCCGTTCGTCCGCCGCGCGGCCCGCGTGTCGATGGGCGCCGTCTTCCACGTCCCCGTGTGGAAGGTGGACGACCTCCCCGCCGCCCTCGCCTCGCTCCGCGCGTCGCACGGCACGCGCCTCCTCGCCGCGCACCTCTACGACCCGGTCACGCCCCTCGGCGACCCCGCGCTCGACGCCGACCTCCGCGCCGACGCCTGCATCGTCCTCGGCTCCGAGGCCACCGGCCTCTCCGCCCCCCTCGTCTCCCTCTGCGACCGCGCCGTGAAGATCCCCATGGACGACAACTGGGGCTGCCTCAACGTCGCCACCGCCGCCGCGGTGTTCCTGTGGGAGTGCGCGCGGCGGCGGGGGTGACGCTCGGCTGCGGTCGGCTCCGCCGCATCCGGGCGATCGGACTGCGCGTCCGGAGCATCCGAGCCCGCGGCCGGGCGCCCCGCGGAAGGGTCGCGTCCGCCCCGCCTCAGCGGGCCCGTTCGTAGGTGGCGCTCATCGCGCGCGATCCGCCGGCGTCGCTGATCTCCGTGCGCAGTCCGTCCTTGCCGCCCTGCGCCGCGGGCAGGTGCTCGTAGACGATGCGCTTGGGGTAGTCGTGCTGGGGGTTCTCGAAGAGCGCGCGCGTCGCCGTCAGCTCGGTGAGGACGAACTCGACCGCCGGGCCGCCGCCGGGCTGCGCCACGTACACGAGGCCGCCGTCTCGTTCGACGATGCGGAGGAACTCGAACGACGTCATCTTCCCGGACGTCACGGTGCGGGCCGTGCCGAGCATCGCGCCCCCGCCGGCGGGGCCCCAGTGCTCCTCGGACTCGCTCGGCTTCTCGCCGCCGGCCGCGGCCGTGAACCGGCCTTCGAGCCATGCGAGCTGCTTCAGGTCGCCCTTCGCCGCCTTCGGCGCGGCCACGTCGCTCGCGCGGCGGTAGAGCGCCGTGCGCTCGATCGGCGGCGTGCCGGCGATCCGCCGCCAGACGAGGATCCCCTCCTTCACGGGCGTGAGGGTGTATTCGACCGTGTGCGTGGACACCGCGCCCGAGCGCTCGGTGGTCGTGACCTCGAGGATCGACAGCGCTCCGCGCTCCATGCGCCCGCTCGTCTTCCGCGTCGACGCGCCTTCCTGCCTCACGTCCTCGCTGCCGTCGAGCGCCACGCGGGACGGGCGGAGCGCCCCGCGCATCGTCTGCTCGACGACGACCGCCTTCTCTTCGAGCGACACCTTGAAGCTCGCGCCGAGCGGCCCGCGTTCGCGCGGATCCCGCTTGTGCTCCGGCGGGGTCCGGTCCTCGGCGTACTGCCAGGTGCCTGCGAGTTCTGCGGCGGAGGCCGGTGCCGAGGCGGCCTTGTCCTCGGCGCGCGCCGGCTGGCGCGGCGCGGCGGCGAAGAACGTTGCGAGGATCGCCCACCCTGCGAGGAGGCGGCGCGCGCGGCGGAGGAATCGGTGACTCATGTGCGTCGGAACCTCACTTCCCGGCACGCCGGATCCGACGCGCCGCGGGGTCCGGGAACGCTATTCGCGCGGTCCGGCCCTGTCTTGCACGAATGCGACACGCGCGACGCGGAATCCCTCCGGGGTCCCGCAGGCACCCGGTGACGGCGCCCGGATGCGCCTCCCGGCCGCGGAGCGGACCGCCGCCGGACTGCGCGCGCCGCGGCGCCTACCGCTTCGCTTCGCGGAAGGGGATGCCGACGGCGTGGTACGTGAAGCCGCGCTCGGGGAGGCGGTTGTTGCACCAGACGTTCCGTCCGTCGAAGACGACGGGCGTCTTCAGGAGCGACTGGATGCGGTCGAAGTCGGGGTGGCGGAACTCGTTCCACTCGGTGCACAGGACGAGGGCGTCTGCGCCGTCGATCGCGTCGTACTGCTTCTTGTGGTAGCTGACCCGGTCGCCGAAGTGGCGCTTCGCCTCGTGGATCGCCTCCGGATCGCAGACCCGCACGGTCGCGCCGCGGGCGAGGAGCCCCTCGACGACCACGATCGACGGCGCCTCGCGCATGTCGTCGGTCTGCGGCTTGAAGGAGAGGCCCCACACGCCGATCGTGCGCCCGGCGAGCGACTTCCCGCCGGGGGACGAGCCGAAGTGCTGGTCCACCTTGCGGAGCGCCCAGCCCTTCTGGTTCTCGTTCACGTCCTCGACGGCCTCGAGGATCCGGAAGTCGTAGCCGACGCCGCGCGCGGTGCGGACGAGCGCCTTGATGTCCTTCGGGAAGCAGGAGCCGCCGTAGCCGATCCCCGGGAAGAGGAACGGCATGCCGATGCGCGCGTCGAGCCCCACGCCCTGGCGGACGAGATTCACGTCGGCGCCGAGCTTCTCGCAGAGGCAGGCGACCTCGTTCATGAAGCTGATGCGCGTGGCGAGCATCGCGTTGGCCGCGTACTTCGTGAGCTCGGCCGAGGCGACGTCCATCACGAGGATCGGCTTCCCCGTGCGGACGAACGGCGCGTAGAGCTCCTTCATGAGCTCGGCCGTGCGCGGGTCGTCGCATCCGACGACGACGCGGTCGGGCTTCATGAAGTCGTCGATCGCGGCGCCCTCCTTCAGGAACTCCGGGTTGCTCACCACGTCGAAGGGGTGCGTCGTCTCGCCGCGGACCGCGTCGCGGACGAGCCGCGCCGTGCCGACGGGCACGGTGCTCTTGTCCACGATCACCTTGAACCCGTTCATCGCGCGGCCGATCGCCCGCGCGGCGCCGAGGACGTAGGAGAGGTCGCTCGACCCGTCCTCGCCCGCCGGTGTGCCGACGGCGATGAAGACGACCAGGGACTTCTGCACGGCGTCCACGGTGTCGGTCGTGAAGCTGAGGCGCTCCTCGGCGACGTTCCGGCGGACGAGCTCCTCGAGCCCCGGCTCGTAGATCGGGATCTTCCCCGCGCGGAGCGCCTCGACCTTGGCGGCGTCCACGTCCACGCAGACGACCTGGTTCCCGGTGTCGGCGAAGCAGGTCCCGGCCACGAGGCCGACGTATCCGGTTCCGATCACGGCGATCTTCATGAGATGTGTGCCCTCGCGAAGCCCGCCGCGAAGGCGCGGGCCGAACCGCGGAAGATAGCGAAGGGCCCCGGCCCGGCGTCAGAACCCGAGGACCGTCCCCGCCCTCAGGCGGGGGCGCCGAGCCTGCGGAGGTGCCGCACGTGGGACGCGATGGCGGCCCGGAAGCTCGGGTGCGTGCGGTGCTCGATCCCGTACTCGTCGCAGGTCCGCTTCACGATCGGCGCGAGGTCGGGGTAGTGGACGTGGCTGATGCGGGGGAAGAGGTGGTGCTCCACCTGGTGCGTGAGCCCGCCGAGGTACCACGTGAGGAAAGGGTTGTTCGGCGCGAAGTCCATGGTGGTCGCGAGCTGGTGCTCGCCGAAGCCGCGCTCGAGGCGCCCGCCCTCGCCGGCCGCGGGGAACTCCGCCTCGACCACGCAGTGCGCGGACTGGAACACGACCGCGAGCGTCACGCCCGTCACGAGCGAGCAGAAGGCGTACATCCCGAGCACGAGCCCGACCGAGTGCCCGGCGGCCACCGGGACCACGAACACCCATCCCGTGTACGCGAGCTTCCCGGCGATCAGGACGGCGAGGTCGCGTCCGCGGGGACGCGGGATCGGACGCTTCCCGACCTTCCCGCGGATCACGGCCGAGAAATCGTCCCAATAGGCCCACTTGCCGGGCAGGAAGCCGAAGAGCAGCCACGCGTACCAGTGCTGGAAGCGATGGAACGAGCGGCGGCGCTGCCCCGGCGCGAGGCGCAGGAACGGGGCGGAGTCGATGTCCTCGTCGTGCCCGTCCACGTTGGTGAACGTGTGGTGCATGATCGAGTGCTTCCACCGCCACACGTAGCTCGACCCGCCGACGAGGTCCAGCGACGCCGCCGTGACGCGGTTCCAGAACTTCGACTTCGCGTACGCGTCGTGCCCGCCGTCGTGCTGCACGTTGAACCCGACCCCGGCGACCGCGAGGCTCAGCGAGATCGCGAGCGGCACGGCGGTCTCCCAGCCGGACGCGTACCACACGAGCGCGAAGTACGACGCGCCCAGCCAGGCGAAGATCGCCAGCGTCTTCACGACCATGCGGACGCCGCCCGTCTGCGCGCGGCCGGACCCGGCGAAATGCGCGTCCACACGGCGCGTCAGCTCGTTCCAGAACGGCGAGTGCTCCCGGAAACGGATCTGTGCGCGCGCGTCGGACGACGCGTGCGCCGTTGCGTGTGTCTCGGCCTGCAAGCTCGCTCCCCGTGGGGTTCGTGAGGGGTACGGCAGCGGCAGGACGGCACCGCCCGGAGAGGGTCGCACGGAGTGCGCCCGCACTCCTCTTCTCCACGGGGGTTATCGGCCGGAATCGGACCCGTCTTGGAGCGCGATCGCGCGCGTCGGGTCGAGGGCGCGGAGGGCGTCGGCCGACGGCGCGCAGGTGACGATCGTCACGCCGGCGATTCCCCGCACCGCGGCGGCCGCGCGGCGGACGCCGTCGCCGTCGAGCGCGGCGAAAGGTTCGTCCATCAGCAGCAGCTTCGGCTGTCCGAGCACGGCGCGGGCGATGGCCGCGCGGGCCTGCTGGCCCTCGGAGAGCGACCGCGCCGGACGCGCGGCGAGATCGGCGATCCCCAGCGCGTCGAGGATCGCCGTGATCCGCGGATCGTCCGGCGGCACGCGCCCGGCGCGACGCGCCCCGAGCGCCACGTTCGCGGCCACCGTCGCGCGGAAGAGCCACGGGCGCTGCCCCACCCACGCGATGTCCCCCGGCGCGAGCTCGCACGTCCGCGCGCCGTCCGCTTCGATCAGTCCGGCCATCACGCGGAGGAGCGTGGTCTTCCCGCATCCGTTCCGCCCGGTGATCGCGAGGCGCTCGCCGGGTTCGACGCTCACGGCCGGAATCGCCACGCGCACGCCGCCCTCGTGGACGAAGGTCGTCGCGGCGACGCGGAGGAGGCTCATCGCGGCTTCCTCCGCCGGATCGCGTCCACGGCCAGGTTCACCGCGAGCGCGACGCCGATGAGGAGCAGCCCGCGCGCCATGGCCGCGCGGAAGTCGCCGCGCGACGTCTCGGTCGCGATCGACGTCGTGAGCGTCCGCGTGGACCGCCATGCGTCCGACGACTGGAGGTTCCCGCCGACGAGCAGCGCGACGCCGAGTTCCGTCACGCACCGCGCGAACGCCGCGAGCACCGCCGCGAGGAGCCCTTCGCGCGCCTCGCCGCACGCGAGGCGGATCCTCGTCCACCCGCGGAGCCCGAGCGCCTGCACGGTCTCGCGGAACCGGGGGTCGAGGTCCCCCACGGACGCCGCGCCGAGGGCGATGATCATCGGGACCGCGAGCAGCACCTCGCCCGTGATGATCGCCCACGGCGTGTACAGGAGGTCGAGCCCGCCGAGCGGCCCGTAGCGGGACAGCATCGCGTAGACGAGGAGCCCCACCGCGACGGTCGGGAACGCCATCCCGGCGCGGGCGGCGACGAGACCCCACCGCGTCGCGGGACTCCGGGACATCCCGAGCTTCACCGCGAGCGGCAGCGCCGGGACGACGGCGATGGCGGTCGCCAGCACGGAGAAGACGAGCGAGCGGAGCGCGGGGGCGAGGACCTCGTCGGGCTGCACGCTGCGCTTCTACTGGGGCGCGCGAGCGGGCACGAAGAGGGATTCGCCGTCCACCTTGAACGCGCCGATCCGGTCGGCCGTCTTCGCCGAGACGAGCCAGTCGGCGAGCACGCCCGCCTCGCGGTGCGCGAGCGCGGGGTGCCGCTCTTCCGAGAGGACGACGACCGCGTAGTGGTTCTTCAGGTCCTCCGTGCCGCCGAGCAGCGCGTCGAGCTGCGTCTTCGCGCGGTAGGAGAGCCGCGTGCCGCGGTCGGTGAGGACGTAGGCCTTCTTCTCGTCGGCGATGGTCAGCGTGGGCCCCATCCCCTGGCCCGACTGCTGGTGCCACGGCTGCGCGGGCGTGATCCCCGCCTTCTTCCAGATCGAGACTTCGCGGCGGTGCGTGCCCGAGTCGTCGCCCCGGGAGATGAACGGCGCCTGCGCGAGCGCGATCGCCTTGAACGCGTCGGCCGCCGTGGGCGCCTTCCGCACGCCCGCCGGATCGTCCTTCGGCCCGGCGATCTCGAACGTGTTCCACATGAGGTCGCGGCGCTCCCGCCCGTGCCCCGACGCGACGAACTCGTCCTCGCCCTTCCGGTCGTGGACGACGAGGAGATCGGCGTTCCCGTCGCGCGCCTGCTGGAACGCCGCGCCGGTCCCCACCGCGATCACGTCCACGCCGATCCCCGTCTCCTTCGTGAACTCCGGCAGCAGCGCGTCCATCAGCCCGGAGTCGCGCACGCTCGTGGTCGTGACGAGCTTGATGCGGCGCACCGGCGCGTCGGCGCCGCAGGCGGCGGCGAGGAGGGCGAAGAGGAGGAGCAGAAGCGAAAGCGGGCGGGCTCGGTGCATCGGCGCAGGGTATCGCCGAAGCCGGTCTTCGCGGAATCCCGGTTGTGCCCGCCCCGGGTTCGCGGACTACGATGCGCCCCGGTCGTCCGACGAAGGAGCCCTCCATGCGATTCTCCCCCTCCGCCGCGCTCGCGGTCCTTGCGCTCCTCTCGGCGGTCACGCCGTGCGAGACGGTCAGCCCCGCCGCCCTCGCGCAGGACGCCGACCTGAAGGAGGGCGACGCGGTGGACATCTTCTGGGGCGGGAAGTGGTGGCCCGGCGTCGTGCGGAAGGTGGACGGCAAGGAGAAGAAGTGGTTCGTCCACTTCGACGGCTACGGCGACAACTGGGACATGTGGAAGGAGTCGGCGGAACTTCGTCGGCGCGCGGGGGCGCCGGCAGCCCCTGCCGATCCTGCGAAGCCCGCCGCTCCGGCCGCGCCAGCGGCTCCGGCCGCCCCTGTCGCACCGGGCCATCCCGTCGTCGGCGAACGCTGCGAAGGATCGTGGAACAACTCGTGGTACGAGATCGACATCCTCGAGGTGAAGGACGGGAAGTACTTCGTCCACTGGCGCGGCTACGGGAAGGAGTCCGACGAGTGGCTCCCGCGGGACCGCATCCGCCGGAAGGGCGAGGACACGGAACTCCTCCCGCGGAAGGGCCGCGAAGGCAACGGCGGAGGGCTCCCGCCGGCGCAGATGGTCGGCAAGGAGGTCGAGGTCTACTGGCACGGCTCGTGGTGGCCCGCGGTCGTGAAGGAGACCGACGGGAAGCGCCTCCGCATCCGGTACTCCGGCCCCGACATGGGGAAGATGGAGGAGTGGGCGGTCGCCGAGCGGGTGCGCGACGTGGGCGGCGCGTCGCGCGTGAAGGTGACGCCGGCCGACGTCCCGGGCCGCAAGGGACTCGACGGGTTCTACTGGCGCGCCTTCGCGGGCGGCGGCGCGAAGCAGATCGAACAGTTCTTCCGGTTCTTCCCGGACGGCCGAGTCTACCTGGGCGTCGGCTTCAACCCGGACGACATCGACGCCGCGGCGGCGCAGGCGGTCAGTCCGTCCAACTGCGGCGCGTACGGGATCGAAGGCGGGAAGCTCCACCTCGACTTCGGCGGCGACGCGCAGGAGTGGAAGCCGCTCGACTTCGTGCAGGAGTCGGCCGACCTGCTCAAGCTGAACGGCATCTCCACGTTCCGCGCGGAGAGGTTTCCGAAGGGGACGCGGCTCGACGGGACGTGGGTCAGCATGAACGCCGCGTCGTTCGGGTCCGGCCCCCTGGACGACGTCAGCCTGGCCAACGCCACGCGGTACGTGTTCCGCCGCGACGGCACCTACGAGTACCGCCGCTCCCAGACCGTGGGCGTGAAGGACGGCACCCACGACTCGAACCTCACCGGCCACGACGGGCAGTACGAGATCGCGGACAACCACCTCACCATGCGCGGCAAGGACGGCGCCGTGCAGACGTTCATGATCGTCCCGTGGGGCCACGAGGGCGCGCGGTACGACATGCTGCGGATCTCGTTCGACCTGGTGCGGCGCAGGGAGTAGCGGCGTGATCGGGGAACGGATCGGCGACTTCCGCGTGGAGGCGGTGCTCGGCGCGGGCGGCATGGGCACCGTCTACCGCGCGACCGGGCCCGGCGGCGCCGTCGCGCTCAAGGTCGTGCTGCCGCACCTCCTCGAGGATGCCGGCGCGCTCGCGCGGTTCCGCCGCGAGGCGGCGATCGGCGCGACGATCCGCCACCCCAACGTGGTCGCGACGCTCGCGTCCGGCGAGCACGACGTCGAAGGACGCCCGCTTCGATGGATCGCGATGGAGTACGTCGAGGGGCGCACGCTCCGCGGGCTCCTCGACGAGATGCGCCGCGTTCCGGAGGACCTCTGCAGGCGCATCGGGTGCGAGGTCGCCCGCGGTCTGGCGGCGATCCACGCGGCGGGCGTCGTCCACCGGGACGTGAAGCCGGAGAACGTCCTCGTGACGCGCCGGCACGAAGTGAAGGTCATGGATCTCGGGATCGCCCGCGGCGGGGCGGGCGACGAACGGGTCACGGCGACGGGGGCGTTCGTCGGGTCCGTCCAGTACGCGGCGCCGGAGCAGTTCGCGGAGGCCGACGGCGGGATCGACGGCCGCGCCGACCTCCACGCGCTGGGGACGGTCCTCTACGAGCTCTCCTCCGGAACGAACCCCTTCGAGGACCCGGACTGGCGCGTCGTGTTCCGCCGCATCCTCCGCGAGGAGCCGCCGCGGCTCGGGCTCGTGAACCCGCAGGCCTCGCCGTTCTTCGAGGAGTTCGTCGCGACGCTCCTGCAGAAGGACCGGGACGCCCGGTTCGCCACGGCGGCCGAAGCGGCCGACGCGCTCGAAGCGGGCGAGGCGGGCCCATGGTGGGAACGCCGGGAGCGAGAGCTCCGCGCCGCGTCGCGAAGGCCCCTCCGCAGGGTGCGCGTCGCGCGGGACTCCGCGTTCGTCGGCCGCGAGGACGAGCTGGCGGCGCTGCGCGAGGAGTGGCGGCGGGCGTGCGCCGGCGGGCTGCGCGCGGCCGTCGTCACGGGCGAGGCCGGGATCGGGAAGAGCCGACTCGCGGACGAGTTCGCGGCCCGGCTCGAGTCGGAGGGCGAGGACATCTTCTTCCTCCACGGCGGCTTCCTTCCCGGGGCGGAGGGCGGCGCCGGCGCCCTGGCCGACGCGATCACCGCGCACTTCGGCAGGGACGGAGTGTTCGAGCCGGCCGCGGCGGCGCTCTCCGAGACGCCTTCGCTCGTGCCGTCGTTCGTCGCGTGGCTGCGCGGCGAGGCGCCTCCGGCGGGAGCGCCGCACCTCGGCCCGGCGGCGCTCGCGCGCTGCATCGCGTCCGTGCTCCGGGCCGCCGCCGCCGAACGGCCCGTGCTCCTCCTCGTCGAGGACGCGCACTTCGCCGACTCCTCCGCGCGCGCGGCGCTGGCGGAGTTGGTCCCCGGGCTCGCGGCCGCGCGAGTGCTCCTGATCGCGACGTCCCGTCCCGTCGGGGACGACGCGTGGATCGCCGCCCTCGAGCGCGCGACGCCCGCGTCCAGGATCGCGCTCCGCCCCCTCGACGAACGGCAGATCGAGACGCTGCTGCGGCAGGCCGTCGCCAGCGAAGTCCTCGCGGGTCAGATCGCGCCGGTGCTGGCCGCGAAGTCCGGAGGGAATCCGTTCTTCGTGTTCGAGGTGCTGCGCGGCCTCCGCGACGGGCGGGCGCTCTCGCGCGACGGCGCCGGCCGGTGGTTCGTGACGTCGGACCCGTCGCGGGTCGAGGTCCCGTCGAGCGTCGAGGATCTCGTCCTCGCGCGGCTCGCAGGACTCGACGCCGGCGACCGGTCGCTGCTCGAGACCGCCGCGTGCGTCGGCTTCGAGTTCGACGCTTCGCTCGTCGCCGCCGCCGAGCGCGTCGCCGCCGTGCATGCGATGGAGCGGTTCGCCGCGATCGAGCGCGCCCACGGACTGGTCCGCACGGCGGGTCCGCGGTTCCAGTTCGACCACCACCAGATCCGCGAACGCGCGTGGGAGCGGATGGACCCCGCCGCGAGGCGCGACCGGCACGGCGCCATCGCGGCCGCACTTGCGGCGCGTCTCCCCCCCGGTCCTGACGGCGCGGCCGGGCGCTCGGCCACGGGGCCGGCGGCCGAGGAGCTCGTGCGCCACACGCTGCTCGGTCCGGACCCCGAGTCGGCGGGCCCCCACGTCGGCGCCGCGATCGAGAGCGCGATCGCCCGGGGCCGCATCCGCGACGCCGCCGCCGTCGCCGACGGCGTGGAGCGGATCGCGGATCGGATCCCGGACGCGCAGCT